>NZ_CAXAON010000029.1:0-75114 GCF_963970495.1 Pseudomonas sp. EA_65y_Pfl2_P78 | reverse complement strand
GGTCTGGCCAGACAAGAAACTGGGAGCCGATGGGCACTGTGATGTTGAACCCGGATCGGCAGCAGCAGACCGAGAAAAGAGCGGCATAGTTAGACGGCGACGCGACAACAACCTTGAAAAACGCCGAAACCAGCAAGTAGTACCGACTGGTTTCCTTTTGGTGTTGGGTGATTCAACGCACCGCGCTAACACCATCCAGCGTCGAGAACGAGGTGTCCTTGGCCGTCAGCAGAAAATCGCGCATGTACGGCGCATCGAGCATATCGGCGCGAATCCCGGCGTACAGCGTGGCAAACAAGCCTTTCTCCCCCAGCCGTTTGCCCTTCACGTAACCGCGTGAGCTGTATTCATGCAGCGCCCAGTGCGGCATGCCGCAGACGCCACGGCCGCTGGCGACCAGTTGCATCATCATCACCGTCAGTTCCGAGGTGCGTACCTGCGCCGGTTCGATGTCGGCCGGTTCAAGGAAGCGGGTGAAAATGTCCAGGCGGTCGCGTTCCACCGGGTAGGTAATCAGCGTTTCGGTCAGCAGGTCTTCGGGGACGATGTAGGGTTTGTTCGCCAACGGGTGCTGATTGGCCACCGCGAGCATGGCTTCGTAGGTGAACAGCGGCACGTAGGTGATGCCGGCGATGTCCAGTGGATCAGAGGTCACTACCAGATCCAGATCACCCCGGGCCAGGGCCGGCAGCGGGGCGAAGGAGAAGCCCGAGGCGAGGTCGAGTTCGACTTCCGGCCAGGCGTCGCGGAACTGGTCGATGGTCGGCATCAGCCACTGAAAGCAGCTATGGCATTCGATGGCCATGTGCAGGCGCCCGGCGGTGCCGCCGGCCAGTCGGGCGATGTCGCGTTCGGCGCCGCGCAGCAGCGGCAGGGTGGCGTCGGCCAGTTGCAGCAGGCGCAGACCGGCGCTGGTGAAACGCACCGGTTTGGTCTTGCGCACGAACAATTGCATGCCCATGCGCTCTTCCAGCTCCTTGAACTGGTGGGACAGCGCCGATTGGGTCAGGTGCAAACGGTCGGCGGCATCGACCAGGCTGTCCGCCTCGCGCAATGCGTGCAGGGTTTTGAGGTGACGGATTTCAAGCACCGGCTGGCTCCATGAACAAAACTTGTGATCAACACGAAAAGGTTGAGTTTGTCTCATGTTGGCCTGGCTGTCGACAATGGCGCCATCTTTTACTCATGGAGCACCTTCGACATGGCCGTGGCCCACACCCTTGGTTTTCCGCGCATTGGCGCCGACCGCGAACTGAAAAAAGCCCTCGAAGCCTACTGGAAAGGCGATCTCGATCAGGCCGCGCTGAACCAGGTTGGCCGTGATTTGCGTGCCACTCACTGGCAATTGCAGAAAGCGGCCGGCATCGACTTGCTGCCGGTCGGCGACTTCGCCTGGTACGACCAGGTGCTGACTCACTCGCTGACCTTCGGCGTGATCCCCGAGCGTTTCGACGGCGTGCGCGATGAGCACGGCCAGCCGAGCCTCGACACCCTGTTCGCCATGGCCCGTGGCGCTACCTCGAACTGCTGCGGTAGCGAACACGGCCAAACCCGATATGCCCAAGAGCTGACCAAGTGGTTCGACACCAATTACCACTACCTCGTCCCGGAATTCAGCGCTGATCAACAGTTCAAGCTGAGCTGGGAGCAGTTGTTCGATGAAGTCGAAGAGGCCAAGGCGTTGGGCCACAACGTCAAACCGGTGATCATCGGCCCGTTGACGTATCTGTGGCTGGGCAAGGCCAAAGGTAACGATTTCGACAAACTCGACTTGCTGGAGCGTCTGCTGCCGGTCTACAACCAGATCCTCGTGCGCCTGGCCGAGCAAGGCGTGGAATGGGTGCAGATCGACGAGCCGATCCTCACCCTCGACCTGCCGCAAGCGTGGAAGAGCGCCTTCGAACGCGCCTATCACATCCTTCAGTATTCGCCGTTGAAAAAACTCGTGGCGACCTACTTCAGTGGCCTGCAAGACAACCTTGGTCTGGCTGTCGGCCTGCCAGTACAAGGGCTGCACATTGATGCGGTGCGAGCGCCGGAGCAACTCGGTCAGGTGCTTGATCGCCTGCCGACCTACAAGATTCTTTCGGTGGGCCTGGTCAATGGACGCAACGTCTGGCGCTGTGAACTGGAGCAGGCGCTGGCGCAATTGCAACCGGCGCAGGAGCGTTTCGGCGACAACCTGTGGGTCAGCAGTTCCTGCTCGTTGCTGCACAGCCCGGTGGATGTCGAGCGTGAAGACACGCTCGATCCGGAACTGAAAAACTGGTTGGCGTTTGCCGTACAGAAGTGCAGCGAAATTTCCGTTTTGCGCGATGCGTTGAACGACCCGCAAGCGCCCAAGGTACAAACCGCACTGGCCCAAAGCCGAGCGATTCAGGCAAGCCGTGCGCAATCACCGCGCATTCATAAAACCCAGGTGCAGGCGCGGATCAACGCGATCAATGCCAGCGACAGCCAGCGCCATTCGCCGTTTGCCAAACGCATCGCCAAACAACAGGCGCGCCTGCAATTGCCGACGTTCCCGACCACCACCATCGGCTCGTTCCCGCAGACCGCTTCGATCCGTCTGGCGCGTCAGGCCTTCAAGCAGGGCAAGCTGTCGGCCAACGATTACCACGACGCCATGCGCAGTGAAATTCGCCACGCAGTGCAGGTGCAGGAACGCCTGGGGCTGGATGTGCTGGTGCACGGTGAGGCCGAGCGCAACGACATGGTCGAGTACTTTGCCGAGCAGCTCGACGGTTACCTGTTCACCCGTTTCGGCTGGGTGCAGAGCTACGGTTCGCGCTGTGTGAAACCGGCAGTGATTTACGGCGACCTGAGCCGGCCGCACGCCATGACGGTGGACTGGATCAGCTACGCGCAAAGCCTCACCGACAAAGTCATGAAAGGCATGCTGACCGGTCCCGTGACCATGCTGATGTGGTCGTTCCCGCGTGAAGACGTGTCGCGCAAAGTCCAGGCGCAGCAATTGGCGTTGGCGCTGCGTGATGAAGTGGTGGATCTGGAAAACGCCGGGATCAAGATCGTGCAGATCGACGAAGCGGCGTTCCGCGAAGGCCTGCCGTTACGCCGCGCGCAATGGCAGGAATACCTCGACTGGGCGGTTGAGGCGTTCCGCTTGACGGCTTCGGGCGTCAAGGACGAAACGCAGATCCACACCCACATGTGTTACAGCGAATTCAATGACGTGATCAAAGCGATTGCCGACATGGACGCCGACGTCATCACCCTCGAGACCTCGCGCTCGGACATGGAACTGCTCGAAGCCTTCGAGGCGTTTGATTACCCCAATGACATTGGCCCGGGTGTCTACGACATCCACTCGCCACGGGTGCCGGACACCGCCGAGATGGTCAAGTTGATGAGCAAAGCGGTGCAGCGGATTCCGGCCGAACGGTTGTGGGTCAACCCCGACTGCGGCTTGAAGACCCGGGCGTGGCCGGAGACCGAAGCGGCACTGGTGAACATGGTGGCGGCGGCGCGGCAGTTGCGCACCCGGCTGGCGTAAGCGCTGGGGGTGATCGAAAGCCTGCGTGGCGAGAGAGTCGATCTCTCGCCACAGGCGTCCCTTGCCACCGCGTCAGTTAACGTCTGGCAGCATCAAAAAGTAATCGAGGATGGCCGATCCCCTGCCAATCTGCCCGGCAGGCAGGTCGGGGTTTTCGGCGCGGGTGACAAAGCGGTGTTCGGGCAGTTTCAAATGCGCTTTTTCGAAATCCCTGAACGGCACGCCCGGCCTTCGATAGTGAAAGTGGGCGTACCAAAGCAATTGTGCTGGGTCCAGCGATATGTCCCAGATCTCGTACTCCTGCATATGATCTGGTTTGTTCGGGGTTTTGGTGAGGTTCTGCAGGGGGCTGACCCTGCGGATCTCCACGACGTCGTGATCGATAAGATCCTGCAACATGCCATCGGTAGGCTGCTGGCTGGTCAATGATCGCTGGGTGCGTATGGATCGGCCGGTGACAATCAATTCGTCGGCCTTGTTGCGCAGTTGCTCAATGATCGGGTGCTGTGCCGACCTGGCCTGAATCAGGTTGGCGCGTTGATTCAACTCGCCGGCCTGACTGACCATCATGTGTTCCAGGTCGACGGGAAGCATGCCCAGATCGGCATTGCTTTCAACCGTGGCCCGGTAGGCTGCCTGGGCGTCCAGACGCCGTTGCGCATCGCTTACAAGGACGGCGAGCGCCACCTGTGGCGGTGTGGGGGGCGCAATGTTTTGCGGGTTCGTCAGACGGATTCTGCCGTCGGCGCCTTGTTCCCAGATTTCCTTGTATCCCCCGCGCCCGGTGAACACGTACTGGCGTGCCTGGGTCACCGGATGCCATTGCTCAACGCCATAAAGCACCTGATTGTCGGCGGTGGTGAAGACCCGCTGCACTACCTGCCCTGTGCGCCTTGGTGCAGGGGGATCAATGATGCCCCGGCGGGCACGGTCGCCCAAACGCTCGATTCCGCTCAGCAGCGGTTCAACCACATCCAGGTGGAAGTGTTGCGGATAGTTGGTGGTCCAGATCGTCATCTCGAGACGAAACCGGGAATACAGGTTGAGGCAATTTTGCAGAATCTGGTTGCGTTCGGCCTGTGACGCAATGACGTTAGGCAGGTTGTGCTGCGTGTACAAAGCCAGGTCAACATCGTCGCGAAGTTCGCGTGCCTGGGCCAACAGGTAGAACCACGACAAATCATCCGTGCTGCCATAGTTCTTGACCATTTCCAGTCGATGGGCGGTTTTCAGATACAGCAGGTTGGTATCGCTGTGGTTGGTATTGAGCTCCTCGACCAAGTGCGTCATGTTTTGTTTGTCCGCTCTGACGCGGATGCGGTCATACCAGAGGTTGACTTGCCCCCTGAGTGCCTCCATCTGCTCCAGCCATTGCACCATCTGTACACGCAACGTGCGGGTTTCTTCCAGCATCATCAACCGCTGGTGGAGCGTATCGGGCAGTAGATCGTCCATCGCATCACTCAGCACTTTGATTCTTTCTGACAAGGCTTTGGCTCTGTGTGAAAGGTGCAACGCGCGGCGCCTGTGCCGGTCAGTGATCAACCATGCGGTCTTGCTCTGCATTTCGATCAGGGTTCGTTTCTTGTTGCCATGGGTCAGTGGCATCAGGTCAACCAGTGTCTGATAGCGTTTGCTCGCCAACTGGATATCGCCGACACAGGCGGCTTCGACAGCCGGTTGCAGGACCGCTCGATCCGCCAGCGAGGCGCTAGCGTATTTATTGATCAAGGCATCGCTTATCTCTCCCCGGGCCTGGAGTTGGTCGGCGAGGTCGTCAACCGCCTGCGTCAATTGATGGTGTCGGCGAAATGTACGGCTGGCCCACCATTGCGGCAGTCGTTGTCGAATGGGGTCCGGCCAGTGCGGATCAAGTGCATCGGCCAGATATCCGACGACGTTGCCGCCGCCGAGCATGCCGCCTTCCAGGGTGGTGCCATACACGCCGAACCAGGTATCCCACTGGCCGGTTTCGTCCAGGGCGATGGGCTGTTTGTAGGTTTTTTGCGAGGTGCCACGCAATCGCCAATTGCGTGAATCGGTGCTGGGCTGAACTTCATAAATCCGCCCCTGACGCACGATGAAGTCACCGTCGGCGTGGCGGTAAACGCCGCGATAAAGGCCGCTGGTCCCCGGCTCCAGCCCGGCCAGGGAAATCGGACGTTGATACTCGTAGCCGGCAAAACGGGCGATCAAGTGGCGGGCCTGGCGCTGCGAAGGCATGTGCATCGCCGTCGCCGAGGTCGCCAGTGCTCGGGCCTGGCGTGCCCGCACCAATGAGCGAACCCCGCGCGAGACTCCCGAAAACACCATTTCACCGGGCAACAGATCCATGGCAGCGTCAATCAATGACACCAGTACCGACTCGATTTCGGCCAGGCCGTCACCCACGTCTGCGCGCAAAAAAGCCGCCACGGCCTGATTAGCCGCCGTCCAGGCATCGTAGAGCGCCAGGGCGGTGCCGATGAAAGGCAGCATGCCCAGGGCCATTTTGATGTAGTTGAATGCTCGCGGCCCTTTCAGGGCATAACGCTCCATGTACAACGCATCGTTGGAGCGAGAGGTCGAACGATGGGCTTCGATCAATCGGCCCATGTGCGCATCGAGCAGGTGGGCGGCAAACGAAGTCGTGGCCGGCCAGCGCACGCCGACGCCGATGATGGCGTCAAAACGCTTGAGCACGGCCTGCGCAATCGGCCTTCATGTGCCCGCACGGTGCCTTGCAATGCCCGGCCGGCCAGATAAGAGGTCCACTTGTCTGTCTGACACAGCGTGTACAGGCCCAGGCGGGCCGCTTCCAGGTTGTCGTAACGGCGCAGGAATCGCTCATCGGGGCTGTCGGGCAGATACAGCAAGGTCGTGCCGCTGACTTGCTCTTCAATAAAAGTCACCCCGGACAATGTGGCCGGGCCCTCGTTGTGCGTGTCCTTGCCACCCGCGCTCAGATAGGCCGGGCGGATCACCACACGTTTGTTATCGGCATGCCAGGCCTCAGCGGTGTTGGCGTCGATGGCAATTTTCAGAATCTGCAACTCGTCCAGGCTGATCTGCTTCTGCAGATGGGCGAATTCACCTTGCAGTCTGAGCATGACCTGCCAGGGCTCGATCAGGCATTCGCGGCGATGTTCGCGCACATAAGCGGACTCATCCACCGACCCTGTGAAGGTATCGCGAATGAGTTTTTCATAGGCGTTGGGCAGATCCAGTTCCGGAATGACACGTTTGAGGTACGCAAAGGTAATGCCGTCCTCCAGCGTCTGGCGTTCGGTGGCATCGGTGGCGGTGATTTCGGTCTGGACGAAATTCAAACGCAACGAAAGCGGTTCGAGTTGCATGGACGGGGTGTTGTCGATGTTGAGCTGAGCAAACTCCACCAGGGTCATTTTGCTGCGGGCGGTACTGGGCACCATCACCAGTTCATAACCGGAATGTCCCGGGGCGGGCTTGAAGCGTTTTTCGTATTTCACAGACTCGGGCAGGTCGAGCGTCACCTCGAAATCGCCCTTGATCGAAAAATCATCGCCCAGTCGCTTCAGCAAATGTTTGCGGGTGAATTCGTCTCGCGATTCCAGCGCCAGCGCCAGTTGTTTATGGCTGCGGTGCATCGCCGAAATAAAGCGCTGGATCAGGTCCTTGAGTGTGCCCCGGTCTGTCTCGGACAGATGCTTGAGCCAGCCTGGCAGACGGGTGGCGAGCGTGTCGCTGCGATCCTGCTCCAGCACATGAGCGAAGGTCAGGTTGCGCGCGGCATTGACCGGCACCTGCAAGGCGGCGAGGGTGCGTTTACGCAGGATTTCCAGCTCGTCGTCGTGTTCGCTGCGGCCACGCAGTGCGCTGGCGTTCGACTCGAACTCACTGATCTGCGCATCAAGGCTCAAGTGCAGCGGATCGGTGTCGATCCGGTTCAACAGCAGTGTCAGTTCGGGGTCCTTTTCCTGGATCTTGAAGACCTCGCGTTCCAGTTCGCGGCGATTGGCAAAGCGTTGCAAGCCGCCGCCACTGCCGGGCCAGTAAAGCAACACACTGCCTGTCGAGTCTGCGTCGAGAAGCGCGGCTTGCCGCATCACAACAAGCGGGCCCTTGAGTGTTTCGGTCTGCGTGGTGGCGGTCGGGTCAGACGTTTGAGTCATTGTCAGGGTCAGGCTGGCAACCGTGAGCTCAGCGTCGCGCTCGGCTGCGAGGGGCGTGTCCAGAATCGCCTTGAGCAGATTGTGCTCAGCGCTATCGAGTTGACCCAGTGCCAATTGCACTGTTGCCTCGGCGTGCAAGCCGTCCTTGTGCGCCTGATGAATCTGATTGAACGCTGTATTGAACGTGCTCAGGTCCTGTGGTCGCGCTCGATACAGCAGGGCCGTCGCGGCCGTGTCGCAGGTTTTTTCTGCTGCTTCCAAGGCTTTGAGTGCGTCTTTGCACGCTTGCTGACGATGTCCCCTGCCGTCGTTTTCAAGCAATGCGTCGAGTGCGTCGCGCGCTCGTTTGAGCGACGCCTGTCGCACCGACAACGGGATTGCTGCGCGCAGGCTGCCGAACAGCGATTGTTCGTCGGTTTCGATATCGAGTTGTGCGGGCACCGGGTTTGGCGGCAACGCCACGATGATCGCTTTGCTGCGCTGGCTATCGAGCAGGTCTGCCTGAACAAGCGAGTGTGCGCCATGCTCCATCAGCCCGGGCTTGCCGTGGTTGGCGTTGCGTAACGCGCTGATTTGAGCCTGTGGGCGATCGGCAAACAGGTCGCTTGAGCCCGTGATCATTGGATCGGCAGCGGCGCTGTAGACAAAGCGCAGGTCCTTGGTCGGCAAACCGGTCGGGACAAGCGCCTGGCCGCTCAGCCAGTCTTCCATGACTTGGCGTGTGCTGAAGGCCTGGATGGCAACGGGGTGGGAGGGCAGATACAGCAAAGGGCTGGCCTTGGCCGGATCGCCCACGCTGATGACCCACGCGCCTTTGAGTTTGACTTTGCTGTTATTGCTCAGCAGCAGTGCCAGTTGTTCCGTATGGATAGGCTGACCGTCCAGTGTCAGTACCCCGGTGCGGGTGTCGATGATCTGTTGCAACGGTTTGAGTTGTTCTACGGTCAGGGTCCTGCGGGCGAATGCCACCTGGGCAGTGGCTTCGAAGTGATCGCGGTAAAGCTGAATTGCCCGCTCGCGTCGAGTCACCGGGGTGCCGCGCGCCCGCGCGTCCCAAAAACTCAACCAACGAGCCTGGTGTGCCTGTTCGGTGCTCATGGCTTTGAGCTGTTCAAGCATTTGCAGCGGCTTCAAGGTGGCCAGCGGATGAGCCACAGGCACGCCGGTCACCCGGCTGTACCGATCGACCGACGCCTCCAGTGTCGGGTGTTGCACAACAAAAGCACAGGCATCGGTGAGGCAGACAAAACGCTCTGGCTGGTTATCCGTGGCGGTCGAGCGCAGGCCGGCTTGCTCGCCATCAAGATCCAGTTGTTGGCGCAACAGTTCATTGATCGAGTCGCGCAGTGCTGGCGTCGCGGCAACCAATTCGCGCAAACCCTGGCTGCTTTCGCGCCAGCGGGCCGTGGCCTGCAGCAACAGGCTGTCATCAAGATGTCTGGGCAATGGGGCGGCGGGTGGCAGCGCCAGCGGTGGTGGGTAAGGCAGATCGGGGAAAAGGCTATCGGGCATGGCGGCATATCTCGCAATGGGAGCGGCGGTTCCACTCCTTGAGCAAGCCATTTAAAAGGGATCGCGAAGCACCATGGCGGTAGATAGTTATGGCATTGACGACCGCTCGGCACTCTTCATCAAACTGTCATCGAACTGTGGCAGCGCGCTTGTACAAACTTCATCAGACTCGCGCTCTACTGGGGTTCTGCGTTTCGGTGTTTTTCATGTACAAGGTGTTTCTATCAGTCGCGGCCATGTTGGCCGCGCTTTTGTTCGGTTTACCGGCATCTGCGGCGTCGCGTTGTGACGTGAATGTGCCGACCGAGCGGGTTGATCTGGCGCAGGTAAGCCTTGCTTACCAGAGCATCGGTCGTGCCTCGGACCCGGCGCTGTTGCTGGTGATGGGCCTGGGCGGGCAATTGATCCATTGGCCGGATGAGGTGGTGGTTGCGCTGTGTCAGCAGGGCTTTCGAGTCATCCGCTATGACAACCGCGATGTCGGCTTGTCTACCTGGCGGCAGGCACCGGCGGAGGCCAACCTGACCTTTGAAGTGCTGCGCTACAAACTCGGTCTGCCGGTGGCGGCGCCCTACAGCCTGACCGACATGGCCGAGGATTCACTGGGTTTGATGGATGCGCTGCACATCGAGCAATTCCATGTGCTGGGCGCGAGCATGGGCGGGATGATCGCCCAGCACATCGCCGCCATGGCGCCGCAGCGGGTGGAAAGCCTGACGCTGATCATGACCAGCTCCGGCGCCGAAGGTTTGCCGGCGCCGAGTGCGGCATTGGTGCAACTGTTGTCACGGCGCAGCGCACCGAACCGTGAAGTGGCACTGGAACAACAGGCGGATTTGCTGGCGGCGCTGGGCAGCCCTTCGGTCACCGATGATCGGCAGGCGTTGTTGCATCAGGCGGCGGTGTCCTACGACCGGGCGTTCAATCCCGAAGGCGTGAAGCGGCAGATCATGGCGATCCTGGCCGAGCCGAGCCGGGTGGCGCTGCTCAATCAACTGCGCGTGCCAACGCTGGTGGTGCATGGCACGGCTGATCCGTTGTTGCCGGTGATGCACGGCGTGCACCTGGCGGCGCATATTCGTGGCAGCCAGTTGAAACTCATTCCGGGATTGGCCCACCGTTTTCAGGAGGCGTTCAAGGCGCCGTTGCTGGCGGCGGTGTTGCCGTATCTGCAGGCGCATCGTGAGGACACGTCGCATTGGGCGCAGATCGAACCGGTGGCGGCGGGGAATCTGTTGTAGCTGAGGTTTGGCGGGGCCCCCTCCGGTAGCAAGCTCCCTCCCAAAGGGGAACGCATTGCCAATGTGGGAGGGGACTTGCTCCCGAAGGGGCCAGCACTGTCGCCGCAAGACCGGACAGGTGTATCGTCTGGGTTTTGCGGCGCGAGGTGGCTCATGAATTCCACTCTGAAAATCGATTTTGTCAGCGACGTGTCCTGCCCATGGTGCGTCGTCGGTCTGTATGGCTTGTTGCAGGCGCTGGAAATCCTGCGCAACGAAGTGCAGGCCGAGATTCATTTTCAGCCGTTCGAACTGAACCCGAAAATGAGCCCAGAAGGCCAGAACATCGCCGAGCATATCCAGGAAAAATACGGATCGACCCCGGAGCAGTCGCAGAAAAATCGCGAAGCCATCCGTGCCCGTGGCGCTGAGCTGGGGTTTGCCTTTCGCACCGATGGCAACAGCCGGATCTACAACACCTTCGATGCCCACCGCTTGCTGCATTGGGCGGGGCTGGAGGGGTTGCAGTTGCCGTTGAAGGAGGCGTTGTTCAAGGCGTATTTCACCGATGGCGGAAATCCGTCGGATCACGCGCAATTGGCGCAGATCGCCGAAGACGTCGGGCTGGATCGGCAACGCGCCGAGGCGATTCTGGCGGCGGACGAGTTTGCCGGGCCGGTGCGCGAAGAAGAGCAGGTATGGCTGCAGCGCGGGGTGAGTTCGGTGCCAACCGTTGTGTTCAACGGTCAGTACGCGGTGACGGGCGGGCAGCCGGTGGAGACCTTTGTCGGGGCGATCCGGCAGATCATGGCCGAGTCCAAGGGTGGCACCGTCAACTGACGAGCTACGAGCCCCTCACTGAAGACCTCTCCCGCAGGGAGAGGGGCTGACAGGCTTTGATCTTAACTGTGAAGACGCACCCAAACGGTCACCAACACCGTCGCCGCCATCAACCACGCCACCGCCGCGACCGCCAGCGAAGCCTCCAGGCGCATTCGATCGACCATCACATACAACGTCGCCAGATATACGAAGTATGGAATGATCGACCACATGCCGAACACGATCGTGGTCTTGAGGTCATCGATTGATCGCCCCTTGCCGACGATATAGTGCGCGATCAAGGCGAACGTCGGAAAAAGCGGCACCAGGCCGGCGATGTAATAGTTTCGGGTCTTGGCCAGCGCCGCCAGAATCACGACAACGGCAGCGCCGAGTGCCGCTTTCAGTAGCAGATCCATCAGTGGCTCAACCCATACTTTTTCACTTTGTCGAACAGCGTGGTCTTGGCCATTCCCAGTTCCAGGCTGGCCTGGGTCAGGTTGCCGCCACTGCGCAGCAAGGCGTCGTTGAGCAGGTTGCGTTCGAAGGCTTCCACCGCTTCGGCGAATGTCAGCCCCTGGCTACCGCTGCTGGCGCCGGACTTCTTGAAGGCCGGCAAGCCGAGGGCGAAGCGTTCGGCGACGTTACGCAGTTCACGCACGTTACCCGGCCAGTCGTGGCTCATCAGGTTCGACAGGGTCTGGTTGTCCAGTTCCGGCAGGGCACGGTCGAAACGCAGGGCTGACTGCTGGGTGAAGTGTTCGAACAGTTGCAGAATGTCTTCGCGGCGTTCGCGCAGTGGCGGCAACTCCAGGGTCACTACGTTGAGGCGGTAATACAGGTCGCTGCGGAATTCGCCGGCCTTGCTCGATTCATCGAGGTCGGACTTGGTTGCCGCAATCACCCGGCAATCCACCGCCACGCTCTGGTTCGAACCGAGGCGTTCGAGGGTGCGTTCCTGCAATACGCGCAGCAGTTTGATCTGCAACGGCAGCGGCATGCTTTCCACTTCATCGAGAAACAACGTGCCGCCGTCAGCGTGTTCGATCTTGCCGATGCGGCGTTTGCCGGCGCCGGTGAAGGCGTTGGCCTCGTGGCCGAAGATCTCGCTTTCAAAAAGGTTTTCCGGCAGACCGCCGCAGTTCAATGCGACGAACTGCTTGCTGTGACGGCGACTGAAATCGTGCAGGCAACGGGCAACCAGTTCTTTGCCGGTGCCGGTTTCGCCCTCGATCAGGACGTTGGCCGAAGTGTCGGCGACGTTGGCGATCAGCTCGCGCAGGTTTTGCATGGCTGGCGAACGCCCGATGATCCGCCCTTCAAGGGAATCGCGTTCGGCCAGTTGCCGACGCAGCGACGAGACTTCGCGCGCGAGGCTGCGTTGCTCCAGCGCACGCCGCGCAACGTCCACCAGCCGCTCCGGCGAGAACGGCTTTTCCATAAAGTCGTAGGCGCCTTTCTGCATGGCGCCGACGGCCATGGAGATGTCGCCATGGCCGGTGATCAGCACCACCGGCAGGCTGCGGTCACGCTGCTTGAGACGGGTCAGCAACTCCAGGCCATCGATGCCCGGCAGACGAATGTCGCTGATGACGATCCCGGCGAAGTTGTCGCCGACCCGCTCCAGGGCTTCTTCGGCACTGCCGACGCCGATGCAGGGAATGTCTTCCAGCGTCAGCGCCTGTTGGCAGCCGAGCAGGACATGGGGGTCGTCTTCGACGATCAGCACACTAAGGTCGTGGTTCATATTGGCTCGGCAGGAGTAGGGCTTACCAACGGTAAACTGAGGACGAAGGTGGTGCCACCGCTGGCCGGGTGTTCGACACCCAGATGCCCGCCGGTGGCGGCCGCGAGGCTGGCAGAAAGGGTCAGGCCCAGCCCCAGGCCTTGCTCGCCCGGTTTGGTGGTGAAGAACGGTTCGAACAGATGCTTGCGTACTTGGGCGTCGACACCATGGCCGTTGTCGCGCACCCGCAGGCGATATTTTCCGTTGAACTCGTCACCCTCCAGCCACAGCTTGGGCAGCGGCTGCGCTTGCATGGCGTCGAGGGCGTTGCCGATCAGGTTGACCAGAATCTGTTCGAGACGGGTCTGGTCGATCTGCACCTGCACATCTTTGAACTGCCGATGCAGTAGCAGCGCCGAGCTATCCAGGCGTGCGCCGAGTAATTGCAGGGCCGCCTCCACGGCCTTGCCGAGGCTGGCCTGGCCCTGATTGTCACCACGCCGGGCAAAAGAACGCAGGCTGGCGGTGATCCGGCCCATGCGATCGATCAAGTCATTAATGGTCTTGAGATTGGTACTGGCGACATCGAGTTGACCGCGCTCAAGGAAGCGAACGGTGTTGCCCGACAGCGTGCGCATGGCCGCCAGTGGCTGATTCAATTCGTGCGCGATGCTGGTGGACATCTGGCCGATGGCAGCGAGTTTGCCCGCCTGCACCAGCTCATCCTGAGCCCGGCGCAACGTCTCTTCGGCCTGACGCCGTTCGCGAATCTGGCTCTTGAGGCGATCGTTGCTGGCGCGCAGGTCAGCGGTGCGTTCGGTAATCCGACGCTCCAGTTGATTGTTGGCTTGCTGCAAGGCTTCGCGGGCTGCGAGGCGGGTGGCGATGACCTTGCGCCGCTCGTTCCAGGCGATCAGCAGGAAGGCGACCAAGGCAAACGCGATGGCGACCAGAATGCCCTGATTGATCGCTTCGCGGCGCAGATCCTGAAGCGGCGTGAGCAGTGTGAAATTCCACGGTGTATCGCTTAAGGGGCGGGTCTGTGCCAGATAACTGATGTTTTCGTCATCGGACTGTAATTCACTGTTGGCCGGGAACGTGAGTTTTTCCACGCCTTCGGCCAGGGTTTCCCGGGCCAGCGGTTGCAGTTCGTTGAGCGGAAACCAGTAGTACTGCAGGCTGCGGGCGAGTTTTTCCTTGGTCTCATCGCTCAGCGGTACCACCGATTTGAGCCGTCGGGCCGGATCGCTGGAGAGAATGATGATGCCGTTTTCGTCACTGACAAACGCTTCGAGGCGCGCCCGTTGCCAGCGCTCTTCCATGGCTTCGAGCCTGACTTTGACGACGGCAACGCCGATGATCTTGCCGTGTTCTTCCAGGCCATGGGCCAGGTAATAACCGGGTTCGCCGTTGGTGCTGCCGATCCCGTAGAAGCGTCCGGGTTCGCCACGAACGGCTTTCTGGAAGTAGGCGCGAAAGGACAGGTCTTCACCGAGGTAACTGTCGACATCGCGCCAGTTGCTGGTGGCCAGGACGCGGCCAGTGGTGTCCATAACGTAGATGGCCCGACTGCGACTGCGCCGGTTCAGGCCCTCAAGGTATTGGTTGACCGTTTGCCGATGTTCCGGGGTCGGGTCGGCCAGCAGTTGCGGGACACTGGTTTCCAGTTCCAGCAGGCTGGGCAGGTAGGTGTATTTGCTGATCTCGCTTTCGACTGCTCGGGCGTGCAGTTCTAGCTGACGCTGGCCGTTCTCGCCGAGGCTGCGGATACCGAAGTGTTCACTGGTCCAGAAGCCGATGTAACCCAATCCGATCATCAGGGCGATGACCAGCGGCGGCAGGAACAAATGACGAATCAGACGGGGCTTCACGGCAAGTGATGGCGGCGCGGCGCGATAGAGAGTGGGGTCGCATTTCATCACAGATGCCTTGGGTCAACCACAACACAAATCTCAGGATCATCATTGATCCAGTGTGAAAGCGGGCTTGCTCGCCAAAGCGGTGGGTCAGTCAACGATAATGTTGAAAGTGCCGGCCTCTTCGCGAGCAAGCCCGCTCCCACAGAGGGGAGCGGTGTGTTGCTTTTAGTGCTGCAGAATTTTCTCGAGGAAATGCTGCGCACGTTCGGAGCGGGCCTTGATGTCGCCGAAGAACTCTTCCTTCGGGCAGTCTTCGATGATCTTGCCGGCGTCCATGAAGATCACGCGGTCGGCCACTTTGCGAGCGAAGCCCATTTCGTGGGTCACGCACATCATGGTCATGCCTTCGTTGGCCAGTTGCACCATCACGTCGAGTACTTCGTTGACCATTTCCGGATCGAGCGCCGAGGTGGGTTCGTCGAACAGCATGACGATCGGGTCCATCGCCAGCGCACGGGCAATCGCCACACGCTGTTGCTGGCCACCGGACAGTTGCCCCGGGTGCTTGTGGGCGTGGGCCGACAGACCGACGCGCTCAAGCAGTTGCAGACCTTTCTGGGTCGCCTCTTCCTTGCTGCGGCCCAGCACCTTGATCTGCGCGATGGTCAGGTTTTCGGTGATGGTCAGGTGCGGGAACAGTTCGAAATGCTGGAACACCATACCCACGCGTGAACGCAGCTTCGGCAGGTTGGTCTTCGGATCGGCAATGGAGGTGCCGTCCACGACGATGTCACCTTTCTGGAACGGTTCCAGCGCGTTGACGCACTTGATCAGGGTCGATTTGCCGGAACCCGACGGGCCGCAGACCACGATCACTTCGCCTTTTTTGACCTCGGTGCTGCAATCAGTCAGCACCTGGAAGTCGCCATACCACTTGTTGATGTTCTTGATGGAGATCATACGGCAAACCTTTTTTGCAGACGCTTGACCAGCAGCGAGGCGGCAAAGCTGATTGTGAAGTACACGACACCGGCAATAATCAGGAACTCATTGGAACGGCCAATGATGTCGCCACTGGCGCGGGACGCGTTGAGGAAGTCCACCAGGCCCACGGTGTAAACCAGCGAGGTGTCCTGGAACAGAATGATGCTCTGTTGCAGCAGCAGCGGGGTCATCTTGCGAAAGGCCTGCGGCAGGATGATCAGACGCATCATCTGGCCGTAGGTCATGCCCAGTGCCTGCGCCGCACCCATCTGGCCTTTGGGGATCGACTGCACACCCGCCCGGACGATTTCGCAGAAGTACGCCGCTTCAAACATCATGAACGCCACGATGCAGGAGGCGAACGCACCGATCGGGGTGTCTTCACCGGTAATCCAGCGCAGCACGAACGGCACCGCCAGATAGAACCAGGTGATCACCAGCAGCAGCGGGATCGAACGGAAGTAGTTGACGTACGCGCCAGCGATGCTCGAAAGCAGCTTGTTATGCGACAGACGCATCAGCGCCAGGATGGTGCCGAGAATGATCCCGCCGACCACGCCCATGGCCATCAGTTTGAGGGTCATCACCATGCCGTTCCACAAACCGGGAATGGCCGGGACGATGCCACTGAAATCGAATTCCATTATTTACCCCCCACGGAGATCAGGCCGGGCACGGCAACTTTCTTCTCGATCACGCGCATCAGCAGCATCAGGCTCATGTTCAGGGTGAAATAGATCAGCGTTGCCAGGGTGAAGGCTTCGAACAGGTTGGCCGAGAACTCGGCTGTCTGTTTGGTTTGAGCGAGCAGCTCCATCAGACCGATCAGCGAGGCCACGGAGGAGTTTTTGAACACGTTCAAAAACTCCGAGGTGAGCGGTGGAATGATGATCCGGTAAGCCTGGGGCAGCAGCACGTTCCAATAGATTTGCGGCAGCTTGAAACCCATGGCACGGGCGGCCGATTCCTGGCCGCGAGGCAGCGCCTGGATGCCGGTGCGCACCTGTTCGCAGACCCGCGCGGCGGTGAACAGGCCAAGGCACACGACAACACTCAGGTAGGCCGAGGTGGTCGGGTTCAGGTCCTGCTTGTACCACTCTTGCAGATCCGGAGGCAGCAGGTCGGGTACCAGGAAGTACCAGATGAACAGCTGAACCAGCAGCGGCACGTTACGGAACAGCTCGACGTAGCAGGTCGCGATGCCCGATACGATGCGGTTCGGCACGGTACGCATGACGCCCAGGATCGAGCCCAGCAGCAGGGCGATGATCCAGGCGACGATGGCGATGGCGATGGTCCAGCCCAGCCCGGAAATGAACCAGTCGAGATAGGTCTCGCTGCCCACGCCGGTGGACTTGAAGAACACGCCCCAGTCCCAGTTGTAATTCATTAGGGTCTCCCCTCGATTCGATCGATGTACAAGTGCCCGCCTGGGGAAACTCCGTTCCCGGCCTGATCCTGAGGGTCAGGCACACGCGATCGGCTCGACAGACACCGGTTCGAGTGTTTCCAAAAAATGCCAGCAGGGAGTGACCATCCCCTGAAGAGGCAGGTGCCTCTTCAGGGGACAAGGTTAGTCAGAAATCAGGACTTCTTGTCGTCAGCCGCTTTGTCGGTCGGATTGGCGATCAGGGCCTTGAGCTCGTTGCTCATCGGGAAGTTCAGGTTCAGGCCTTTTGGTGGAATCGGCTGCATGAACCACTTGTTGTAGATGGTGTTGATCGCGCCCGAGGCGTAGGTAGCCTTGATGGCGTCATCGACAGCCTTTTTGAACGGCTCGTCGCCTTTGCGCATCATGCAGCCATAGATTTCGTACGACTGTGGAGTGCCGGTCACTTCCCAGTCAGCCGCCTTCTTGGCCTTGGCGGCTTCACCTGCCAGCAACGCGTCGTCCATCATGAACGCAACGGCACGGCCCGATTCCAGCATCTGGAAGGACTCGCCGTGGTCCTTGGCGGAGATGACGTTCATGCCCATTTGCTTGTCGGCATTCATCGACTTGAGGATGCGCTCGGACGTGGTGCCGGCGGTGGTCACGACGTTCTTGCCTTTGAGGTCGTCGAAATCCTTGTACTTGGAGTCTTTCTTGGACAGCAGACGGGTGCCGATTTCGAAGATGCCGACGGAGAAGTCAACTTGCTGCTGACGCTCGACGTTGTTGGTGGTGGAACCGCACTCGACGTCCACGGTGCCGTTCTGCACCAGCGGGATACGGGTTTGCGAGGTCACCAGGTTGTATTTGACCTGCAGGTCTGGAAGGTCGAGGTCTTTCTTGATCGCTTCGACGATGGCCATTTGGATATCGTGCGAGTAGCCGACCGGTTTGCCGGACGCATCAGCGATGTAGGAAAAAGGAATAGAAGCGTCGCGGTGGCCCAGGGTGATCACACCGGACTCTTTGATTTTCTTCAGGGTGCCGGTGAGTTCGGCGGCGAAAACTGGCGTGCTGATCAGAGCGGCAGCAATGGCTGCGCCCAGGATATGGGGAACGATGCGCATCAAATTTTCCTCGACATTGTTTTTTTTATGGAGCCAGTTCGTCGGCCCTTTTGTGCTTCGAATGCCTGACGGCTCCTGAAGGATTGGCTCAACAGACATTCGTCGCGAGAGTGTAGAGCATGAGTCGTGCCAAACCAGTCGAAAGTGGTTAACTGCTTGATCTGCTTGGTTATTAAGTTTTTGTGTCGGTGTTATTCGGGAAAACTGATCCGGTTATCCGAATCGACCGGAAGGTCGCGTTCGGAAAACCGAATACAGCCACTTCAGCGCCAGACCGGCAGGCAATCAAAAACAAACAGCAGGTGCGAAACCGCGCAGATCACCCCGAAAAACAGCACCAAAACGATCATCGGCGTACCGCCCCAGACCCGATAGCGCGGGCTGCCGAAGCGTTGGCGCGAGGCTCTGGCCAGCAAGGCCGGGGTAATCACCGCCCACAGGGTAGCGGCCAGTCCGGCGAAACCGATGGCGTGAAGAAACCCTTCGGGCCAGAGCAACCCACACAGCATCGGTGGCAGGAACGTGACCGCGGCGGTCTGCAGGCGGCCCATGGGGCTGTCATCGAAACCGAGCACATCGGCGAGGTAATCGAACAGGCCAAGGGTGACCCCGAGGAACGAGCACGCCACGGCAAAGTTAGAGAAGAAGGTCAGCAACAGATCGATGTTGGCGCTGTTGAGTCGCGCGCCCAATGCGCTGATCAGCACGTCGATATTGCCCCCTTGCCGGGCGATGTCCTTGAACCCGTCCCGGGGAATGTTGCCCATGCTGCACAGCATCCACACCAGGTACAGGCCAAGCGCGATCAGCGTGCCGCTGACCAGGCAGGCGCGAATCCGCTGTGGGTCCTTGCCGTAATGCTTCATCAGGCTCGGCACGTTGCCGTGGAAACCGAACGACGTCAGGCAGAAGGGCAGGGTGACCAGCAGATAGGGCCAGTAGTGGCTGTCGGCGCTATCGAGATTGAGCAGGGTGGTGCTTTGCACATGGCCGAGCAGCCCGCCGAAGGTCAGAAAGAACGCGAGGATTTTTGCCCCGAACACCAGCGTGGTCATGCGGCTGACTGCCGTGGTGCTGAGCCAGACGATAAACGCCACCAAGAGCGTGAAGCCCAGACCGCCGACACGCGATGACAGATCCAGGCCCATTGATTGCGCCGTATGGCGGATCACCGAACCGCTGGCCGAAATGTACGCGTAGGTCAGGATGTAGAGCACAAAGACAATGCTCAGGCCGTTCAGCCGGTTCCAGTGGCGTCCGAGCAGATCCCGGGTGATGGTGGAAAAACTCGCACCTTCGCGGTAGTTGAGATTGGCTTCGAGGATCATCAGGCCCGAATGCAGGGTGCAGAACCAGGCGAACAGCAGGACCGCCACCGAGCCGTAAAACCACAGGCCGGACATGACCACCGGCAACGAAAACATGCCCGCGCCGACGATCGTGCCGCCGATGATCATGGCACCGCCAAGGATCGAAGGTGATCGTTCGACAGCGGGAAGGGAAGCTATTGAAGTGACGCGCATGGCAAGGGCCTGCAATTTGAGTTGTTATAGGTACGGCTAACACGACCCCTGTGGGAGCGGGCTTGCCCGCGAAGAGGCCATCGAATTCAACGTCTCTGTTGACTGATCCGCCGCCATCGCGGGCAAGCCCTCTCCCACAGGGTTTTGTGCACGATGCGATTCAAACGATGTTCAGCAGGTGCGTCAGCTGCCGCACGCTCGCCAACAGGAAGTCGTCCTGCCCCGGCAGCGCATCGAACGACAACCCCACCGGCAACGAACCGGCGCGGGCGACCGGAATGCTGATGCTCGGCGCCGCCAGGTTGCTCGCCGGGTCGGTATTGCGCACGAAGGTCTCGAAATTGCTCTCGTCCGAGCAATCGCTGAGCAACGGCGCGCTGCACGCAACGGTAGGGTAGGCGAGCAGGTCCAGTTGGTGCTGGCCGAACAACGCCCGGTATTCCTTTTCCAGGCGCAGCTTGCTCATCAACGCCTGCACGTAGTCGGTGTAGGAGATCGCCGGGCTTTCCAGTTGGGCGGTGAGAATCCGCTTGATCGCCGGATCGCGGATCTGCGCGAGTATGTCGAGGAACTGCCCACCACGCCCTTGCCCCATGAGGAAACGAGGGAAGTCGATGAAGAACTCATAGATTGGCAACGGAAACTGAATGGCTTCGTTGATTTCACCGATCAGGGCATCGTCGACCGGCACGATGCTCACGCCGCGATCGGCCAGGCTGTCGATCGCGGCGCGGCAGTCGCGTTGCACGTTATCTTCAAGGTTGGCCCACAGGAAACGTTCCGGGATGCCGATGCGCAGCGGCCGATCATCGGCCAAACGGACGGGACGGCTACCAGTGAGGTGGCGGTGAACAAACTGGCAGTCCTCCACGGTGCGGGTCAGCAGGCCCGAGGTGTCCTTGGTCTGCGACACCGGGACGATGCCGTCTACGGGATATAGCCCGGTGGTCGGGCGGAAACCGACGATCCCGCAGAACGCTGCCGGGATACGCACAGACCCGCCGGTGTCGGTGCCGACCGCGCACGGCACCAGCCCGGCGGCGACAGCGGCGGCGCAACCGCCGCTGCTGCCGCCGGCGCTGTGGCGCTCGTTGGCAGGGTTGATCACGGCGCCATGGGTATGGTTGGCCGACGTCACGCCGAACGACAGTTCGTGCATGTTGTTCTTGCCCACGACCCGTGCGCCCAATTGTTTGAAGCGCTGGACGATGCCCGCATCGTGCTGCGGAAAGTAATCGGACAGGCCGGGGGTGCCAGCGGTGGTCGGCATGCCGCTGACGTTGATGTTGTCTTTGAACGACACGGGCAGGCCAAACAGTGCGCTGTCACGCCCGATCCCATCGGCCTTGAGCGCCGCCGGGTCGAAGGTGATGAAGCTGTTCAGGTGTTGCGCCATCGCATGACGATCGCGCAGCGCTTGCTGCCAGGTGTCCAGGCAGAGTTGGTCACTGCGGAATCCGTTGACGAGCGCTTCAATAGAAAGCTGGCTGTACATGAATGTATCTCGGCGATTGAAAGGGGCGGATTCAGCAGTAGCGATACTGCGAGTGCAGGTCATCGAGCGGGTTGCCGGCAATCAAGTCGCCACCCAGGCTGCTGATCACTGCGCAGGCACCGTTGAGTGCCGTCTGAATCGCACCTTCGGCCCAACCGCCGGTGAACGAGGCGCCGCAACCGGCCAGGTACAACCCGGTGTCTTGATTCGGATCGAGCGCGGTGCGGAACTGATAGAACAGGCGTTCGGAATAAATGTCGTCGCCGGGGAAGTTCAGCTTGAAGGCGCCCAGCGCATGCTTGTCGGTCAGCCAGTCGTATTCCAGAACGTAGCGCTGGTAGTCGCCACCGAGCGGCAGCAGATGGCTGGCAAATTCCGGTGCACTCATCGCCAGCTCATCGACCAGACGCAGGCAGCGCTGCACTTTGTCGGACATCGAGACCATTTTGTGCGAGTCATCTTCCCAGGTGTAACTGATCAGCACCACGCCCCAGGATTCCGGGTCCTGCGGTGCGTAGTCCAGGCAATACACGCCTTTGACCAGGGTGTCGGTCTGGATGTTTTGTGGCAGGCCGTGCTTGAGCCAGAACTTGTCCTTGGTCAGGATGAACAACTTGGACGAACCGACCATATGGGTCTCATTGATTGCCCGCGCCACGTCGCGATTGACGAAGGCCTGGTTCTGCGTGAGCTTGAGGTTGACTTGCAGTGCGCGGGTCGTGGTCGTGGTAATCACCCGGTCGCAGGCGTAGGTTTCGCCGTTGCTGCCAGCCAGCAGGATTTGCCCGTCCGGGCCTTTGTTGATCGATTCGATGCGCGTGCGACAGATCATGTCGCGTACCTGAATACCGTTGAACGAGGTGTCGGCGATCAGTTCGGCCAGCGCCGAGATGCCGTTGGGCACCAGGCGTTGATTGACCTCCAGGGCATTGACCACCAGCCGCAGGATTTCCGTGAACGAGGCGCGATACACCGACTGGAAACCGCCCGAGCCAATCCCCAGCGAACCGAACAGGTGGAAGTCTTCCGGCTTGCGCCACGCCCGGCCGCCGGGCGGATTGTTGCCGGTGAAAATGCGCACCATCGCCGAGTAAAACGAGCTGTCGCCGAAGCAATCCAGATAGCGCTGCCACTCCGGCTGCACTTCGCAGTAGTTGTGCTGCTTGAGCAATTCAGTCAGCAGCAGCGGCGGTGCGAGACTGCTGCCGTCATCGAGTGTTACGCCTTCGCGCAAAAATGCGTTCCAGCCTTGGTGTACGGTGCTGAACAAGGCCGGCGGCGGTTGCATCGCAGCCCAGTGATGGGCCTCGCCACGGTAGTGGATTTCTGTGTCGACGACGCCCGGATCGGGAAACGCTTCGGTGGTTTCGATGCCGAAGCGGTTGAGGTAATGGAACAGTCCGACTTCGCTGGGCGGGAAGCGCATGGCGCCCATTTCGGCGATGAATTGCGGTTGGTCTTCGTCAAAGCACTGGGTCAGCAGACGACCGCCGACGTGTTCCGGTTCGGCTTCGAACAAGGTGACGCGGCGTGCACCCGAGCGCAGCAATTCGTAGGCGGCGACCAGCCCGCTCAGGCCGGCACCGACGATACCGATGTGTTTCTCGGCGGTTTCCACTGGCAGGTAACCGATGGCTTCTTCGGCATTGCGCAGGAACTGGCCGTAGTCATACAGCAGATCGACATAGGGAAAAGACAGGCACGCGGACGCCTGGTTGGAGCCTTTGGAAGTAGGGTTCACAGGGGGGATTCTCGGTCGATCAGATAATGAGCTGCAGGCTTTCAAGGGCGCGTGCGGGGTTGAGCAACAGGATCTTTTTGCCGTGGATTTTCCAGGTGCCATCGATATTGATCAGTTGGTGTTCGACGGTCACCGGGTAATGCCATTCGCTGTCGCCACGGGCTTCGCAATACAGCATGTTGCTGCTGGCGACGGCGCTGTACGACGATTCATCCAGGGTGATGCGCGGGCGTTGGGCGATGTGCAGGCTGCGGCTCTTGGGCTGCTGGGAAAAGTTGCGCGCATTGGCCTGCCGATTGATGCGCAGCGTGGTCAGAAAGCGGTCTTCATACACCAGCGATGATTCATGCAACGGGCTGCGTTGCTCGCGGGTCATGGGGATCCAGTAGGTGTAGTCGTCGCTGAGCAATTGTTGCCAGGCGTCGAAATCCTGCTGGTCGAGCAGGTGCAGTTCGGTCTCGATCAGTTGCTCGATGGCGTGTTGATTAGATGGATCGTGTCGCATGGTCGCCCCGCATCAAGTGCTGCCAACTGTTATAGAAATTACGCATCGCCATTTCGCTGGTGCCGGACACCACCTGGGTCTGCTCGTAGGTTTCATTGGGTTCGAACAAGCGACTGACGTTGACCCATTCGTTGGCATCGCTGCCCAGGCCTTCCATCGCCCGCTCGTACATTTCCACGTCGTCGTGGGCGACCATCGAGCACGGCGAGTTGATCAGGTTGTTGTATTGCACGGTTCTTTCGAGCAACTGCACGGGCGCGCCTTGCAGTTCGAAGATCCACGATTCGACGATGGTTTCCCGGGCGCTGACCGGCTTGATCACGCGCAGCGTCTGGATCGGGCCCTTGACCATCAGATTGGGGAAGTACACGGTGTTATGCCGGGTGTCGTCGAGGATCGCCCGGGCCTGGTCTTCGCCGTAGCTGTCGACCATCAACTCCCAGTAACCGGGAATATCGGTGTAAGCCTTGTGGATCGAGTTGCTGACCCCGGTGTGCCCGTGGCCGTTGGGCCAGACGCGAATGCCCATACCGGCGAAAAACTCGTAAGAAGCCATGAACGGCGAGAACAGTTCGACGGCCATCGGCGGCTTGCCCTGTTCCCCGGTTTCCTTCCACAGACGAATCGCTTCGCCCGCCGAGGACTCGTGAGCGATCATCGGATGGCAGGTATCAGTCTGGTTATCGACGACCATCTTCCAGTTGCAGCGATGGCGGTGCAGCAGCGGTTGGCCGATCACTTTCAACTGACCCCGCGGCGAGCGCATGACCATGTTGTCGAGGGTCGACAGCGATTCGCCGAAGAACTCGTCGAAGCCGATACCTTCTTGCGTCAAACGCACGAACACGAAGCCGCGATAGTTATGCACCGCCGCCACGTTGCGCATGCCCTTGTGCGCGGAACAACTGCTGAGGTCGCAGTCGTCGTATTCCTTTTTTACCGGAATGCTCAACAACTCGCCGTCGGTCTTGAACGTCCAGGCGTGGTACGGGCAGCGCATGAAACGCCCGACATTGCCACGAGTCTCGGCCAGGACTTTCACGCCCTTGTGCGGGCAGCGGTTGTGCAGCACGACGATCGCGCCGTTCTTCTGGCGCACCATCGCGAGCGGCTGCTGGGCGAGGGTGGTAGTGAAGTAGTCACCGGTTTCGGGGATCAGGCTGTCGTGACCCAGGTAACACCAACTCGCGGCGAAAACCCGCTGTTGTTCCTGTTCGAAGAGTGACTGATCAAGGTACAGAGATTTATGCACTTCTCTGCCATTGAAGTAGTTGTCCAACGGGGTGTCCTCTTTAGATCGCCAGCTTCAGGCGTGGGCTTTTCGCCCGTGAAACACAGGGATAGATCCGTGCGCTACAGGCAGCTTCTTGTTCGCTCATGATGAAGTCGCGGTGGTCGACTTCGCCTTCCAGTACGTCCAGTGCGCAGACGCCGCATTCGCCGCGACGGCAGTCGTACAACGGATCGAGCCCGGCCGCTTCCAGGGCTTCGAGCAGCGTTTGCTCAGGGCCGATTTCGACGCTAACGCCAGAGTCGGCCGCGTCGATCACAAAGCCTTGTGCGGCATCGTTGCGGGCAACGTTGAACACCTCAAGATGGATGCGCTCACGGGCCAGGCCGACGGCTTCGGCATGGCTCAAGATTTCGTTGAGCATCGAAGTCGGGCCGCAGACATAGAGACGGTCGTCGGCGTCGAGGTCGGCGAGCAGTTGATTGATCGCCGGGCGGCTGCCGGACAGGTGCAACTGCATGCGCTCCTGCAACTGAGCTTGCAGATGTTCGGCGTAAGCGGCGTCATCGGCACTTTTCGCGAAGTAGTGCAGGAGCGGCGTTCGCTCAAGCGTATGCAGATGGCGCAGGATGCCGGTCAACGGTGTAATGCCGATACCGCCGGCAATGGCGATATCGCGGCCGGTGCTGGCGTCGAGCGGGTAGTTGAAGGTGTTGAACGGGCCTTCCAGTTCCACGCAGTCATCCACGGCCAGAGCGCCGATGTAGCGGCTGCTGGCGGAATCCGGCGAGAGGCGGATAGCAAAGGTGAAGTTGCCGTCGGCGGCCTCATCCAGATGTACCGTCGAATAGTGACGGCAGTCGCTCAGCCCGGGGATCAACCACTTGAAATGCGCCCCGGCATGGCTCATGGCGGCCAGGGTGGCCGGGCCGCTGACCGTTATTTCCTTGATCGACGCCGACAGCATCCGGCATTGGGTGACGGTGTATTTCATGCGGGCTTTACCGGGCTGATTGGCGTTTCGTGCAGGTACAACCATTGGACGTCGTGGTGCTGAACGCAAAGGATCGCTACCGAGATGCGCGACGTTTCAACCTGGTTCAGGCGATGGGTTTCCTTGTAGCGTAGCGCTACTGTCGCGCCTTCGTGCCAGACCGTATGCAGGTCGCTGATCAGGATTTCCAGGCCTTTACGGGCGCCGATTGCACCTTTGAACAACTGTTCGACCTGCGCCCGGCCGACCACCGCGGCTGAGGTGGTGACCATGCTGAAGTGCTCGGCGAAGACCGCCATCAGCGGTTCCACGCTGGCTTCGCCCGTGCCGTCGGTATCGGTAAACACGCGATGAATCAGTTCATGCACGTGGTGAATGCTGTGTTGCGCTTGTTCAACCAGGTTGTTGTTCATGACATTCCTTTGGAGGGTTCAATTGGCTCATTTGAAACAGCGGGAACAGCCCGACCAGCGCCGCAATCGCGAAGGTCGCGTGATAGGCCGCCGTGGTGTCGAACTGCTTGAGCAGCAGGTTGAAGATCATCAGAAACAGCGCGGCACCGAGGCTGAACGACATTTGCCGGTTGATGTTCCAGATCACGCTGGCCTTGTGCGTGTCGCCGCCGGCAAAATCCATCAGCGAAGTGGTTTGCGCGGTGTTGGCGCCGATGCCGCCACCGATGCCCATCAGGCTGTAAGCAATCACGATTACCCACAGATCCGTCGGCGCATTCACCAGCATCAGCGTGGCGATGCCCGCGCTGTGCAAGAGCATGCCGAGGATGAACAGGCGTTTGGCGCCGACCCGGTTGTAGACCCGGCCACAGATCGTCATCGCGATGAATGCGCCGATGGCATAGAGGATCATGAACATCCCGGTCAGCCGGGCGCTGAAGTGCAGGGTGTTCTGCAGGAAGAAAATGCTCATCAGGTTGACCCCGGTGAACACCCCCGGAATCGCGTAATAGATGAAGATCGAAGTGCTGAGTTTTTTGCTCTTGAGCAGGCTCAGTTCGATGATTGCGTTGCTGGATTTACGGTAGTGCGCAAGGTACAGCGCGATGAATATCAGGCCCGCGACCAAGCAGGCGATCGCGGCCGCTGCCGGGTAGTCGCCGCCATACAGCGACATGCCCATCAGCAGGCTGGCCAGTGCTGCGCTGACCAGCAACAGGCCCTTGATGTCCGGGCGGGACAGGCTGGCGGGTTTGCTTTCCTTGATCCAGAACCACGACAGCCCGGCAGCGATCAACGAGAACGGGATGTTGCTGTAGAACACCCAGCGCCAGGAACTGCTATCGACGATGATGCCGCCGACCGTGGGCGAAATGGCCGGGGCGATCAGTGCCACTGCCATGACCAGCGTGGAGATTTTTGCCCGCTGCTCGCCCTGAAACAGATTGAACGTCAGCGCCTGGCCCACTGGAATCAGCAGCCCGCCGCCGATGCCCTGGATAAAACGCCAGATCACCAGTTCATGGAAGCTGTCGGACAAACCGCACATCCATACGGAACCGGTGAATACCAGCATCGAGGCGGTGAGAATCTCGCGACTGCCGAAGCGGCCCGCGAGCCAGGTGCTCACTGGAATAATCAGGGTCAGGCCGAGAATATAAGCATTGGCGACCCAGGCCACCGACGAAGTACTGACTTGCAAAGTTGCCGATATACTGGGCAATGCCACAGCCGACATGAATATATTAATGCAGTCAATAAAAAATCCGATCAAAAAAATCAGCGCGATTTTATAGCGATAGTTCATGTTGTATCCCCTTTGCCGCGCAGCATAGGGGCGGTGGACTTGAAGTGTCGATACGACTATGCTTAAAACAATGTTTGACAGGATTTAACAGTGAGCCATAGCGCCATGCACTCTCATCTTAATCGGGTTCAGACGTTTCTCGCGGTGGTTGATTTTGGTTCTTACACCAAGGCCGCCAATTACCTGAGTATCAGCAAAGCCATGGCCAGCCTGCATGTCAAGGCGCTGGAAGAGGTTTTGTCTGCGACATTGCTTATTCGCAATACGCGCAATATATCGCTGACGGAAATTGGTCAGGACTTTTATGAAGAGTTCAAGGGAATAGTCGCGGACATCGATAATGCCTTCGATAACGTATTGAAGGGTAATAATCGTGTCTCCGGTAAGTTGCGCATAAGTTCCACGAGTGAATATGGCGAAAAGTATATTCTGCCGTTGATCCCATTGTTCTCCGAGCGCTATCCGGAAATTCGCTTGTGCTACAACTTCAATTCTTCATTGAATGATCTGGTGGCGGAAAAACTCGATCTGGTGATTCGCCTCGGCAACTTGGCAGACTCGGCATTCAAGAGCCGCAAGCTGGCGGATTACGAAATTGTGCTGGTCGCCAGCGAAGGGTTTCTCGCTCGTTATCCGGTGAATGAGCCACAGGCTCTGAACAATGTGCCGTGGATCGCCAACAGCAATCTGCAGGCACCGACACAGTGGAGCCTGCGTGACGGGCAAGGGCAAAGCGTCGAGATCAACGGCATCAATCACTTCGAGTCGAATTCCTCCACGGCCATTCGTTCGATGACGCTGTCGTCGCTGGGGGTTTCGGTATTGCCGGTGTGGGTGGTCGAGGATGACATCGCCAGCGGGCGTCTGGTGCGTTTACTGCCTGAGTACGCACTGCCTTCGCAATCGATCAACGTGGTGTTCCCCAACAGCCCGCACCTGCCGCACAAGTCGCGGGCGTTTATTGATTTTCTGTTGTTGCATCTGGCGCGCTGACCTCGCTGGTCAGCGCCCGATCCGTAGAAAAGAAAAAGCCCCTGAATCTCACGATTCAGGGGCTTTTCCGTTCAAGCGATGATCAGTGATCAGGCCGCTTCAATCTTGCCATTGTGCTCGACCTTGCCCAGATACGCCGCCAGTTTCTCCTGCTCGGCCGCAGTGGTGAACAACCCCAGCTTGCTGCGGCGCCACAGAATGTCGTGCGCGGTAGTCGCCCACTCTTCGCTGCACAGGTAATCGACTTCACGGGTGTAGAGCCCGCCACCCAGGTGTTCGCCCAGGTCGGCGAAGGTTTCCACGCCTTCGAGCATGCGCCAGGTGCGGCTGCCGTAGGTGGTCGACCAGCGGCGAGCGATTTCAGTCGGCACGAAGTCGAACTTCTCGCGAATCAGTGCGCTCAAGGCCTGCGGGGTGGTCATGTCTTCGCCGCCGGGCAGGGTAGCGGTCGCCGTCCAGCTCGGGCGCATCTGGGTGAAGAACGGCATCAACTGCGCCATCGCCGACTCGGCGAGTTTGCGGTAGGTGGTCAGCTTGCCGCCAAACACCGACAGCAACGGTGCTTCTTCGCCGCTGCCGGACAGCGCCAGGGTGTAATCGCGGGTCACGGCCGACGGGTTGTCGGATTCGTCGTTGCACAGCGGACGCACACCCGAATAGCTGTGCTGAATGTCGTCGCGGCTGATCTGCTTCTTGAAGTGGGCGTTGACCACTTTCAGCAGGTAATCGGTTTCGCCCTCGGTGATCGCCACTTTGGCTGGATCGCCGGTGTACTCGCGGTCGGTGGTGCCAATCAGCGTGAAATGGTTCAGGTACGGAATGGTGAAAACGATGCGCTGATCTTCGTTTTGCAAGATGTGCGCATGTTCGCCTTCGTACAGTTTCGGCACGATGATGTGGCTGCCCTGAATCAGACGGATGCCGTACGGCGACTCCATCTTCAAGTCATCACGAATGAACTTGGCGACCCACGGGCCGGCAGCGTTTACCAGCGCTTTGGCGGTGATCGAAAACAGGCTCCCGTCGGCGCGCTCCAGGTTCAGATGCCACAAGCCTTTGGCGCGACGGGCGCTGACGCAACGGGTCTGGGTGTGGACGTGGGCGCCTTTTTCCCGGGCGGCCATGGCGTTCAGAACAACCAGGCGAGCGTCATCGACCCAGCAGTCGGAGTATTCAAAGCCTTTTTTGATTTCGCTTTTCAGTGCGCTGTCGGCGCCGAACTTCAGGCTTTTAGAACCTGGCAACTTTTCGCGCTTGCCCAGGTTGTCATACAGGAACAGACCGGCGCGGATCATCCACGCCGGACGCAGGTGCGGGCGGTGCGGCAGCACGAAACGCATCGGCTTGACGATGTGCGGCGCCTTGGCCAGCAGGACTTCGCGCTCGGCCAGTGCTTCGCGCACCAGACGGAATTCGTAATGTTCGAGGTAGCGCAGACCACCGTGGATCAGCTTGCTACTGGCCGACGAGGTATGGCTGGCCAAGTCATCCTTTTCGCAAAGGAAAACAGAGAGACCGCGACCGGCGGCATCCGCTGCGATCCCGACCCCATTGATCCCGCCACCGATGACGGCGAGGTCGTAGATCTCAGAGATAGGGGGCGTACGCAAGGTAGATGTTGACATCGGCTGGCCTCGGGCTCTTTTGATTTTCTGTATTGGAAATCGAACATTAATGTTCATTTTCGAAAATGGTAGCTCATAAAGACGCGCACAGCCAGTCGACTTCGATTGAAAAAACTCATCGAAGGGCGGTTAAAAGAAGATATTCGAACATCAAATGTGCGCAAGAGCGCGGCAGATGTGCTGTTTGTGAGGGACTCTTCGCGAGCCAGCCCGCTCCCACAAGGGGAGCGCATTCCATAGGTGGGAGCGGGCTGGCTCGCGAAGGCGTCGGTACAGCCGATGAATATTTGAGGGGTTAAACGACTTCCAGGCGAATCTTGTGCTGACTCAGCAACTGCGCCAACGCTGGCACTGGCTGCTGATCCGTCACCAGGCAATCAATCAGGCTGATCGGGCCGAGCCGAATCATCGCATTGCGCCCGAATTTGCTGGAGTCCGCCGCCAGGATCACCTGCCGCGCATTGGCGATGATCGCTTGGGAAACCCGTACTTCCTGATAATCGAAGTCGAGCAGGCTGCCGTCCTCGTCGATACCGCTGATACCGACCAGGGCGAAATCGACCTTGAACTGATTGATGAAATCCACGCTCGCCTGACCGACAACCCCGCCGTCACGGCGCACATTGCCGCCCGTCAGCAACACATCAAAGTCATCCTTGGCACTGAGCATCGACGCCACATGCAAGTTGTTGGTGATGATTTTCAGGTGGTTGTGATTGAGCAGGGCGCGGGCAATCGATTCGGTGGTGGTGCCGATGTTGATGAACAGCGAGGCGTGATCGGGGATCTGGGCGGCGATGGCTTCACCGATGCGTTGTTTTTCATCGCGCATCTGATCGGCGCGCATCGCATAAGCCGTGTTTTCGACGCTGGAGTCATAGGCGGCGCCGCCATGGTAGCGACGCAGCAGATTGGCTTCCGCGAGCTGATTGATGTCGCGGCGAATGGTTTGCGGGGTAACAACGAACAGCGTGGCCATTTCCTCGATGCTCACATAGCCGCGTTCGCGGACCAGTTCGAGGATTTGCTGCTGACGGGGAGGCAGATTCATGGGGCTTCCTTTGGGCTGCCGTGCAAAATTTGCCCATGATGCCGCAGGAATCCGCTCCCTACCAGTTAGAACCCTATAAGGATCCCGAGACTGTCTTATTCAGCGTCTTCGCGTTCCCAGTCACGGGTACGGCTGACGGCTTTTTTCCAGCCTTTATAGAGTTTCTCTTTTGCCACTTCGTCCAGGCTCGGTTCGAACTCGCGTTCGATGACCGCTTTGCCGCGCAGTTCGTCCAGGCTGCCCCAGAAACCGCACGCCAGACCCGCCAGATAGGCAGCGCCCAGGGCAGTGGTTTCGCGCATTTGCGGGCGCTCGACCTGCGTGCCGAGGATGTCGGCCTGGAACTGCATGAGGAAGTTATTGGCAACTGCGCCGCCGTCCACACGCAGGGCCTTGAGGCGTTCGCCGGAGTCCTGCTGCATGGCGTCGAGCACGTCTCGGGTCTGGTAGGCAATCGATTCCAGCGCGGCACGGATGATGTGATCCACGCGCACGCCACGGGTCAGACCGAACAGGGCGCCACGGGCATACGGGTCCCAGTACGGTGCGCCCAGGCCAGTGAAGGCTGGCACCAGATACACGCCGTTGCTGTCTTTGACTTTATTGGCGAAGTATTCGGTGTCGTGGGCGTCGTTGATGATCTTCAGTTCATCACGCAGCCACTGCACGGTGGAACCGCCGTTGAATACCGCGCCTTCCAGTGCGTAAGCCACTTCGCCGCGCGGGCCGCAAGCGATGGTGGTGAGCATGCCGTGCTTGGATTTCACCGCTTTGTCGCCGGTGTTCATCAGCAGGAAGCAACCGGTGCCGTAGGTGTTTTTCGCCTGGCCCGGCTCGACGCACATCTGGCCGAACAGTGCCGCTTGCTGGTCGCCGGCGATACCGCCGATGGCGATGCCGCTCTTGGTGCGACCGTAGATTTCCGAGGAGGCTTTGACTTGGGGCAGCATTTCGCGCGGGATGTCGAGGATCTCCAGCATCTTCGAATCCCATTCAAGCGAATGGATGTTGAAGAGCATGGTGCGCGAGGCGTTGGTGTAGTCGGTGACGTGCACCTTGCCGCCAGTGAATTTCCAGATCAGCCAGCTATCGATGGTGCCGAACAGCAGTTCGCCGTTGCGCGCACGTTCGCGGCTGCCTTCAACGTTGTCGAGGATCCACTTCAGTTTGGTGCCGGAGAAGTACGGGTCGGTGACCAGGCCCGTGGTGTCGCGGATGTAGTCTTCGTGGCCGTCACGCTTGAGCTGCTGACAGATCTCGGTGCTGCGGCGGCACTGCCAGACGATCGCGTTGTACACCGGCCGGCCGGTGGTCTTGTCCCAGACCACGGTGGTTTCACGCTGGTTGGTGATGCCGATGGCGGCCACCTGATCATGATGCAAACCGGCCTGAGCCAGCGCCTCAACCATCACCGCGCTTTGAGTGGCGAAGATTTCCATCGGGTCGTGTTCAACCCAACCGGCTTGTGGGTAATGCTGGGCGAATTCGCGCTGCGCGGTGCAGACCACGTTCGCGTCGCGGTCAAAAATGATCGCGCGCGAGCTGGTCGTACCCTGATCGAGGGCAATGATGTAGTTCTTATTCTCAATGTCGGTCATGTCGATTGCCTTGGACGAAAAAAGGGAGAGTGGGCCTTGGCGCAGGCTCTATTGGGCAGGAGCTTGCGCCGACTGTTTCAAGAAGTTCTTGGTTTGCCTTCAATGGCCGGTTCTGCATCCTTTGTAGCAGGTGTGGCGCCGGTCAGGTGACGGGCGATGAGCCCGCGATACCCGGCAGCGCCGAGGCAGGCACCGACAATCGGTGCAAAAATCGGAATCAGGAAGTACGGAATGTCGCGGCCGCCAGTGAAGGAAATTTCACCCCAGCCGGCGAAGAAAGTCATCAGCTTCGGACCGAAGTCACGGGCCGGGTTCATCGCGAAGCCAGTCAGCGGGCCCATCGAGCTGCCAATCACCGCAATCAGCAAACCGATCAGCAGCGGCGCCATCGGGCCTCTTGGCAGGCCGTTGTTGTCGTCGGTCAGGGCCATGATCACGCCCATCAGGATGGCGGTGATGATCATCTCGACCAGAAATGCCTGGGCGGTCGACAGCACCGGGTTCGGGAAGGTGGAGAACACCGACGCCAACTCAAGGCTGGCCGCCGAGCCGCGCACCATTTGATGAGTTTGTTCGAAATCGAAGAAGAGATTGCTGTACAGCGTGTAAACCAACAGCGCGCCGCAGAAGGCGCCGGCAATCTGCGAAAGGATGTAGAACGGCAGTTTGCGCTTTTCGAAGTCAGCGAAGATGGTCAGCGCGATGCTCACCGCCGGATTCAGGTGCGCACCGGAAACGCCGGCGGTGAGGTAGATCGCCATGCTCACGCCGACGCCCCAGATGATGCTGATTTCCCACAGTCCGAAGCTGGCGCCCGCGACTTTGAGCGCGGCGACACAACCAGTACCGAAAAAGATCAGGAGTGCAGTGCCCAGGAACTCGGCCATGCATTGGCCTGAAAGCGATGGTTGCTGTAAAGCAGTTGTCATTGAAAACCTCGATTTTTGTTGTTGTCTGGCGCACTGCCGACAGGGCAAGGCGCGATTTTCACCGAGGCGGGATCCCCATCCTGTTCTCGGTCTGCTGCTGGGTGCTGCCGTGATCATAATTCTTACATTATTCAGATTCGAAAAAATATAGACAAGAAACAAACCTGTCAAAGGTCGAAAGTGAACCATTGGTCACAATAAAACTATCAGTGCGGTGAATGATCCTATTTGGAGGATGGAAGTTTTTTCGGTTGTTCGCCTGCAGGCCATGGGAAACGTGACTTGTGCTAGAGCCTTTTCGCCGGCGATGGCCTAGAATTCTGCGCAGGATTTTTCTGTCACTGCCGAGCCTGGAGCTGTCATGACCCCTGCGTTGGACTTGTTGAAAAAAGTTCGTGCCGAACATCGCGTGCACAGTTACGAACATGACCCCAAAGCCGCGTCTTACGGGCTGGAGGCCGCAGAAAAACTGGGGCTTGAGCCTGCGCAGGTGTTCAAGACGCTGCTGGCCGCCACTGAAAAGGGTGAATTGCTGGTCGCCGTGGTGCCGGTCGTCGGAAGTCTCGATCTAAAAGGTCTGGCACACGCCGCCGGTGTCAAAAAAGTCGAAATGGCCGACCCGGTGGCGGCACAGCGTTCTACGGGGTATCTGTTGGGTGGCATCAGCCCTCTGGGGCAGAAGAAACGCTTGCGCACTTTTATTGACCGCTCGGCTCAGGGGTTTGCGACCCTTTACGTCAGTGCCGGCCGACGCGGGCTTGAGGTCGAGTTGGCGCCTGCCGCGTTGGCCGAACATACCCAGGCCACATTTGCCGACATCGGCCGCGCATGACCATTTGCACTGTATGAAGAAAATTGGCCGGTTCTGTCACTGGCGCGGATCAGGTGTCAGTTGCATGCTCGATCAACGGACTGAGGGAGAAGGTTATGCAGCTCGAGTTTCATCAGGTCGACGCGTTCAGTGATCGGCCGTTCAGTGGCAATCCAGCGATGGTTTATCGGCTCGACGCCTGGCTGGCGGACGAGTTGATGCAGAAAATCGCCGCCGAACACAATCTGGCGGAAACTGCGTTTCTGGTACGCGAAGGTCAGGCTTGGCATATCCGCTGGTTCACCCCGACCACCGAAGTGCCGTTATGCGGTCACGCCACGTTGGCCAGTGCCTATGTGCTATTCGAAATTTACAAGGAAACCGCCGAACGCCTGGATTTTGTCTGTCAGTCCGGGCCGCTGAGTGTCAGTCGTGAGGGGCGGCGATTGTGGCTGGACTTCCCGTCGATCGAGCCTTGCGAGATTGGTGTGACGCAGGATGTCGAGCGGGCGTTGGGAGTCGAGGCGCTGGATGTGCTCGGTTCCAGTGAGCTGTTTGTGGTGCTGGAGTCGGAGCAGGCCGTTCTGGATTGCAAGCCGGACAGGGTCGCGCTGGCCAAGCTGCCGTGGTTGGGTGCGATCGTCACCGCTCGCGGCAATCAACACGATTTCGTCTCGCGCTACTTTGCGCCAGCGATTGGTATCGATGAAGACCCGGTGACTGGTTCGACCCATTGCAGCTTGATTCCATACTGGTCAAAGAAATTGGGCAAATCGAGCCTGACCGCATGCCAGCGTTCGGCGCGGGGCGGGGAGTTGTTCTGTCGGCTGGAAGGTGAGCGGGTGAAGATTGGCGGTCATGCGACGCTGGTGGCGAGCGGCACACTGCGCCTGGGTTAAGACAAAAACCAATGTGGGAGCGGGCTTGCTCGCGAAGGCGGTGTATCAGCAAACACTCGTGCTGAATGACACGACGCTTTCGCGAGCAAGCCCTCTCCCACATTTTCTATCGTGTTGAATCAGAGCGCGCTGCTGTAGCGGCGCACGCCGTTTTCCACTGCCGGAATCTGCGCTGCCGTGCTACCGGATGCCTGGAACAACACCAGATGTTCGGCTGCAACACGAATCCCCACCTCAGCACCGACGTGGTGATCGGCATGACTGGGGAAGATCGACTCCAGTTGCGCACCGGTCGGCAGTTGCAGGCGATAAAGCGTCGAAGCCCCCAGGAACGTCTTGCCGACAATCCTCGCCTTCAAAGCACTGTCCGGCGCATAAACGATGTCGTCCGGACGCAACAGCACATCCACCGCACCACCCACCGGCCAGGTATAGGCGCGATTACCGCGCAGTTCACCCAGTTCGGTCTGCACCGATTCCGGGCTGCCGAGCTGGCCGCGAATGAAGTAGCCCTGACCGATGAAACTGGCCACAAAAGGCGTCGCCGGTTCGTGATACAGGTTGTACGGGGTGTCCCATTGCTCCAGTCGCCCCTCTTTGAAAACGCCGACGTGATCACTCACGGCAAAGGCTTCTTCCTGATCGTGGGTCACCAGTATCGCGCTGGTACCACGAGCCTTGAGGATGTCGCGTACTTCATGGCTGAGTTTGCGGCGCAGTTCGCCATCGAGGTTCGAAAAGGGCTCGTCGAGCAGCAGCAGTTGCGGCTCTGGCGCCAGGGCGCGGGCGAGGGCGACACGCTGTTGCTGGCCACCGGACAATTCGTGCGGGAAGCGTTTGCCAAGGTCCTTCAGGTTGACCAGTTCCAGCAACTCCTCGGTCACGCGCTCCTTGTGCGGATGCTTGCGAATGCCGAAGGCGATGTTGTCCGCGACGCTCAGGTGCGGGAACAGCGCGTAGTCCTGAAACACCATGCCGATCCGGCGTTTCTCCGGTGCGAGGGTGAAACCAGGGCTGGAAAGGGTCTCGCCACCGAGGGTGATTTCACCTTCGTGCACCGGTTCGAAACCGGCGATGGCGCGCAGGGTGGTGGTCTTGCCGCACCCGGATGAGCCGAGCAGGCAGCCGATATCGCCGGCGTTGAGGTGCAGATTGAGGTTCTGCACCACACGTTGATCTTGATAGCCGCAAGCGAGGTTGCGCAGGTTCAGCAGTAATTCATGGCTCATGCGTGGTGATATGCCGGTTCGACGAGGAACTCGAGCAGGGCCTTCTGTGCGTGGAGACGGTTTTCTGCCTGATCCCAAGCGACCGAGCGCGGGTCATCAAGCAGGTCGAGACTGATTTCTTCGCCACGGTGCGCGGGCAGGCAGTGCATGAACAGCACGTCCTCGGCGGCCAGATCGAGCAGGGCCCGATTGACCTGGAACGGGGTGAACAGCTTGAGACGCTTGGCGGTCTCTTCTTCCTGGCCCATGGACGTCCAGACGTCGGTGCTCACCAGGTGCGCGCCGCGCACGGCGTCCTGTGGGTCGCGGACGATGGTCACGCGGTCGCCGGCCTTGGCGACGAACTCCGGGTTTGGCTCGTAGCCTTCCGGGCAGGCGACGCGCAATTGGAAGTCGAACTGGATCGCGGCCTCTATATAGCTGTTGCACATATTGTTGCCGTCGCCGATCCAGGCAACCGTTTTGCCCTGGATCGAGCCGCGATGTTCGAGGAACGTCTGCATGTCGGCCAGCAACTGGCACGGGTGCAGGTCATCGGACAGGCCGTTGATCACGGGCACGCGGGAGTTGGCTGCGAATTCGGTCAGGGTGCTGTGGGCAAAAGTACGGATCATCACCGCATCAAGCATGCTCGACATGACGATGGCGCAATCGCCGATCGGCTCGCCACGGCCCAGTTGGGTGTCGCGTGGCGAAAGGAAAATCGCCTGGCCGCCGAGCTGGATCATGCCGGCTTCGAAGGAGATCCGGGTGCGCGTCGAGGATTTCTCGAAGATCATCCCCAGCACACGGTTTTTCAGAGGCTCGAACAGTACGCCGCGGTTACGCAGGTCCTTGAGCTCAACGCCTCGACGGATCACGCTGACCAGCTCTTCGGGCGTGCAATCCATCAGGGAGAGAAAGTGCCTTGCGCTCATCATTGACTACCTTTTGCTACACACCGCAGATGCTCAAAGCCTTGTTTAACGGAACAACGGGCGAGACCTGCGGCGTAAGCCGCACGGGGCGACGAAAATGGGGGAAGGCGCGATATTGACACTAAATGTCGCGTTTTTCCAATAGGCTACGGTTTTTTGCGGAATTCGGAGGGCGGACTTGGAGTTGCAGTCGCGCATTTGAAGCCGGGTTCAGGACAGCAGCAAGCCTCTTTGTACACTGGCCTCAAGGGGCTTGGCAATCCGCCGTGGCGCAGATGGCGCTGCTTTGGTCGGTTTACGACCACAGCGGCACGAATCGCTTGGTCGGGTGCTCGGGCTGAAACATTTGCTAAAGCAAAGTGCTGGGTTATAAATACATTTCGAGCGACGCAGGAAGCCTCCGCATGGAATCGAAAGAACAACTGTTAATGGAATTGCTGGGCCACACGGCTCGCTCACTGACCCATCTCACCGCCTCGGTCACCTCGATGTCCTTCGAGCTGCTGCGCAGCGAGGACGAAGTGGTCAAGACTGCCGGTCGGCACATGATCGACCGGATGGCAACCATCAGCGCCGGGCTCGACGAGCATTGGCGTCTTATCGGTGAACTCACCGGCGTGCATATCGCCCATGAACAGATCGAAACCATCCAGGAAATTCAGTTGCAGGCGCCACCGCACTTGCCGCAGAACTGACGCAATGGGCTATCGGCTCGCCTGATAACCGTCGATTCACAAGACGAACGTCGCTGGCGCCCGGCCGGCGCCCGGGCCATAGTTTTGTTCCCGCAGGCGTAGTGCCCGCCCCAGAACAAGACAGAGACTGGCCATGACCAAGACTCTCCATCACCGTGCCTGCCACCTGTGTGAAGCCATCTGTGGCCTGACCCTCGAGACCACCGAAACCGATGGCAATGTTGCGATCACCTCGATCAAGGGCGATGCCCTCGACACGTTCAGCCGTGGGCACATCTGCCCCAAGGCCGTGGCGTTGCAGGATATTCAGAATGACCCCGATCGCCTGCGCCAGCCAATGCGCCGGGTTGGCAGTGAATGGCTGCCGATCGAGTGGGATGAGGCGTTTGCGCTGGTGGCCGAGCGTCTGGCGGCGATTCAGGAGCGCCATGGGCAGAACGCGGTGGCGGTCTATCAGGGCAACCCTAGCGTGCACAACTACGGGTTGATGACCCACAGCAACTACTTCCTCGGTTTGCTGAAGACGCGCAATCGCTTCTCGGCGACCTCGGTCGATCAGTTGCCCCATCATCTGAGCAGTTATCTGATGTACGGCCACGGTTTGCTGTTGCCGATTCCTGATATTGATCACACCGATTTCATGCTGATTCTGGGCGGTAATCCGCTGGCGTCCAACGGCAGCATCATGACCGTGCCTGACGTCGAAAAGCGCCTCAAAGCCATTCAGGGCCGGGGCGGCAAAGTGGTGGTGGTCGATCCACGGCGCAGCGAGACGGCGGCAATCGCTGATCAACATCTATTTGTGCGGCCCGGGGGCGATGCGGCCTTGCTGTTTGGTGTCCTCAACACATTGTTTGGCGAAGGCTTGACCCGCGACAGTCACTTGCCGGTCGACGGCCTGGACGAGGTGCGCGCCGCCGTGGCGACGTTCACCGCAGAAGCCATGAGCCCGTTGTGCGCCGTGCCCGCCGAACAGATCCGCCAGTTGGCCCGCGATTTTGCCGCCGCGCCCAGCGCGGTTTGCTACGGGCGGATGGGCGTTTCAACGCAAGCCTTCGGCACCTTGTGCCACTGGGTGGTGCAGTTGATCAATCTGGTGACCGGCAACCTTGATCGCGTCGGCGGGGCGCTGTGCACGGAGCCTGCGGTGGATCTGGTGGCATCGACCTCGGGCGGGCATTTCAATAAATGGCAAAGCCGTGTGTCGGGCCGTCCCGAGTACGGCGGCGAGTTGCCGGTGTCGGCGCTGGCCGAAGAAATGCTCACCGACGGCGAGGGGCAGGTGCGCGCACTGATTACCGTCGCCGGTAACCCGGTGCTGTCGACGCCTAACGGGCGGCAACTGGAGCAGGCGCTGGACGGTCTGGAGTTCATGGTCAGCATCGACCTGTACATCAACGAAACCACGCGTTATGCCGACCTGATCCTGCCGTCGACTTCGGCGCTGGAGAACGATCACTACGACACCACGTTCAATCTGTTCGCGGTGCGCAATGTCACCCGTTTCAATCGCGCAATTCTCGCCAAACCCGAGGGCGCCTTGCATGACTGGGAGATTTTCGTCGGCCTGGCCAAAGCGTTTGCCGAAAAAACCGGCAAGGAACTGAAGCCAACAATGCCGCCGGCGAAGATGATCGACTTGGGCCTGCGCATGGGGATCTACGGTGACGCCGGCGAGCAGAAACTGTCGCTGGCAACGCTGTTCGATCATCCGCACGGCATTGACCTTGGCGCGCTGAAACCCAATCTCACGGCACGCCTGAAAACGCCGAATCAACGCGTGCAGGCCGCGCCGCCGGAGATACTCGCCGACCTCGCACGGTTCGCGACATTGCAGGCGCCCGCCGCCGATGAGTTGCTGATGATCGGCCGCCGCCATGTGCGCAGTAACAATTCCTGGATGCATAACTATCATCGTCTGGTGAAAGGCAAGCCAAGGCATCAATTGCTGATGCACCCGGATGACCTCGCCAGTCGTGGGCTTGAAGATGGCCAGTTAGTGCGCGTCAGTTCACGGGTCGGGCAGATCGAAGTCCAAGTGCTCGGCAGTCTGGACATGATGAAAGGCGTGGTGAGCTTGCCTCACGGCTGGGGGCATGCGCGTCCCGGTGTACAGATGGCGATTGCCAGCAGTCAGCCGGGTTCCAGTGCCAACGACCTGACCGATGAGTGTCAGCTTGACGAGCTGTCGGGTAATGCCGCGCTCAATGGCGTTCCGGTGACGGTGGTGGCAGCCTGAGCATGTCTGTCGGGGAGACCGAGCATGGCGCTCGGGATTCCGTTACAATGCGCCACCGTGCCGACCCATGAGTCGGAAAGTTCAGCCGAGGTGCTCCATGGATATCATCGAAACGATTAAAGAGCAGATTGCCAACAACACCATTCTGCTTTACATGAAAGGTTCGCCGAATGCCCCACAGTGTGGCTTCTCCGCGAAAGCTGCGCAGGCTGTGATGGCGTGTGGCGAAAAGTTTGCGTACGTGGACATCCTGCAGAACCCGGAAATCCGCGCCAACCTGCCAAAGTACGCCAACTGGCCGACTTTCCCGCAATTGTGGGTGGGCGGTGAGCTGGTCGGCGGTAGCGACATCATGACCGAGATGGCTGCAGACGGTTCGCTGCAAAGCACCATCAAAGCGGCTGTCGAAGCCGCTGCTGCGAACAAGTCCGAAGCCTGATCGGCTTTTTCGGGTTTCGGCCAATGCTGAAACCCGAGCAATAAAAAGCCCCGCGCCTCAAAAGAGGGCGGGGCTTTTCAGTGTCTCGCGTTTAGCGGGCGCTAACTTACTCTTCGCCCATCTGCGATTGCAGATAGTTCTCAAGACCGACTTTATCGATCAGGCCCAGTTGGGTTTCCAGCCAGTCGATATGTTCTTCTTCGGATTCGAGAATGTCTTCGAGCAGTTCACGGCTGCCGAAATCGCCAACGGATTCGCAATGCGCAATCGCGGCTTTAAGGTCAGCATGGCCGGTCTTCTCGATACGCAGGTCGCATTCCAGCATTTCCTGGGTATGCTCGCCGATGTGCAGTTTTCCCAGATCCTGCACGTTCGGCAGCCCTTCGAGGAACAGAATGCGCTTGATCAGCTTGTCCGCGTGTTTCATCTCGTCGATGGACTCGTGGTACTCGTGCTTGCCCAGCTTGTTCAGGCCCCAATCTTCATACATGCGGGCATGCAGGAAGTACTGATTGATCGCGACCAGTTCATTGGCAAGGATCTTGTTGAGATGCTGGATGACTGTAATGTCGCCTTTCATGATGGGAGTCCTGCCCTGTATTAGCTGTATATAGGGCGGAGTTTGGGCTGCACTTTTATAAGTGTCAAACCTAAGTTATTGAATAATAAATGAAAATAAATCTGAATAAGAATGTTTGTGTTCCGCGTCTGGAGCCTAACCAATTGATTTTCAGGCATAAAAAAACCGGACATCAAGTCCGGTTCTTTGAAATGAGGGTATTTACGCGGCAGTAAATTCTACCGGGTAGGGGATCGCGGCCTGGGCGGTTTGCAGCTTGGTCAGGGTTTCGCGAACCACTTCCTTGGCCAGGCAAGCACATTTGCCACATTGGCTGGCGACGCCGGTGGCCTGGCGAACTTCTTTGTAGCTGCAGCAACCTTCATAGATCGCTTCGCGGATCTGTCCGTCGGTGACGCCAGTGCAGAGACAAACATACATAAGTGAGAACCGTCGCTGGTTGTGACTCAATTGCGATGGATCTTAATGTTAACGAGAATGATTGTCAAAGTGCTTTCGCAAAGCTATTGGCCAGAATGGCCAGTGACTGACGAACGGTGACAAGTGGCTATTTGCCTGGCCCTGTAAATGCAGCGTCCTTATTCGCCTGCCCCAAAAAACCTTTAAGGACAGGCCAAAAACGCAGTGTATGATGGTCGGCCCTTGCGAAGGGGGTTCGTGTCACAGGGCTGTCGCCTGAGGGTGGCAGGCTGGCCCGGACCCTGAACTTCAAGTTTTTACACCAGGAGATATCAATGAGCGTACTCGTAGGCAAACAAGCCCCTGACTTCACCGTACCGGCCGTACTCGGCAATGGCGAGATCGTTGACAGCTTCACCCTGTCCTCGGCCATCAAAGGCAAATACGGCCTGGTGTTCTTCTACCCACTGGACTTCACCTTCGTCTGCCCGTCCGAGCTGATCGCTCTGGACAACCGCATGGCCGACTTCAAGGCACGCAACGTTGAAGTGATCGCGGTTTCGATCGACTCGCACTTCACCCACAACGCCTGGCGCAACACCCCGGTCAACAATGGCGGCATCGGCCAGGTGAAATACACCATGGCTGCCGACATGAAGCACGACATCGCCAAGGCTTACGATGTTGAATCCGAAGGCGGCGTGGCGTTCCGTGGTGCCTTCCTGATCGACGACAAAGGCGTTGTCCGCTCGCAGATCATCAACGACCTGCCGCTGGGCCGTAACATGGAAGAGCTGATCCGTCTGGTCGACGCTCTGCAATTCCACGAAGAGCACGGCGAAGTCTGCCCTGCCAACTGGAAGAAAGGCGACAAAGGCATGAACGCTTCGCCAGAAGGTGTTGCGGCTTACCTGACCGAGAACGCTGCTGCCCTGTAAGGCGCAACGTCAAGGTACAAAAAAACCGGCTCACGTAGCCGGTTTTTTCATGCGCGGGATTTATTCGAAAACCATCAGTCGTCGAAGTCTTCCCAGCCGCCCATCTGTTTCCAGCGATTGACGATGCCGCAGAACAGCTCAGCGGTTTTCTCGGTGTCGTAACGCGCGGAGTGCGCCTCACGGCCGTCGAAATCGATATCGGCTGCCTGACAGGCTTTCGCCAGTACGGTTTGACCGTAGGCCAGACCGGCCAGCGTGGCGGTGTCGAAGCTGGAGAATGGGTGGAACGGATTGCGCTTCATATCCAGTCGCGCAACAGCGGCATTGAGGAAGCCGAGGTCGAAGCTGCTGTTATGGCCGACCAGAATCGCCCGTTTGCAGCCGTTGGCTTTCAACGCCTTGCGGATGCCACGGAAGATATCGGTCAGCGCCGTTTCTTCGCTGACGGCCATGCGCAACGGGTGATCAAGCTTGATCCCGGTGAACTCCAGTGCCGCCGCTTCGATGTTGGCGCCTTCAAAAGGCTCAACGCGGAAGAAGTAGGTGTGATCCGGGTAAACGAAACCCTTTTCATCCATGGCGATGGTGGTCGCGGCAATCTCCAGCAATGCATCGGTGGCCGAGTTGAAGCCACCGGTTTCTACGTCGACGACAACCGGCAGGTAACCGCGAAAACGCGCTGCCATTGGATGACGGGAACCGCCGCCGCCACCTTGACCTTCCAGTTCGTCGTCGAAATGGTCTTCACTCACGCGTGTTCCTCCAGCAGGCGCCAGCGCAGCTTTTCACCGGCGCGCAGCGGGATAACGGTCAACTCGCCAAACGGCAGGCTGGTCGGGGCGGTCCATTCTTCGCGAACCAAAGTGATGCGGTCGGTATTGGCCGGCAGGCCGTAGAAGCGTGGCCCGTTGAGGCTGGCGAACGCTTCTAGCTTGTCCAGCGCATTACGCTGTTCGAAGGCTTCGGCGTACAACTCGATGGCGGCGTACGCGGTGTAGCAGCCGGCGCAGCCGCAGGCGGCTTCCTTGGCGTGCTGGGCGTGCGGTGCCGAGTCGGTGCCGAGGAAGAACTTCGCACTGCCGCTGGTGGCGGCGTCGAGCAGGGCTTCCTGATGGGTATTGCGCTTGAGGATCGGCAGGCAATAGAAGTGCGGGCGAATCCCGCCAACCAGCATGTGGTTGCGGTTGTAGAGCAGGTGATGCGCCGTGATGGTCGCGCCAACGTTGGCCGAAGCCTCGTTGACGAACTGCACCGCATCGCCAGTCGTGATGTGTTCGAACACCACTTTGAGCGTCGGGAAACGCTCGACGACACGGCGCATGTGCTCATCGATGAAAATCTTTTCGCGGTCGAACACGTCGACATCGCCGCGCGTGACTTCACCGTGGATCAGCAGCGGCATGCCGACTTCGGCCATGGCCTCCAGCGCCGGGAAGATCTTGTCGATGCTGGTCACTCCGGAATCGGAGTTGGTGGTCGCGCCGGCCGGGTACAGTTTGGCGGCGTGCACGAAACCGCTGGCCTTGGCCTCACGAATTTCTTCGGGCTGGGTGCGGTCGGTGAGGTACAGCACCATCAACGGCTCGAAACCACTGCCGGCCGGGCGAGCAGCGAGAATCCGCTGGCGATAGCCGTCGGCTTCAGCGGCGTTGCGCACCGGAGGTACCAGGTTGGGCATGATGATGGCGCGACCGAAGGTGCGCGCAACATCGGCAACGGTATTGGTCAACACAGCACCATCGCGAAGATGAATGTGCCAGTCGTCGGGACGCAGCAGGGTCAGGCGGTCGGACATGAGGGGATTCCAGGCGGGTCAAACTGAGGGGAATGCTACCCGAAAAGACTCTTGCAGGCACTCGCTATCAAGTTTTGCAGGAACCTTCCGATATCCCATAGGTATGCCGTAAACATGTGTCTATCGGTCTTTTTGTTGCAGAAGCCAATGGAGCCTCCCGTGCGCCAGCGTTATTTAGCCTTGCTCAGTGTGTTTGCCAGCCTTCCCGCGATGGCGCTGACCTACCAGACTCGACTGGAGAACATTGAGTGGACGGTCGCCGGCGATAAGTTCGAATGCCGTCTGACGCAACCGATCACTGATTTCGGTTCGGGAGAGTTCGTGCGCAGGGCCGGTGAACAGGCAATATTTCGTTTGAACGCCTATAACGCCATGCTGGGCGGCGGTTCGGCGACGTTGCTCGCGGCAGCCGCGCCATGGCAGCCGGGGCGCGGCGACATCAATCTGGGCTCTGTCAGGCTGGGCAGCGGCAACATTCTGTTCAGCAGTTCGCAGTCTCAGGCAGGTGGACTGATGAGCGGCCTGATGGACGGGCGCAGCCCTGTTGTACGCCGTGCCTCGGGCGATGGCCGGGTTTCGGAAGTGCGCCTGTTGCCGGTCAAGTTCAGCAAGGCGTTCAACGAATACCAGAGTTGTGTGGCGAAATTGCTGCCACAGAATTTCGATCAGATCAAACAGTCGCAGGTCGGCTTCCCTGGCGAGGGCATTGATCTTGATGCTGCCGCCAAGGCCAAACTGCAGGTCATGCTCGATTACATGAAGGCCGATCCGACGGTCAATCACATCGAGCTTGACGGCCACTCCGACAACAGCGGTAATCGCCTGACCAACCGCGAGTTGTCGCGCCGCCGTGCATTGGCTGTGGTCGACTTCTTCAAGGCCAACGGCATTCAGGAATCGCAGATCACTGTGCGTTTCCACGGTGAACGTTATCCATTGGTGCCGAACACCAATGCGGCCAATCGGGCGAAGAACCGCCGGGTGAATGTGCATTTGACGCGCGTGACCCCGACCACGGCTCCAGCGCCTCAGGCCAGCACTCCCGCCAATACCGCGGCGACTTCCTGACCTGCCGGTCATCGTCGCGCTCTCGACAGATTCTGTCGCTTTGTCGTCTTAAGCTGTCGCGCCTCTGTAAATTATCGCGTTGGAGCGGTAGACTCCTCGGCTTTCCGTAGAACCCCGTGGAGTGATGGCATGGCGGACGTAAACAAGGTCGTTCTGGCGTATTCCGGCGGCCTGGACACTTCGGTGATCCTCAAGTGGCTGCAGGATACTTATAACTGTGAAGTGGTGACCTTCACCGCAGATCTCGGTCAAGGCGAAGAGGTCGAGCCGGCCCGCGCCAAGGCTCAGGCCATGGGCGTCAAAGAAATCTACATTGATGATCTGCGCGAGGAGTTCGTGCGTGATTTCGTGTTCCCGATGTTTCGCGCCAACACCGTTTACGAGGGCGAGTACCTGCTGGGCACTTCCATCGCACGTCCATTGATCGCCAAGCGTTTGATCGAAATCGCCAACGAAACCGGCGCTGACGCCATTTCTCACGGTGCGACCGGCAAGGGCAACGACCAGGTGCGTTTCGAACTGGGTGCCTACGCACTCAAGCCAGGCGTGAAAGTGATTGCTCCGTGGCGCGAGTGGGATCTGCTGTCCCGCGAGAAGCTGATGGACTACGCCGAGAAGCACGCGATCCCGATCGAGCGCCACGGCAAGAAAAAATCCCCGTACTCGATGGATGCCAACCTGCTGCACATCTCCTATGAAGGCGGCGTGCTGGAAGATACCTGGACCGAGCACGAAGAAGACATGTGGCGTTGGACCGTCTCCCCGGAGAACGCTCCTGACACCCCGCAGTATCTGGAACTGACCTACCGCAACGGCGACATCGTTGCGCTGGACGGCGTCGAAATGACCCCGGCCACTGTTCTGGCGACACTGAACAAGATCGGTGGCGAGCACGGCATTGGCCGTCTGGACATCGTCGAAAACCGTTACGTGGGCATGAAGTCCCGTGGTTGCTACGAAACCCCGGGCGGCACCATCATGCTGCGCGCTCACCGCGCCATCGAGTCGATCACTCTGGACCGCGAAGTCGCTCACCTCAAAGACGAGCTGATGCCGAAATACGCCAGCCTGATCTACACCGGCTACTGGTGGAGCCCTGAGCGTCTGATGCTGCAACAGATGATCGACGCTTCCCAGGTCAACGTGAACGGTGTGGTTCGCCTGAAGCTGTACAAGGGCAACGTGATCGTGACCGGCCGCAAGTCCGACGATTCGCTGTTCGACGCCAACATCGCAACATTCGAAGAAGATGGCGGCGCTTACAATCAGGCCGATGCGGCGGGCTTCATCAAGCTCAACGCGCTGCGCATGCGCATTGCTGCCAACAAGGGCCGCAAACTGTTCTGAGATTTTTCAGACTGATGCGCAATGAAAAGGCGGCCTTGTCTTTGAGACAAGGCCGCCTTTTTTATCAATTCTTTGTTTGGTGCTAGTCGAGCAATGTCCCTGGTCTGTCTGCTTCTGCGGTAGTCCTCACCCGTCAAACCCGCCCCAGCAGCGTTACCGCTTGCGAGCACAGGTTGTAAACAATACAAAGCGTTGTGCCCGAGCCTTTCTTCGCGTGCCTGATCTGCGATAGCGCACTCTTGGTCAAGGAAACATCCGACACATGATTGGAAAGAAATACGATGGCCCGCGCAGTTTTCTTGTCGGTACGGCGGATCCTTTCCAGCATCGTGTTCAGTTCTCTCGATGCATCAATATTCCTTGCATCGATGATGTGCAGGTGGCTGATGGAGACAGGCAAGTGAATATTGTGTTGAACCGTCAGGTTCGGCGCTGAGCCGATGTCTGGTGGCGGGTCGGGCGCATTGTGGATTTTGCACGACTCCTTGCCTTGGGCTGCGCCGGGTTCGCTGGGCACGATGAAACTTGATATTCCGAAAGTCCCGTGAGCTGGATCCTGCTGTGATGTGTTTCGCTTGTTATCGCGACAATTATTGTTGATGACTTTTAAGAAGCTCTTGTCCTTGCCGAAATCAGAGGGTGAATAGAGTGAGCGGTAGTTGAAGTTTAAAGTGATAAAGAAAAGAAATAACAAGTAGAACGGAAAGCTTATCAGGAACCAGACGTAGATTTCGCGATCTTCGCTATCAAGGAACGGCAGAGAAACGGCGGCGGAGGCCTCGGATATAGCGGCGAATATAGCGATAATCGTCATCGGGTTGGATATTTTGTTTTTTATCTTTAACATTTAAGTGCTCTTTTTTTTGAGTGGTTTTGTTGTGGGTGACTGTGTTTTGTTGTTTATTGGTTAAGTGTGCTGTTGATGTTTGTATTTATAGCAAAAGTGTTTGCTTAAGTATAAATATCTTGTTTCAAGTGTTTATGATTCGGTCGGTTGTATATTAAAGTTGTAGGAGATTGCCGTCATTGCATGATATTTCTGATTGGGAGTGAATTCGTGTTGTGGCGCTGGTATTCGACACAGGTCCCGCAGTTTGAATGTCATGATGCCCGGCTGTGAGACCGCGTTGCACAGGAGTCGGTCGCAAGCTGTTACAGGTAAAAAACAGAAATGTTTCAGGGGCGTGAGCGAGGTGCTTTGTCGGATATTTAGAGAAGAGTGGGATTTTTGTAGGATTAATCCTTAATGCCCGTAGGGTATGTCTCTCGATGCAAGTGCGTGAGAGCGCTGGCATGCCATCAGGCAAGTGACTGGGCTATTGTGCGTGTTCTAAAAATTCGAACAGCGAAACTGGACTTGCCCATGAATAAAGTGCTGATCGTGGATGACCACCCCGTCATTCGTCTTGCGGTACGTATGCTGATGGAACGTCATGGCTACGAAGTCATTGCAGAAACTGACAACGGTGTAGATGCATTACAACTTGCTCGTGAACAAATGCCCGATATTGTTATTCTGGATATTGGAATACCGAAACTTGATGGACTGGAAGTTATTGCGCGCCTGACTTCGGTCGCGATGCCCATAAAAGTTCTGGTGCTGACTTCCCAGGCGCCCGGGCATTTTTCAATGCGTTGCATGCAATCGGGGGCGGCGGGTTATGTATGTAAACAGCAGGATCTGACCGAGTTGCTCAGCGCGATCAAGGCCGTTTTGTCCGGCTACAGTTATTTTCCCAATCAGGCGTTGCATACAGTACGTACCAGTCTGGGCAATGCCAGCGAAGCCGACATGGTAGATCGCCTTTCCGGGCGGGAAATGATGGTTTTACAACAGTTGGCGCGAGGCAAGACCAACAAGGAAATCGCCGATGGCATGTTTTTGAGCAACAAGACAGTGAGCACCTACAAGACTCGCTTGCTGCTGAAACTCAATGCGCGCTCGCTGGTTGATCTGATCGAGTTGGCGCAACGCAATGGGCTTGTCTGAATACCTCAGTAAGCTGACGGGGTCATGGGCCGATCGAATTCAGCTAGTTATAGAAAGTGAAAAGCCTCCGGTTCGGGAGGCTTTCAAGTATCAGAGATCAAAATCGTAATCGGCCAATTGCTTTTGCAGTCGGCGCTCCTCCAGCAGGTTGTCGATCGTGCGGCGCTTGCTCAGATTGGTTTTGGCGACTTCCACGACCGGTTCCTCTGCATCAGCGTCTGCGGTGTCAACGTCATCTTCTATGTCCAGTTGTTCTTTGTCGCTACTCATAAGGTTAACTCCGGCTAAGACTGCCTTTGGCGCTCCTTATATCGGTAATGCAGCGACGGGTAAAAAAGATTTTTTCAATCGACCAATCAACAAAGCTAATAGCCGCTCAATCGTCCGATGTTTTGGCTTTGTACTCGCACAAGTCCTCGATCCGACAGCTACCACAGCGTGGCTTGCGCGCCAGACACACATAGCGGCCAAGAAGAATCAGCCAATGGTGGGAGTCGAGCAGGAATTCCTTTGGCACAAATTTCATCAGCTTCTTTTCAACCTCGACGACATTCTTGCCCGGTGCAATGCCTGTGCGATTGCTGACGCGGAAAATGTGCGTGTCGACCGCCATGGTCAACTGGCGAAACGCGGTATTGAGTACGACGTTGGCGGTCTTGCGGCCAACGCCGGGCAAGGCTTCCAGCGCTTCGCGCGTCTGCGGTACTTCACTGTCGTGGCGTTCGACTAGCAGACGGCAGGTTTCGATGACGTTTTTCGCCTTGCTGTTGTAGAGGCCGATCGTCTTGATGTATTCAGACAATCCTTCGACGCCCAAGGCATGGATCGCTGCTGGCGTATTGGCCACCGGGAACAGTTTTGCCGTGGCCTTGTTGACGCCAACGTCGGTGGACTGCGCCGAGAGAATTACGGCAATCAGCAGTTCGAAGGGCGAGGAGTAGGCCAGTTCAGTCTTCGGCTCGGGATTGTCTTCATGCAGTCTGCGAAAAATCTCATGACGTTTTGCGGCGTTCATGGGCGATGCGATTCCTTGGATATAGAGTTCGAGCGAGTCCACGCCTGACGGGCCGCGAGCAGTAGCCCCAGCACGATGAAGGCGCCGGGAACCGTGGTTGGCAGATGCAGGCCATCGCTGAGCAAAACAAGACCTTGCCAGTGTTCGGATAGCCCGCGACCGAGACTGCCGTGACCGATGAGTTCACGCAGTGCGGCGAGCGCCAGCATGAGCCCGCCAAACAGGCCCGCTAGCTTGAAGCGCTTGGCCGGCGGTTGCTGGAAGAAGCCATTGTGCTCCAGCACCACGCACTGCAAGGCGATCAGGCCCGTATAGAAACCGAACGCCTGATGCCATGGCAGCAACCAGCGCTGCGCAAGAATATCGGCGCAACTGGTCAGCGAAGCGGCGAGCAGCAAACTGGCCAGCAACGCACTTGCCCCGGTCAGTCGCGAGCGCATCAGCGGCATGCACACACCATAAATCCCCACGACAGTGACAAACATCAGTAGCGTGCCCAGCGCGGCGGCCAGCGTTTGCGTGGCGCCAAGCAGCAGCACCAGCATCAGCGTGTTCGACAGCTTCATGATCCACTCCCCAGCAACGCCGGCCGATGCTCATCGAAGTAGCGCAACGCATCATGGATCGCGTTGATCGCTGCACGGGAGGTGATGGTCGCCCCGGCCATCTGATCAAATTGTCCCTGATCGCTTTTCAACGCCCAGCCTGCGTTCGTCGGCTCATGGCTCGATTGGCCGGTGAACGCTTGCAGCCAGGCATTTGGCCAGTCACCAATAACCCCTCCCAGCGCCGGGGTTTCGGTTTGCTTCAGGGTTTTCACACCGAGCAATTTTCCGTCGGCATCAATGGCGATCAGCAGTTCGATGATACCGGCATATCCCTCGGTCAGGCTACGCAGCAGCACCGCAACCGGTTGCCCGCCTTTGGTCGCCCGATAGCCGCCCGCCAGCGTGCTGTGGCTTAAGGCAATGTCGGTCAAGGCCAGAGGTTGGTCCAGCGGTTGATTGTCGTAAGACTCGGCCGGGATCACATCCAGTAATTTGCGGTTATCGATCAGGCGTTGTTCGGCGGCGATCTGCGGCGCATTGCTACGCTGCACGAGATACGTCGCACCGATACCGATGAAGGCCAACAAAAACAGCGTGATGAGGCTGGTCGTGCGGTTCATGGGCTCACCTGTGTCTGGCGGGCGGCAGCAAAGCGTTCCAGTGCCGGTACGCACAGATTCATCAGCAATACGGCAAACGCCACACCGTCGGGATAACCGCCCCATGTGCGAATCAGATAAGTCAGCAGCCCGACGCCGACGCCAAACAGCAGGCGGGCGAACAGGTTTTTAGCCCCGGACACCGGCTCGGTAATGATGAAAAACGCACCGAGCATGGTCGCGCCGCTCAGCAGATGAAACAACGGCGATCCGTGGGAGTTCGAACCCGAGCCGTTCCAGCACAACAGGCTGACGGCAAACAGGCTGGCGAGCATGCCGAGCGGCGCCTGCCAACCAATCACTCGGCGTTGCAGCAGGAACAGTCCGCCGGCGAGAAACGCCAGGTTGACCCATTCCACACCACGCCCGCCGACACCACCGAACGCCGGATTGGTGGCGAACAGTTCATCGATGGTCAGGTTTTTGTTGATGCGCAAGCTGTCCAGTGCCGTGGCCTGAGCCCATGCATCCGGCGGCTGTCCTGGATTGAACACCTGTTGTACGGCTGCGATCAGGTCCATGCCGTGGGCCGGCCAATGAGTCATTGGCTGTGGGAACAAAACGATGGCCAAGACAAATCCGAGCATCGCCGGATTGAACGGGTTTTTTCCGACGCCACCGTACAAGTGCTTGCCGAGCAGCAGGCCAGAAGCAATCGCCGTGACCGTCAGCCACCACGGGCAGTAAGGGGGCAGGGCGGCCGCTAGCAGTGTCGCGCTGACCACCGCGCTGCCATCGATAAGGGTTGACTGAATGGGGCGATGACGTAAGCGGGTGGCCGCCGCTTCGACGACCAATGCAGTGGTTATCGCCAGGATCAGATTGATCAGCACGCCCCAACCGTAGAACCAGAACAACGCCAGCAACCCAGGCAGCGTCGCGAGCAGCACCTGTTTCATCGCCTGTTGCAGGCGATCGTCCGGCATCTCAAGGGGCGACATGGTCTTGCACCTGGCGCTCGGCGTCTTGCAGGCGAGCGCGGGCCTTGTCGAGTGTTTCGGTTGGGGTGTCGGCGTGGCGTTCCAGTTTATTGAGGTCGGCGCGAGCGTAGGCCAATGCGGTTTTCAACTGCCGAAGCTGGCTGTCGATCGGGCGTTTTTCCATGCGCACTAGGTCAGGAGCTGGCTGATCACTGGAGGCTTCAGCGGCATGCAGGGCTTGCTCGGCATCACACAGCGCCTGTTCCAGCGTCGCGATTTGCTCCGTTGAAGCTTCCACAGTTTGTGCTTTTTTCAGTTCGGCGCGGCGCATGGCCAGCTGGATTTTCGCTCGTTTAAGGTCAGCGTCTTTTGCCGGGGCAGGCGCTGGCGGGGCGGTTGGAGTGCTGTTTTCGAGTGATGCCAGCGCCTGTTCGGCCGCTTCGAATTGTTGCTGCAACACGATCAGTTGCGCCTGTTGCTCGAACGTCGGCGGATGACCGAAGGCTTTCAGCGACTTGTGCAATTGCGCGCGACTCATCGCGACATCGATCTTGGCTTTCTTCAATGCGGCATCGGTGGTGGCCATTTTCTGTGCCCGCACACGTTCCAGCGCAGCCTGCACCGGGTCGAGCGTGGAGACTTGGGGCTGCGCTGAACGTTTGGCGCGCGCTTCACGCTCGGCCTGTTTGTGCTGTTCTTCGCGTTCGAGGCGGGCATTGCGTCGCTCGAAACGCTGGCGCGCGTGATCGCGTTTGGCCGCGCGCTCGCGCTGTTCCTCGAGACTGAATGCCAGACCTCCCACCACTGGCAACGTAGTCGGCGGCAACGGATGCATCTCAATGCAATCTACCGGGCACGGCGCCACACACAGGTCGCAACCGGTGCACTCGTCGATCAAGACCGTATGCATCAGTTTCGCTGCGCCGACGATGGCGTCGATCGGACAGGCTTGAATGCACTTGGTACAGCCGATGCATTCGGCTTCGCGAATGTAGGCCACTTGTGGCGGCGCCGAACCTCGACTGATGTCCAGTTCCAGCACCGGTATTTTCAATAACCCGGCCAGCGCCGCGATGGTTTCGTCCCCCCCCGGCGGGCACTTGTTGATCGGCTCGCCATTGGCGATGCCTTCTGCGTAGGGCTTGCATCCGGGGTGGCCACATTTGCCACATTGGGTCTGCGGCAGCAGGGCATCGATGCGTTGAATCAGACTCATGTTTTGATCAGTCCACTGAATCCGAGAAAAATCACTGCCATCAGTCCGGCGCTGATCAGGTCGATCGGCAAGCCGCGAAAGGGCAGGGGAATATCGTTGCCAGCGGTGCGCTCACGCAAATCGCTGAACAGGCTCAATACCAGCCAGAAACCCAGCCCAGCGCCGAGGCTCAGCGCGGCGGCATGCAACAGCCCCTGATCATTCTGCGCATTGATCAGCGCCAGTCCAAGTACGCCGGCATTGCCCAGCAAGAGCGGCCATAGACCGTCGAATGGCCAGTCGGGCAGCCCGCACGCCAGCCATTTCAGCAGCGGTGCGATCAGCAACACGCTCAACGGCAGAAACACGAACAAGCGCAGGGCTTCAAGTTGCAGTGGTACCAGCAGCCAGTGCCAGATGACGTACCCCGCCACGCCGACGATCAGCATCAAGCACAGGGTCGCCAGTCCCAACGCATGCACCTGACGTCGACTGCCCGCCAACAGCGGATCGACGCCCAGCGGCCAGTGCAACACGAAGTTGTTCAGCAACGCAGCACTGATAAGCGTAAGCAGGAGTTCGGTCATGGTTCTGCCAGCAAAACGGGCGGATGTCTCATAAGGTTAGGCATTATCCGGCAGCCACGATGGGTGGGCCAGATATGAAAAATCCCACAGGCATGCGGGGCACGCCTGTGGGATCAATTTACCGCACCGTCTTACTTGATGCGCTGACCCGGCTTGGCGCCGCTGTCCGGGCTCAGCAGGTAGATTTCTTCACCGCCAGGGCCGGCGGCCATCACCATGCCTTCGGAGATGCCGAACTTCATTTTCCGTGGCTTGAGGTTGGCGATCATCATGGTCAGGCGACCGTCGAGCTGGGACGGATCCGGGTAGGCGCTCTTGATCCCGGAGAACACGTTGCGTTGCTCGTCACCGATGTCCAGGGTCAGGCGCAGCAGTTTGTCTGCACCTTCCACGTGCTCAGCCTTGACGATCAGCGCCACCCGCAGGTCGACGGCGGCAAAGGTGTCGAAGTCGATTTCCGGCGACAGCGGATCCTTGGCCAGTTCGCCGTTGCCGGCCGGGGCGGTTGCACCGGTGTCGGTCTGGCTGGCGGTCAGGTCTTCTTTCGAGGCATCGCTCATGGCTTGTACTTTTACCGGGTCGATGCGGGTCATCAACGGTTTGAATTCATTGAGCTGATGGTTGGCCAGCAGGGTGGTGTGGTCGTTCCAGGTCAGCGGGGCGACGTTGAGGAACGCCTCGGCATCGGCGGCCAGCAGCGGCAGTACCGGTTTGAGGAAGATCACCAACTGGCGGAACAGGTTGATGCCGGTGGCGCAGATCGCCTGCACTTCAGCCTGTTTGCCTTCCTGCTTGTTCAACGACCACGGTGCCTTGTCGGCGATCCACGCGTTGGCGCGGTCGGCCAGGGCCATGGTTTCACGCATGGCGCGGGCGAAGTCGCGGGCTTCATAGGCGTCGGCAATGCTTGGCGCAGCGGCCAGGAACGCTTCGGTCAGCTCTGGCGCGGCATTGTTGTCGACCAGCAGGCCGGCGTTGCCCTTGTGGATAAAACCGGCGCAACGGCTGGCGATGTTGACCACTTTGCCGACCAGGTCGGAGTTGACCTTCTGCACGAAGTCTTCGAGGTTCAGGTCGAGGTCATCGACGCCACGGCCCAGCTTGGCCGCGTAGTAATAGCGCAGGTATTCCGGCGACAGGTGATCCAGATAAGTACGTGCCTTGATGAAGGTGCCACGGGACTTGGACATCTTCTGGCCGTTGACGGTCAGGTAGCCGTGGACGTTGATCCCGGTCGGTTTACGCAAACCGGCACCTTCGAGCATCGCTGGCCAGAACAGCGCGTGGAAGTTGACGATGTCCTTGCCGATGAAATGGTACAGCTCGGCGGTGGAATCCTTGCCCCAGAACGCGTCGAAATCAAGCGCAGGTGTGCGCTCGCAAAGGTTCTTGAAGCTGGCCATGTAGCCGATTGGCGCATCCAGCCACACGTAGAAATACTTGCCCGGCTCGCCCGGGATCTCGAAACCGAAGTAAGGCGCATCGCGGGAGATGTCCCACTGCTGCAGGCCAGCGTCCAGCCACTCGGCAATCTTGTTGGCGACCGCGTCTTGCAGGGTGCCGCTGCGGGTCCAGGCCTGCAGCATTTCCTGGAAGTCCGGCAGCTTGAAGAAGAAGTGCTGGGAATCCTTGAGTACCGGGGTGGCGCCGGAGATGGCCGACTTCGGATCCTTCAGATCGGTCGGGGCGTAGGTCGCGCCGCATTTTTCGCAGTTGTCGCCGTACTGGTCTTCGGTGCCGCATTTCGGGCAGGTGCCCTTGATGAAGCGGTCGGCCAGGAACATTTTCTTTTCCGGGTCGAAGTACTGGGTGATCGAGCGTTGGGCAATGTGCCCGGCGTCACGCAGCTTGATATAGATCTGGCTCGACAGCTCACGGTTTTCTTCGGCGTGAGTGGAGTGGAAGTTGTCGAAATCGACCAGGAACTCGGCAAAGTCGGCGCTGTGTTCAGCCTGCACGTTGGCGATCAGTTGTTCCGGAGTGATGCCTTCCTTTTCTGCGCGCAGCATGATCGCCGAACCGTGGGCGTCGTCGGCGCAGACATAGATGCACTGGTTGCCGCGATGCTTCTGGAAGCGCACCCACATATCGGTCTGGATATATTCCAGCATGTGGCCAAGGTGGATCGAACCATTGGCGTAGGGCAGGGCGCTGGTGACGAGGATCTTGCGTGGCTCGGACATGTGGGGCTTCGCTACTTGATGAAACGGAGGTCGGCCACTATAAAGCGCCGGGAAAGATATTTCACCCCTGCAAATAGTTGCAGGGCATGCCGTCAGGAGGGCAGAAGGGGTAGGATACCCGCCATCTTTTCCCAGTCTTGTTATCGGAGTTGCCCATGAGCGCCGTCACTCGCGCAGCGGTGGAAGCCGTCCTCAGCCAATACACCGACCCTTACCTGAACCAGGACCCGGTCAGCGCCGGTTGCGTGAAGAACATCGAAATCATCGGTGATCGCGTCAATGTTCAGTTGGAAATCGGCTATGCCGCCGGTCTGTTCAAGAGTGGCTGGGCACAATTGCTGCAACTGGCCATCGAAAATATCGACGGTGTGGTCATCGCCAGGGTCGAGGTCAACAGCGTGATCGCCGCGCACAAGGCCCAGGCACAGATTCCGGGCCTGGCCAACGTCAAGAACGTGGTCGCCGTGGCGTCGGGCAAGGGCGGCGTGGGCAAGTCGACCACCGCGGCCAACCTCGCGCTGGCGCTGGCCCGTGAAGGCGCCAAGGTCGGGATTCTCGACGCCGACATCTATGGCCCCAGCCAAGGCATCATGTTCGGCATCCCGGAGCGCACCCGCCCAGAGGTCAAGGATCAGAAGTGGTTCGTGCCGCTCAAGGCTCACGGTGTGGAAGTCATGTCGATGGCGTTCCTGACTGACGACAACACGCCGATGGTCTGGCGCGGGCCGATGGTTTCCGGCGCGCTGCTGCAACTGGTCACGCAAACGGCGTGGGGCGATCTGGATTATCTGGTGATCGACATGCCGCCAGGCACCGGTGACATTCAGTTGACCCTGGCGCAGAAAGTCCCGGTGGCCGGTGCGGTGATTGTCACCACGCCACAGGATCTGGCATTGCTCGACGCGCGCAAAGGCGTGGAAATGTTCCGCAAGGTCAACATTCCGGTGCTGGGCGTGGTGGAAAACATGGCCGTGCACATCTGCTCGAACTGCGGCCATGCCGAGCATCTGTTCGGTGAGGGCGGTGGTGAGAAGCTGGCGACTCAATACGGCGTCGAGCTATTGGCTTCGCTGCCGTTGTCGATGCTGATCCGCGAGCAGGCCGATGGCGGCAAGCCGACAGTGATTGCCGAGCCGGACAGCCAGATTGCCATGGTCTATCAGGAACTGGCCCGCCACGTCGGCGCGCGGATTGTCTTGCAGGAAGCGGTAACACCGGCAATGCCGAACATTACCATCAGCGACGATTGATGGCCTGAAACACAATCAACTGTGGGAGCGAGCAAGCCCGCTCCCACACTGGTTTTGTGTCGGGGTTAGATACGCAAGCCGCCATCCATCTCCAGAATCCGGCCGGTGTAGTAGTCGTTTTCGAAGATGTATGCCGCCGAATGGGCGATTTCTTCTGGTTTGCCCATGCGTTTGAGCGCAATCCCTGACGTCATCTTCTCCAGCGCTTCGGGCTTCATGCCCAGGGTCATCTCGGTTTCGATGAAGCCCGGCGCAATGCCCGCCACGCGAATGCCGTAACGCGCCAGTTCTTTGGCCCAGGTCACGGTCGCCGCGACAACGCCGGCCTTGGCGGCAGAATAGTTGGTCTGGCCAACGTTACCCGCCCGCGAGATCGACGAAATGTTGATGATCGCGCCGCTGTTTTTCAGCTCGACCATTTTCGCCGCCACTTCACGGGTGCACAGGAACACGCCGGTCAGGTTGACGTCGATCACCGCCTGCCATTGGGCCAGGCTCATCTTGGTCATTTCGCCGTCCTTGACCTTGAGCAGCAGGCCATCGCGCAGGATTCCAGCGTTGTTGATCAGGCCGTGGATCGCACCAAAATCGGCGGCCACCTGGGCGACCATGTGCTCAACCTGTTCCTCATTGGCAACGTTGCACAGATAGCTGCGCGCTTGGACACCCTTGGCTTTGCAAGCTGCGACGGCGTCGTCGAGTTTTTCCTGGTTCAGATCGACCAAGGCAAGCTTGGCGCCTTTGCCTGCGAAATACTCGGCCATGGAACGGCCCAAACCCTGGCAACCGCCCGTGATAATGATTACTTTGTCGTTGAGTTGCATTCGCATGCCCCGATAGCAGGTCAGAGTGGTTTTCCCTTAGAGAGCCTCTCGATCTGCGCCCGACCTGGCCTGGCTGCACATGAGAATTGCCCCGAGAGTGAGCGGGACTTATCCCGGTCATCTGTCCGTTTTTTCGACGGATTCTGTTTAAGGAGTCATAAATTGAGCGTTGAAGTGGCCAAGAATGCCCGAGAATTGCTTCTCAAGGAATACCGGGGAGTGCTGTCGACCCACTCCAAATCGATGCCCGGCTTTCCCTTTGGCTCCGTGGTGCCTTATTGCCTTGATGAGCAGGGCCGGCCGCTGATCCTGATCAGCCGCATCGCCCAGCACACCCACAACCTGCAAAAAGACCCTAAATGCTCGATGCTGGTGGGCGAGCGTGAGGCCGATGATGTGCAGGCCGTTGGTCGCCTGACCTATCTGGGCGAAGCGCAAAAACTCGAAGACGCTGTGGCCATTGAAGCGGCCGCCGAGCGCTACTACCGCTACTTCCCCGATTCGCAGAACTACCACAAGGCTCACGATTTCGATTTCTGGGTGCTCAAACCGGTGCGCCATCGTTACATCGGCGGTTTTGGCGCGATTCACTGGATTGACCAACTGACCTTGGCCAACCCGTTCGCCGGCAAGGCTGAAATCAGCATGGTCGAGCACATGAACAGCGATCATGCCAAAGCCATTGCGCACTATGTCGACCTCTGTGGTCTGCCGAAAAGTGTGCCGGCGCAATTGGCCGGGATCGACACTGAAGGCATGCATCTGCGGATCGGTCAGGCCCTTTACTGGCTGCCGTTTCAAGCGCCATGTCATACGCCGATACAAGTGCGCGAAGCCTTGGTTTCTCTGGCTCACGCTCAGGTGTGGCCAAAAAATGCAGTGGCCGATGCTTGAATTCACGAAAGGGCGACGTCATCTAGGGCTTACTGCAAGGCATTTCTTGCGTTGAGGAATTTTTGATGCGCCCTTTTTTGTTGCTCTTTCTGCTGTTTCCGGTGCTGGAGCTATTCGTATTCGTCAAAGTGGCAGGCACCATCGGGTTTTTCCCGGCCCTGCTGCTGATCATTCTCGGCTCGATGTTCGGCGTGTTCGTGCTGCGCGTCGCCGGTCTGGCAACGGCGCTGCGTGCCCGTGAAAGCCTGAACCGCGGCGAACTGCCTGCGCAAACCATGCTTGAAGGCTTGATGCTGGCCCTGGCCGGCGGCCTGCTGATCCTGCCGGGTTTCATCAGCGACGTGGTCGGTCTGGTGATGCTGTTGCCGTTCACTCGTCGCCTGCTGGCCAACAAGATGCGCCAGCGTGCTGAAGAACAAGCCATGCGCCAGCGTGCGTTCGCCGATGACCTGCAACCTCGTGGCGGTCCTGCACCGCGACAGCCTGTGGGCCGCGAGGGCGATGTGATCGAAGGTGAGTTCGAACATCGCGACTCCAAGTAGCGCTTGCATCGACACGGCACCTTCGGGTGCCGTGCTCGTTAATGGGCTGCTTTTGTAAAGAACATCAGTAAAATTTTTTAGCGGCGCCCTTGTAATAAGCTTGTGCGCCCTTATGTATCGGTCACCGAAAGGTTTCCGATATTTGAGTCGGACAGACTTGCGCGGCTCGCTCGACGAACCGCAACCGGCGCAGGCCGGATTTGTTAAACCCGCCGGGACTACACCGGCCGATGAAAACCACAATTAGGAGAGATCGACAATGAAGCTTCGTCCTCTGCATGACCGCGTCGTTATCCGTCGCAGCGAAGAAGAAAAGAAAACCGCTGGCGGTATCGTCCTGCCAGGTTCGGCTGCTGAAAAAGCCAACCACGGTGTGATTCTCGCTGTAGGCCCGGGCAAAGCTCTGGAAAACGGCGAAGTGCGCGCACTTTCCGTGAAGGAAGGCGACAAGGTTGTGTTCGGTCCTTACTCCGGCAGCAACACTGTGAAAGTCGACGGCGAAGACCTGCTGGTAATGAGCGAGAACGAAATCCTCGCTGTTATCGAAGGCTGATACCTCCGTTCATTTTCCCGCTACTACAAAGTATTTAAGGAATATCGATCATGGCTGCTAAAGAAGTTAAATTCGGCGATTCCGCCCGTAAGAAAATGCTCACCGGTGTTAACGTTCTGGCTGACGCAGTAAAAGCGACCCTGGGCCCGAAAGGCCGTAACGTGATCATCGAGAAGAGCTTCGGCGCTCCGACCATCACCAAGGACGGCGTTTCCGTCGCCAAAGAAATCGAACTCGAAGATCGCTTCGAAAACATGGGCGCGCAGCTGGTCAAAGACGTTGCCTCCCGTGCCAACGATGACGCTGGTGACGGTACTACCACCGCCACTGTTCTGGCTCAGTCGATCGTCAACGAAGGCCTCAAAGCCGTCGCTGCCGGCATGAACCCGATGGACCTCAAGCGCGGCATCGACAAGGCGACCATCGCCATTGTCAAAGAGCTGAAAAACCTGTCCAAGCCATGCGCTGACACCAAGGCTATCGCTCAGGTCGGCACCATCTCCGCCAACTCCGACAGCTCCATTGGCGACATCATTGCCCAAGCCATGGAAAAAGTCGGTAAAGAAGGCGTGATCACCGTTGAAGAAGGCACTGGCCTGGAAAACGAACTGTCGGTTGTAGAAGGCATGCAGTTCGACCGTGGCTACCTGTCCCCGTACTTCGTCAACAAGCCGGAAACCATGGTTGCCGAGCTGGACAGCCCGCTGATCCTGCTGGTCGACAAAAAAATCTCGAACATCCGCGAAATGCTGCCAGTACTGGAAGCCGTTGCCAAAGCCGGCCGTCCACTGCTGATCGTATCGGAAGATGTTGAAGGCGAAGCCCTGGCGACGCTGGTAGTGAACAACATGCGTGGCATCGTGAAGGTGGCGGCCGTCAAGGCTCCAGGTTTCGGCGACCGTCGCAAGGCCATGCTGCAGGACATCGCTGTTCTGACCGGCGGTACCGTGATCTCCGAAGAGATCGGCCTGAGCCTGGAAGCCGCTACCCTGGAAAACCTGGGCAGCGCCAAGCGCGTGACCATCTCCAAGGAAAACACCATCATCGTTGACGGTGCTGGCGTAGAAGCAGACATCCAGGCGCGTATCGCTCAGATCCGTGCCCAGGTTGCCGAAACTTCCTCGGACTACGACCGTGAAAAACTGCAAGAGCGTCTGGCCAAGCTGTCCGGCGGCGTTGCAGTGATCAAGGTTGGCGCTGGTTCCGAAGTCGAAATGAAAGAGAAGAAAGCCCGCGTTGAAGACGCCCTGCACGCAACCCGCGCAGCCGTTGAAGAAGGCGTGGTACCTGGCGGTGGCGTAGCGCTGATCCGTGCTCTGGAAGCCATTCTGGATCTGAAAGGCGACAACGCTGATCAGGACGTCGGTATCGCTGTTCTGCGTCGTGCTGTTGAAGCACCGATGCGCCAGATCGCTGCCAACAGCGGTGACGAGCCAAGCGTTGTGGTCAACGAAGTCAAGAACGGCAAAGGTAACTTCGGTTACAACGCTGCGACTGGCGAATACGGCGACATGATCGAAATGGGCATCCTGGACCCAACCAAGGTTACCCGTTCCGCTCTGCAAGCTGCATCGTCGATCGGTGGTCTGATCCTGACTACCGAAGCTGCAATTGCCGACGCACCGAAGAAAGAAGGTGCTGCTGGCGGCGGTATGCCAGACATGGGTGGCATGGGTGGCATGGGCGGCATGATGTAAGCCAGCCTTACCCCCGTAACGAAAAACCCCGCCTGCGATGAGCAGGCGGGGTTTTTTATTGCCCGCCATTCACGTCCGCACCCACAACCTGTGGGAGTGAACTGTGTTTCAGGCGCCGACGGGTTGTGCTTTCGTTGCCGCTTCAGCCTTGAGCGCCGGGCGGTACAACACCCAGTAATACGACCCCAGACAAATCAGCCAGCAGAAAATCGCTGTCCACACGTTGTGGGAAAAGAAGTGCGCTCCCTGCATCATCCGGCTGATCGAGAATACTGAACCCAATGCAAAGGCAAAGATGAACGCTTGTCTGGCCAGGCGCGGACGGCGATCACGCAGCACGAAGAACAGCGCAAACAAGGTGAACCCCGTCGCCGCATGCCCTCCCGGCCAGCAACGGCCCGGTTTGTTGGTCGGCGGACGATGATCAAGTAACTTGCTGTAGGTTTCATGGCCGCCGAATTGCTCCAGGCTCCAAGGGCATTGCACGGCAGTGACGGCTTTGACCGGCGTCACGAACGAAGTGGCCAGCCCGAGGGACAGCACCAGGCAGCCCAATTCCCGCTTGAACGGCTTGAGTCGTGCGATGAAGAACGACCCGATGAAGCCGAGAATGGCAAACACCGAGAACGCGATCACCACCTGCTTGGCTCGATCATGAAGGATGTCTTCGAGGAAAAAACTGTGTCGGCCGATGAAATCGCCAGCGACCGGATCGTAGAACAGCCTGGCCAGGTCCATGTCCAGATCGGTCAGTTCGAGTAGCAGCAGAATAATTGCCGCGAAGGTGGGTATACCCAGGCACAACCAGAAATTCAGAGGCCGTGAAGCGGGGCGGGCAGAGGTCGACACCATGGTAATTCCCTGGTCGGTTAGTGTGTTCGATGAGCGCTACTGCGCGGAGTCTGCACCCGCTGGCGTCGGCGATTTGTTAACCGAAAGTGAAAAATACGTTGGCAGGCACAGTCAGCATCCTTGTGGGTAAACAATCCGACGCATGCCTAGCCCTGAGCCGCACTTGGCCGTAAGCTGCGCGGGCCATGACGGCCGTTACTGTGTAAGAAGAGGTGCCCATGCGAATTCTATTGGTCGAAGACAACCGCGATATCCTGGCCAATCTGGCCGATTACCTGGGACTCAAGGGTTATACCGTCGATTGCGCCCAGGACGGTCTGTCGGGCCTGCATCTGGCGGCTACCGAGCACTATGACCTGATTGTGCTCGACATCATGCTGCCCGGCATCGACGGCTACACCCTGTGCAAACGCCTGCGCGAAGATGCCCGTCGGGACACGCCGGTGATCATGCTGACCGCCCGGGATCAACTGGACGATCGTCTTCAGGGCTTCAAGTCGGGGGCTGACGATTACCTGGTCAAGCCATTTGCCTTGTCCGAGCTCGCTGCACGGATCGAGGCGGTGATGCGCCGTGCCCAGGGCGGAGGACGCCGTGCACTGCAAGTCGGTGACCTGAGTTATGACCTCGACACCCTGGAAGTGACCCGTGAAGGCAAACTGCTGAAACTCAACCCGGTCGGCCTCAAGCTGTTGGCGGTGTTGATGCAGAAGAGCCCGCATGTGCTTCGCCGTGAAGTCCTCGAGGAGGCGCTGTGGGGCGATGACTGCCCGGACAGCGACAGCCTGCGCAGTCACGTTCACCAATTGCGTCAGGTGATCGACAAGCCATTTGCCAAGCCACTGCTGCATACCGTGCACGGCGTGGGTTACCGTTTGGCCGAGGGGCGTGATGGAGTTTAAGCAAAGCCTTTCACAGCGCATCATCATTGCCTTTGCGTTGATGAGCGCACTGGTGGCCGGCGCTTTCGCCATGGGCATTGTCGCCACGGTGCATCTGGTGGAGGAAAAACTGATTTCGGCAGGGCTGGGCGGCGATCTGCAGCGCCTGTTGCTGATGGACAGTGTTTCCGACTGGAGCCATCGGCCAGAACCGGATCAATTGTTCTACTTCAGTGGTGGACCGGGCGATTTCGAACTGCCCAAGGACTTGCGTCACCTCGATTCCGGCTTCCACGAAGTGTTCCGCGAGCAGCTTTCGTATCATGCAATGGTCGAGGTCGTCGATGGGCGGCGGTATGTGCTGCTGCAGGATCAAAGCGATTTCGAAGAGCGCGAGCGCGTGTTGTTTGCCGTGGTGCTGGTGGGGTTCGTGCTCAGCCTGGCCTTGGCGGTTCTCCTCGGTTGGGTGCTCGCGCGCAAAGTGATGGCTCCGGTGGTTCGGCTGGCGCGCCAGGTGCGTCATCGCGACCAATTGCTCGGGCTGGCACCACCGCTGGCGCCGGACTACGCGGCTGATGAAGTCGGCGAACTGGCGGTGGCGTTCGATGCCACGCTGGGGCGTTTGCGACAGGCATTGACCCGCGAGCGGCTGTTCACCAGCGATGTCAGCCACGAATTGCGTACACCGCTGATGGTGCTGGCGAGTTCCTGCGAACTGCTGCTGGAAAACCCGGCAATCGACACGCGCGGTCGTGCACAGGTCGAGCGTATTGCGCGGGCCAGTGAGGAAATGCGCGAGCTGGTACAGACCTTCCTGATGCTCGCCCGCGCCCAGCGCGAAGACGCGGGGATGGCGCCACAACAGAACCTCAGTCAGGTCGCCGACAGTCTGCTTTGCGTATGGCGCGAATCGATCGAAAGCAAAGGTTTGACCTTGCAGTTCGAGCCCGGTAATCCACCCGCCACCTGCTACAACGCAACGCTGTTGACGGCGGTGATGGGTAACCTGTTGCGTAACGCTTGCCATTACACCGAGCAGGGTTTCATTCGCCTGACGCTCAATGCCAACGGGTTTGTCGTCGAGGATTCCGGTGTGGGTATTCCCGAGGAAAAACGCGAGGCGATGTTCGAGCCGTTTGTACGCGGCGGTGAAAAACGCGGTGAAGGCCTGGGGCTTGGATTATCGCTGGTGCAGCGCATTTGCGAGAACCAGGGCTGGAGTGTCAGCTTGAGTACGATGCAACCCAATGGCTGTCGTTTCGAAGTTGATCTAGGCAAAATCTGACGCAAATAGTGGCTCGATGATACTCCCGCCAACCTGTCTGAATCCTGTATAACGCTGCAATACTTTGTCGGTTGGCCTTACGAAATTTTCACAGCTGGATGACCTGACGCTGACACACCTCGCCTTAAGGTGGTGACATCAGTAATTCAGGAGTTCTGGTGATGGCCGGCCCGATCAAGCTCGATTTTTCCGAAAAGTACGATGATCAACATGCGCAGAAATACCTGCGCAAGCATAAAGACAGCCTTGGTCGTCGTCTCTCCCTCTGGCGGGACGAACAGTTGGCTCGCAAGGCGCTGGCGTTGGCCGGTGAGCCGGGGCTGGTGCTGGATCTGCCTTGCGGTGCGGGGCGTTTCTGGCCATTGCTGGGTGAAAAAGCCAATCGCGTGATCATCGGGGCGGACAATTCCGAATCGATGATCCAGACGGCCATGCAGGCGCAACCCGCCGATGTGGTGAAACGGGTACAACCCTTGCACACATCTGCGTTCGACATTGCCTTGCCTGATAACGCCGTCGACAGCATTTTCTGTATGCGCCTGCTGCATCACATCGGAGACGCCGAGCATCGTCGGGCCATTCTGCGTGAATTCGAGCGTGTCACCCGTGACAGCGTGATCATTTCATTGTGGGTCGATGGCAATTTCAAGGCCTGGAAACGCCAGCGCGCCGAGAAGAAACGTGCCAGTCGCGATTACCAGAATCGCTTTGTGTTACCGGCTGCTACGGTCGAAAAAGAATTTGAAGAGGCGGGTTTCCGCATTCAGGAACAACTGGACTTTATTCCGCTCTATGCGATGTGGCGGGTTTACGTATTACGCAAGAGGTAACAGGATGGCAGTGCAATTTGCAGCAGAAACGGAAGTCGCTCCGCAGGACCGCTTCGACTACTACTGGGCTCAGCGCGGTGAATGGGTGGAAGAGCCCAACGTGCGCCGTGGTGGCGAAAGTGGTGTGCAACGGATCGTGGGCAAGGACGGCCAATTGCTGTACGCCAAACGCCAGACCGGACACATTTATCGCAGTTGGTTGCACCCGTTTGGGCGTCCGACTGTCTTGCGCGAGCTTGATGCACTGACCGGCGTCAGCAAACTGGGTGTGCGAGTACCGCAAATCGTTTTCTGTGGTGCCCAGCCTGATCCGCAGCACAAGTGGCGAGCACTGCTGGTGACCAAGTCTCTGGATGGTTTCCAGGAACTGGAACATTGGCTGGCGGCAGCCGGTGGGCGCGATCAGTGTGGCGATGTGATCTATGAGCGTGTGCTCAAGGATCTCGCCGAAAACCTGGCGCGCATGCACAAGGGCCGCTGGCAGCACAGCTGCATTTACATCAAACATGTGTTTGTGCGAGTGACCGGCGAAGGCGAATCCGCCGAGGTCGAAGTGGCCTTGATCGACCTGGAGAAATGCCGCCAGCGTCTGACGGCCTATCGCGCCGCCTCTCACGACATGAAGCAATTGCGTCGCCATTCGTCGTTCCGGGATACGGACTGGAAAAAACTCGTCTACTTTTACGAGACGGCGTTTGGCAGCGCTATCAAAGGTTTATAGCGATGAAACTCGAAATTGCACGAGGTTTGTTTTTGGCTGGAGCCTTGGCAGTTGCATCACTCGCGGTGGCTGCCTGGGAGCAGCCACGCATGCAGGTTATCGGTGCATCCCTAGCGGATGCCCATTGCGTGGTGCCACGGGCGGCGAAAGCCTCCGTGGCGACCGAACCCGATCATGATCTGCTGTTGTTCATGTTCGGACTTTCTCAAGGGATGAGGCCACAAAGTTGAACCGATTGAAGCCCAAGTAAAAGGCCTCGCCGTTGCGAGGCCTTTTTTATTGTGCAGATTTCGGGAATTGCTCCCACAGGGTGTTATGCGGTTTTCTTTGGATCCGGCTTGGCCAGCAAGGTGTAAACGCAGGGCAGGACGAACAAGGTAAACAACGTCCCGATCGACATCCCTGTCGCAATCACCATCCCGATATCAAACCGGCTGACCGCCCCGGCACCTGTTGCCAGTATCAGCGGCACCATGCCGAAGACCATTGCGGCGGTGGTCATCAACACCGGCCGTAAGCGAATCGCCGCCGCTTCCTCCACCGCCTCACGCACCGACAGCCCCTTGTCCTTGCGCAACTGGTTAGCGAACTCGACGATCAGGATCCCGTGCTTGCTGATCAACCCGATCAGCGTCACCAGGCCCACTTGGGTGTAGATGTTCATGCTCGACCAGCCAAGGAATAACGGGATCAGCGCCCCGCAGATCGACAACGGCACCGTCACCAGAATAACCAGCGGATCGCGAAAGCTCTCGAACTGCGCCGCCAGCACCAGAAAGATGATCGCCAGCGCCAGCGCGAACGTCACCCACAATGCGCTGCCTTCCTGGACGAACTGGCGCGACGCGCCGCCATAGTCGAAGGCAAAACCGACGGGTGCCTCTTCCCGGGCGATCTGCAAGACAGTGTCGATGGCTTCACCCATGCTCACCAACGGGAATCCGGACAGCTTCGCGGCGTTGAGTTGCTGGAATTGATTGAGTTGTCGCGGGCGCGCCCGGTCAGTCACGGTGATCAACGTTGACAGCGGCAACAACTCACCCTGGGTGTTTTTCACGTAATAGTTGTTCAGCCAGCCCGGATTGTCGCGGTAAGCCCGTTCAACCTGAGCGATGACCTTGTAGCTGCGTCCTTCGATGGTGAAACGGTTGATTTCAGCCTCACCGAGCAGGGTGGCCAGCGTGCCGCCCAGATCCTGCATCGAAACGCCCATCTGCGCCGCTTTGGCACGGTCGATGTCGACCACCACCTCTGGTTTGTCGAACGCCAGATCGAGGTCGACGAATGCAAATTTGCCCGATTCCATGGCGCGTTTCTTGATCCGGTCAGCCACTTGCAACAACTGCTCGTAGTCATTGGCGGTATTGATCACGAAATCAAACGGCAAGCCTTCACCGGTGCCGGGCAGTGACGGCAGATTGAAGCCGAAGACCTGCACGCCGGGGATGTTTTGGAGTTTGCCCTGAACCTCGGGAAGTATTTGCATCTGTGTACGGCTGCGTTCGTTCCACGGTTTGAGCAGGAAGCCACCGATGCCGGACTGCACGCCGTTGTAGCCGTTGATCTGGAACGAGGAGTAGTACTCCGGAAATTGCTTGAAGATCTTGATGAATTCGTCGGTGTAGGTGTTCAGGTAATTGAGGTTGGTCGGCTGCGGGGCGTTGGCAATCATGAAAATGATGCCCTGATCCTCGTCTGGTGCCAGTTCCGATTTGGTGAACTTGAGGAACACCGGAATCAGGCACAGCACGATCACCGCAAAGACCAGTACCACCGGCCGCGTATTGAGCGTGCCGTGCAACAGGCTTTGGTAGCGGCGCTTGAGGCCGTCAAAGATGCGGTCGAGGCGATGGGCCAGGCCACTGGGGTTCTCATCGTGACGCAGTAAAAAGGCGCACATCATTGGTGACAGCGTCAGGGCAACGATGCCGGAAATCACCACGGCGCCGGCCAGGGTCAAGGCAAATTCCTTGAACAACGCCCCGGTCAGCCCGGTGAGGAAACCAATTGGTGCGTACACCGCCGCCAGGGTGATGGTCATCGACACCACCGGCATGGCGATTTCCCGTGCGCCTTCCAGGGCTGCCTCGAACGGCGTCTTGCCTTCCTCGATATGCCGGTGAATGTTTTCCACCACCACAATCGCATCGTCGACCACCAACCCGATCGCCAGCACCATCGCCAGCAAGGTCAGCAGGTTGATCGAATAGCCCATCATCTGCATGAAGAACATCACGCCGATCATCGACAGCGGAATGGTCACAACCGGGATCACCACCGAACGCAGCGCGCCGAGGAACAGGAACACCACGACGATCACGATCAGCACCGCTTCGAACAGGGTTTTCACCACTTCGTCGATGGAGGCCTGAATGAACAGGGTGGCGTCGTAGGCAATTTCGCTTTTGAGGTTCGGCGGTAGCTGGGCTTCGAGCTGCGGCATGATCTTGCGCACTTCCTTGATCACGTCCAGCGGGTTGGCGCCGGGCGTGGCCTTGATGCCGATGTACACCGACGGGGTGCCGCCGAAGGAGCTGATGGAGTTGTAGTTCTCCGCGCCCATTTCGACCCGCGCCACATCACTGAGCAATACGCGGCTGTCGCCATTGACCTTGAGTGGAATCGCGGCGAACGCTTCGGCGGATTTCAGTTCAGTGTTGGCGTTGATGCTGGTGACCACGTACTCGCCTTTCACTTCGCCAGCGGCGGAGAGGAAGTTGTACTGGCGCACCGCGTTGGTGACGTCGCTGGCGCTGAGGCCGAACCCGGCGAGCTTGACCGGGTCGAGCCACAGGCGCATGGCAAACACCTGATTGCCGAGAATCTCGGCTTCGGCCATGCCCGGCAGGGTCGCCAGTTTTGGCTGGATGACCCGTGACAGGTAGTCGGTGATCTGCGGGTTGCTCAAATCCTTACTGAAGAAACTGATGTACATCAGCGCCGAGGCGTCGGCGGATTCCTTGCTCAGCACCGGATCTTCGGCATCTTGCGGCAGTTGGTTTTTCACCTCGTTGGCCTTGGCCAGCAACTCGGTGAAGAGGCGGTCGCTGTTGGAGCCGATGCGCGCGTAGATCGAGATCACCGAGAAGTTCTGGCGACTGACCGAGGTCATGTAGTCGATACCCTCGGCACTGGCCAGGCTCTGTTGCATCGGCTGGGTGATGTAGCCCTGGATGGTTTCGGCGTTGGCCCCCGGGTAGGCGGTGGTCACCGTGATCAGGGCGTTTTCCAACTGCGGATATTGGCGCAGCGGCAGCTTGCTCCAGGCCTGGAAGCCCAGCAGCACAATCAACAGGCTGACCACGGTGGCGAGCACCGGGCGGCGGATGAACGGATCGGTAAAAGCCATGGGGATTCCTTGATCAGTCGGCGCGGGGCGGACTGTTCTGCTCGCCGAGGGTCTTGTCGTCGCTGATGGCAATGTGCGCGCCGTTGTCCAGTTTGATCTGGCCAGCGGTCACCACTTGTTCGCCTTTGAGCACGCCCTTGTTGATCATCACCAGGCCATCGCGGCGCTCACCGGTTTCGATGAAGCGGCGCTCGGCGATCAGCACCGGTTGACCCTTGTCGTCTTTTTCGACGCTGCCGTCCTCGGCTTTTTTCTGCCCGACCACGTACAGCGAGTTGCCGTAAAGGGTGTAGGTGATTGCGCTCTCCGGCACCACGACGTGCGTCTGCGGATCCGGCAGCAATACGTCGAGGCTGGTGAACATGCCCGGCAGCAATTTGCCGTCGGGGTTGGCGAGTGTGGCGCGTACCAGAATGTTGCGCGTCGTGCTTTCGACAATCGGATTGATGGCGCTGATCTTGCCCGCGAAGTTTTCCCCGGGGTAGGCGGACACCGAGATTTGCACCGGTTGGCCGATGGCCAGTTTCGGCACCGATTGTTCCGGTAAATAGAAGTCGGCGTAAAGGCTGCTCAGATTCTGCAGTGTGGCGATTTTGGTGCCGCTGGCGAGGTAGTCGCCGACATCGACCTGACGAATGCCGATGGTGCCGCTGAACGGCGCGAGGATGCGTTTTTTGGCCAGCGAGGCATTGAGCTGATTAACCGTCGCCCGGCTCTTTTGCAGGACCGCCGAGAGCCGGTCGTACTCGCCTTTGGAGATGGCCCGGCTGTCGATCAGTTGGCTGCCGCGACCGAAGTCCAGTTGCGCCAGCCCCAGATCGGCCTTGGCGGTTTCCAGCAGGGCGGTTTCGACAGCGCTGTCGAGTTGCAGCAACGGTTGCCCGGCCTTGACCTTCTGCCCTGATTCGAACTTGAGGTCGGTGACGGTACCGGCGACTTCCAGGCTCAGGTCGACGCCTTGCAGTGCCTTGAGGGTACCGACGGTGGGTAAACGCATCTGCCACGGGCGTTCCGTGGCAATGGCCACGGCGACGCTGATCGCTGGTTTCGGCTTGGAAAAGCCCTGGACCATCGTGTAGATCGAAAAGGCTTTGTACCCGCCCAGCACCAGGACGACCAGCAAAACAACACCCAACATGATCAGCATGCGGCGACGCAGCATATTTCCAGTTCCTTGGATAAATCAGGTGAGACAGGCGGGCACATTACTCCGAGTACAGGGGGTATTCCAACTGGCAGTTTCTGCAAAACAATAAAGGCATTTCACGCCATCAAGTGCAGATGGTTGTCCCAGAGCCCTGCCGGCAATTCCAGCGGTTTGGCCAACAGTTGATCCTGACGGCAGTCGTAGTAGCGGCAACGCCCTTGACCGGAGGTCACGACAAAACCGTCCTTTACCGCACCCACGCCGGCACAATCGGGCAATGGCGCATCAAGGCGCACTTCGCCGCTGTCCAGATCCCAGATGAAGAAGCGATTGCCACGCGGTGCGGTCAGTGCCACCAGACGCAACTCACTGTGCACCGCAACGCTGGCGGTGTAGTGACCCATCGATTGCAACTGATGTTCCGGCACCGGGAATGCCACGAACGGCTGCCCGGGGCGCTTGATCGCCAGCAGTTCGGAACGTTCGTGGGACGCGCCCATGAATTGCTGACCGGCGACAATAGTGCCGTCGCTGGCGATGCCCAGATGGCGCACGCTGTTCATTTGCTGGGCGAGGGTTTCCTTGCTCAGCAAGGTGCCGTCGCGCTGCATCAGCACCAGGCTCGGTTCCATGGCGTTGAGATTCATGTCGACGCGGCTTTCGGCTTCGGTACGAATGCCGCCGTTGGCCACCACCAATGTCTCGCCATCGGGCATCCACGACACCTGATGCGGGCCGAGGCCGTGGGTGGAAATCTCGCCGCGGTGTACCAGCCGCTCGCCCTCGAACCGGTACACCCCGAGCAGGCCACGGCCTGGGTCAGTGGTGTCGTTTTCGGTGGCGTACAGGTACTCGCCGTCCTTGTGAATCACCGCGTGGCCGTAGAAATGCCGGTTCGGCTGCGACGTCACGGTTTGCAGCAGCGTACCGTCGCGCAGGTCGATCAGGTAGCTTTCGGTGCCCGGGCGACGGGCGACGTACAGCGCAATCGGCAACGTCGGGTGGTTGATGATGTCGTGGCAACGCTGGCCGACTTCGGTGGCAAACACCCGTGTGCCATCGAGCCGATAGCCGACGGCGTAGTGCTTGCCGTCGGTGTCATCGCGCGCCGAGAGCAACAGCGGGCTCTGATCCTTGCGCTTGAACAGCGTCCAGCCGCCCAGTGTCACTGCTCCCAGCAGCAAACTACCTAAAGTCAGAGCCTGGCGTCGCAGCATGGCACTTGCCCTCATCAGTCACCGTCGTTGGCGTTGAAGCCCAGTTGAATGCCCAGCGCCTTGGCCAGTTCGCCTTCGTGCAGGCGATGGACGACGTTGAGGCTGTCGTAGATGTCGTTCAGTTGCTGACGGCCGGCGTCGTCTTCGAGCATTTCGCCGAGCGAGCGCTGCGTGCTGTCGAACAGGGTGAGCGAGGCGGCATAAGCGGCGTCGATCTTGTCCGCCAGAGGCTTCTGATCGCTTGGCAGCAGGCTGCGCAGGCCTTTGTTGTCGACACCTTCCCAAACGGTCTTGGCGGCGGCGAGGCTCGCTTCCAGGGCCGTCAGCGACGACTGGCTGCGCCATGCATCGGCCTGCAATGGCTGCGGCACGCCTTTGCTCTGGCGGCCCATTGGGGTGCCGAGCTTTTTCTTCAGGGTGTCGAGTGCGGTGACTTGTACGCGCAGCAGATCGGCAATCGCTTCGTGGGAGTCGGCGTAACGCTGGTTCGGGAACTTGGTCATCTGCGCGAGCATGCCGTCGGTGTTGTTCCAGCTCTGCAGAATCTCCTCGGCCAGTTGCTTCTGGCGTTCGCCAATGGCGATCAGCAGCGGGCAGTACTTGGCTTTCTGGTCGGCGTTGGCGACGTCAGGCTTGGCGTCGAACAGGATGTACTCGTAAGCCGACAGCCCCTGAACCACCACGCTCGACTTGGCCAGTGCGACAGCATCGATCTGCGGCTGGGCGACGACCAGTTGCTCGACCTGACGGCCGACGAGGTTTTTCTTGTCCGGCCAGAACTGCACTTGCCACGAGCGGTTGCCTTCGGCCAGCGGGCCGATCAGCAGCGGTTGCAGCTCGGCCCAGGCTTTCTGCGCGTGCAGGAAGTCGGCGCGAGCGGTTTCCAGCGTCTCTTTGCCCTGGCAGTAGGCGAGGGCGCTGACCGCCAGTTGCTTGTCGGCTTCGACCCAACGGGTATACGTCGGCAGAATCACCGATTTGGCGATAGCGGCCGAAGTGACGGCTTGCGGATCCTGTGGCGAGCAAGCGCCGAGGGCGAGCGCGGCCAGGCTGGTGAACAGTAGCTTGGGACGGAACATGTCGGGCTCCCGATTCTTTTAAGTGTTTAAAGTGAATTCAGAAACGCCAGCAACGCGGTGCGCTGCTCGGCATTGAAAGACAAAACCTGTTGCTGCGCCGCTTGCGCTTCACCACCGTGCCAAAGCACGGCTTCAAGCAGATTGCGTGCGCGGCCGTCATGCAAAAACTGGGTGTGGCCACTGACCGCTTGCGTCAGGCCGATGCCCCACAACGGCGGCGTGCGCCAGTCGCGGCCGGAGGCCTGGAATTCGGTGCGGTTGTCGGCCAGACCGTCGCCCATGTCATGCAGCAGCAGATCGCTGTACGGGCGAATCACTTGATTGGCCAGTTCAGGTTCGGCCGCGTTGGCGGCGGTGGTGTATTTCGGGGTATGACACGACTGGCAGCCGGCCTGGTAAAACAGGTTCTTGCCGGCCAGCACTTGGGCGTCGTTGACGTCCCGGCGCGCGGGGACGGCGAGGTTGCGGCTATAGAACAGCACCAGACGCAGGATGTTGTCGCTGACTTCCGGCTCACCGTCCGGGCCATTGCCGTTCGGCGCCTGTTTGCAGGCGGTTTGCGTTTCGGTGCAGTCATCGAACGGTCGCATGCTGGTCGTGAGGCCCATATCCCCGGCGAACGCATGAACATTCTGTTGGTTGAGGGTCGGTTGCCCGGCTTTCCAGCCAAATCGACCGATCACGGTTTTGTGCAGGACGTCATCCCAGACCTGGTTCGGTCGGCCATTGATGCCGTTCTTGTCTTTGGCCTGAGCGCTGGCGTTGGCGAGAATCGCTTCTTCGGGGATCGCTTCGAGCAGGCCGAGGCCGATCATGGGGGGGGCGATGCGTGCGGAGAAACGCGTATCGGGGTGCATCGGCCCGTAACCGAGTTGAGTGATTTGCAGCTCCGGTTTACGCAGTTCGACTTCGGTGCCGTCCTTGAAGCGCACCGGCACCGGTGTGTACTCGACGCGCACCTTGCCTTCCGGAACCACGCCAGGCACGGCCATGTCCTGGAGCTGGCCGCCGTAGACCGGCTCCGGCACCACGCCGACCTGTTCGATGACGTCGGCCAGTTCCGGGGTGTTGGGGATCGACAGCCTTACCAGCATCGACACTGCATTGTTTGCCTGCGGTGTCGGTGGATGACCGCGACCGTCCTTGATGTGGCAGTTCTGGCAGGCGTTGGTGTTGAACAACGGGCCGAGGCCATCACGGGCGGTGGTGGTCGATGGGGCGATCACCCAGGGGCTGCGGAAGAAGCTGTTGCCGACGCTGAAATCCACCCGGCGTGATGGCGGCAGGTTGGCCGAGGGCAGGGAAAACGCGTTTTGATCGGTCTTGCGCACGGTCGCCGCACCGCCTGAGCGTGCTTCACCGGGCTCGGCTTTGGTGAAGCGCGGGGCGTCATCGCAGGCACTCAGGCCCAGAGCCAGAAACAGTGCGGACAAACGAAGAGGCAGCGAGGGCATAGACATCCTGCGGACGGGCAAAAACAAAGGCGCAAAGTCTAACAGGGCGCAGGAGTTTGAATAAGAGGAATTATCGTTTACTTGATGTGAGGCCGTGATTTAGAGAAACGCAGTTTCCCCTCTGTGTGCGGGCTTGCTCGCGAAAGCGGTGTGTCAGTCAATTCATCTGTGTCTGACCTGCCGCTTTCGCGAGCAAGCCCGCTCCCACAAGGTTTGTGCTTGGCACGTATGAAAAAGGCGACCCGAACAGACTGTGTGAAAACCTAGCAATCTGTGCGGCACTCAAAGAAAATGCTCCGTATCGAAAGATACGGAGCATTTTTCGTTATGGCCTACATCCAAGGAGAGTCCCGCAGCCAGACCAGCGTGTTCCC
>NZ_CAXAON010000028.1:0-88237 GCF_963970495.1 Pseudomonas sp. EA_65y_Pfl2_P78 | reverse complement strand
TGGTCTGGACAGACAAGAAACTGGGAGCCGATGGGCACTGTGATGTTGAACCCGGATCGGCAGCAGCAGACCGAGAAAAGAGCGGCATAGTTAGACGGCGACGCGACAACAACCTTGAAAAACGCCGGTAGCATCGAATTTCCTGGGTGACATCAAGGTTTCCCGCAAGCTGGGAACCGGTTTCGGCATTCTTTTGCTGGCTGTTTTGGCCGTTGCTTTCATTGGCTATAACAGCAACAACGTGCTGGTTGATCGCTTGAGTACGACGCGCCTGATTGGCACGTTGAATGACGCTACGCAAAATATGCGATTGTCCGAAAAACAGTACGAAGCTGCGGCTGACGCTGCTTTCGTTGATTCTTATCACGCTCAGCTCAATGTCTTGCAGGGCTTGGTGGGCAGGGCACTGGAAACGTTGACGCGTGCCGAAAACCAACAAGCCTTGAAGGCTTTGCAAGCGTCTATCCTTGCCTATGATGAAAAGGTGAAGCGGCTGATCGATGCCGACAAGTCGACGACGGATGCCTTGAAACCGCTGAGTGCGCTGTCCGACAAGTACGCAGACACGTTTGCCGGGATGCTTGAAAGCACCACAACCAGCGCTCTGGCGTCAGCCGATAGCGAGCGCGTTCGGGAGTTACGTACGGTGGCTGACTTGCGCAACGGCATGACCCTGTTTCGCCTGATGTTGCGTCGCTACATCGCGGTGCCGAATGAGGTGAACAAAAATGTGCTTATGGCGACGACCGACACGTTCCTGAGCGATATCACTGAAGCGCGTACCCGTTTGCCGGCGACCCTGTCGAGCCAGGTTGAAGAAGCGTACGCCGGGATGCGTCGTTATCGCGACGTCTTGGTGGAAGTGGCCGGGCTGTTTGCGCAGAAGCAGAGCATGCGTCAGCAGGTCGATCAGGAAAGCAAGGCGATGGACAGCATCATGAACGGTCTGATGGATACCCAGCAGCGCCTGGCGCTTGAAGATCAGCGCTCAGCGTTTATTCAGATGGCGGTGTTGACCCTGTTGGCGCTGTTGGTCGGGTTGTTCGCTTCGGTGGTTATCTCGCGCCAGATCACTGCGCCGCTGGCATTGACGGTTGATCTGGCTCGACGAATTGCCAAGGGCGATCTGACGGTACAGGCCAAATCAAATCGCAAGGATGAGTTGGGCGATCTGCAAAACGCGATGCAAGACATGGCGCAGAACCTGAACACGTTGGTGCAAGGCATCGGCAATGGTGTCACGCATATTTCGACCTCGGCGGAAAAACTTTCGGCGATGAGCGAGCAGACCAGCGCGGGTGTTCGTCAGCAAAAAAGTGAAGTCGATCAAGTCGCCACGGCGATGCACGAAATGGCCTCGACGGTGCAGGAGGTCGCGCGCAACACCACCGATGCGTCCGCGGCCGCGACGTTGGCCGATCAACAGGCGCGCCACGGCAGTACGGTGGTGAAACAGGCGACGGTGCAGATCAGTGAGCTCGCTGTGGCCATTGAAGCGTTGGGCGGTGCGATGAACGTGCTGTCTCAGGACAGTGAGCAGATCGGTAAAGTGATCGATGTGATCAAGGCCGTCGCCGAACAGACCAATTTGCTGGCGTTGAATGCCGCTATCGAAGCAGCGCGGGCGGGTGAGCAAGGACGTGGATTCGCCGTGGTAGCAGACGAAGTACGCTCGCTGGCCCAGCGCACACAGGACTCGACCAAGGAAATCGAGGCACTGATCATTACCCTGCAACAAGGCACGCAAGCGGCCTCTACGCTGATGGCCTCCAGCCGCGAGCGCACCCTCGATACGGTGGTGTTGGCGCAAAAAGCCGAGTTGGCGATTACCGAGATCAATCAGTCCATCGGTACGATTCAGGAAATGAGCCTGCAGATCTCGGCCGCTGCCGAGCAGCAAAGTGCCGTGGCCGACGAGATTAATCGCAGCATCGTCAGCGTGCGTGATGTGGCCGACCAGTCGGCGGTTGCCAGCGAAGAGAGTGCGGCAGCGACGATTGAGCTGGCGTCGCTGGGGCAGGACTTGCAGCGAATGACTGCGCATTTCCGCACCTGATTATGCGAACGATCAGTCCACGGCACCTTCAAATATTCAGGCGCCGTTGGGCTAAAGTGATGCTTGGGTTGGCAGATAACCCGGCTCAAGCGCTGTTTCTTTATTTATCACCACGGACGGTTGCAACCCATTATCAGGGGGCGTCATGACCGACTTTCCAAAAACATCCGCCTCACCCGGAGGCTGCCAGGGCTGCAAAAACCAAGGCGCGCCGGATCTGGATTTCGCCTTTGCGTTTCAGCCCATTGTGGATCTGCGCGATCAAACAACCTTTGCCCATGAAGCCTTGGTTCGCGGCGTGAATGGTGAGGGGGCGTTGTCAGTTCTGGAGCAGGTAGACGATCAAAATCGTTATCGATTCGATCAACTGTGTCGTGTTCGGGCTATTTCCACGGCGGCTCAGTTAGGTATGACCGAGTACCTGTCGATCAACTTTTTGCCGAATGCCGTTTACCGTCCGGAATTGTGCATTCGCAGCACGCTTGAAGCGGCGCGCGCTCACGGGTTCCCGCTGGATCGCTTGATCTTCGAGGCGGTTGAGGGCGAGCACGTTGAAAAGAACAGCCATCTGACGAACATCTTGCGTGAGTACCGTGAGTTTGGTTTCAAGACGGCGATCGACGACTTTGGCGCAGGCTATTCCGGTCTTAACTTATTGGCGGACTTTCAGCCGGACTTGATCAAGCTGGATATGGCGTTGATCCGGGATATCCACCTTGACCGAGTTCGCCAGACCATCGTGCGTAACGTTGTGAACATGTGTAGAGAGTTGGGCGTCGAGGTGATCGCCGAGGGCATAGAAGAGGCGCAGGAAAGAGACTTTCTCGCTGATTGCGGCATTTATCTGATGCAGGGTTTCTGGTTCGCCAAACCTGCTTTCAAGTCACTGGCGCAGATTCCAAAGGGGGCGTGGCTCAAGCGCTGAGCGTCTTCAGCTCGCACTGATCCGCTCGATAACGGGGGCCAGCGCCGAGCGTTTGTGTAGCCACTCAGCCTTGGTAATCCCCAATAGCACGACGTCAACCCGCACTCCATCTTTCACCACGTTCTGTCGCCGTACGCCTTCCACTTCGAACCCGAACTTCTGGTGCATTTTGACCACCGCCGAATTCATCGCCAGCACTTCGCAATTCAGCTTTTCCAGCCCCGCGACGTCAAAGGCGTAATCCAGCATCCAGAACTCAACAACACTGCCCAGTCCTTTACCCTGCAATCTGACATCCAGATAAAACGCCCAATCGGCGGTTTTGTGCATTGCATTGATCGCATTCAACGAAACAACCCCGGCCGCTTGTTGATCCTTGATCACTACAAAAACCTGCTGCCGTGGGTTGGCCTGCAAGGAGGCCAGCCAGTTGGCATGTTCCTGTTCGGTGATTTCGTGGGAGGTGTACATGTACTTGCGCACGTCTTGCTGATTGCGCAGGTGGCGGACGTGGGCCTGGAGGTCGGGGCTGGCTTCGGTCAAGGGAAGAAATTGCATGCAGATGTCCTTGTCTGGCGCTGTGATTCTGAACTGGCGCTGTCGATCACGAAAGTTTCATGTTGCCGGGTACGGCGCGGGCCTAGGATGCTGACACAAGATCGTTGCTTTCCATCCCGAGGGGAATCGTGCCATGAGTCTGAACGTCGTCAAAGTGTTGTTGATTGCGACTGTGTCGGTGTTGAGTGCGTGTTCGGGGGCGGGAGGGTTGACCACGACAAGTTGTTTCTCCAGCGACTGTCAGTCGCCGCAGGGGCGCAATGCCAACACCTTGAAGTTTGGCGGGAGCAATATGGCTAACAGCTTCAACCAATACAGCTCCGGCCTGTTGCATGACGACTGAGGATTACTGCTCAGGTGTTACGGCAATCCATTCACTCAGCACTTTCTGATATTGGCCAGTGACCTTGCTCAGATGCAGCCACTGATCGACGTACAGTTTCCAGCTGATGTCATCGCGCGGCAGCAGGTAGGCTTTTTCCCCGTACTGCATGAATTGGTGCGGGTTGACCGCACACAAGCCGGGTTTGAGCTTCTGCTGATAACGCGCTTCCGAGGCATCGGTGATCATTACGTCGGCCTTGTTGTCGAGCAGTTGCTCAAAGATCGTCACGTTGTCGTGCAGGGCCAGTTGTGCCTTGGGCAGGAAGGCATGAACGAAGGCTTCGTTGGTGCCGCCGGCAGGCTCGACCAGTCTTACGTTGGGCTGGTTGATCTGTTCGAGGGTCTGGTACTTGGCTTGATCGGCGCAACGCACCAGCGGGATCTTGCCGTCGACGTCAAGGGTGTTGCTGAAATAGGCCTTTTTCTGCCGTTCCAGGGTCACCGAAATCCCGCCCATGCCGATGTCGCACTTACCGGCCTGCATGTCGGGCATCAGGGTTTTCCAAGTGGTCTGCACCCATTGGACTTTGACGCCGAGGCTTTCGGCCAGCGAGCGCGCCATGCTGATGTCGATGCCTTCGAATTCGCCGTCGTCGCGCTTGAAAGTGTAGGGCTTGTAGTCGCCGGTGGTGCAGACGCGCAGTTGGCCTTGTTGCTGGAGGGTGTCCAGATGTGACGATTGTTCTGAAGCCTGAGCGCTGAAGGTCAGGGGCAGGGCCAGCAGGGTACCGAGCAGGATTGTGGTTGTTCTCATGGCTGTCGAGCTTCCAAGGGATCGGAGCGAGAAGTTAACCACGTTCTTGGCGCTGATCCCTATCGGTACGATGCACTTACAAGCCTAATCCCTCCTGCACCACCTGCAACAGGTTGTTTTCCGTCAGTGCAATCGCATCCAGTTGCTGCCCGGTTTCCATCGACTGCAACCACCAATGGCTTTCGTGGTGCTCATCGACGGTGCGCAGCAGGGAAGTGTCTTTGCCTGGCAGGGTAATCTGCACACGACCGCAACCATCCCCGGTAAAGCGTGCGATGGGATCAAACGTGAGGCTGTGGTGGTTGGCCTCGATCATCAATTGGTCGATGGCGTAATCATGGGTTTGACCGTCGGGCGAACTTTCGCAAACGTGGGTAGGGTTGCGTCGAATCTTCAGGCCGACTTCGGTCACTGGCTGCAACCACGCCTCGATGCGGTGGTACAGGTCATAGACCTGCGCCGGCCAGCAATCGATCTCCAGTTCCGCGCAGGTAATGTCGTCCGCGGGGGTGTGCCGGGTTTGCTTGAGCTTCGCGGCGAGTTCGTCTGCTTTACTCATTTCGGATCCCTGTGTTTGATGTCTGCTTATTAATCGTAGACCTTTCAACGGAGTACAGCGTTGCCTTGCGTCATGCGCTTGCAACACAAGCGTGTCGAAATCATGGCTGACCCAGTCGGGTCAGGATCGAAAACCACGGACGCAAGCGTCCCAAGGAGCGGGTGTATGAAAAAGCTGTTTACAATTTTGGCGGTGATTGCGCTGACGGCCGGTAGTATCGGCCTGAGTTCGGCGCGTCAATCCCAGGCCAGCAAGGTGCAGGCGGAATCAGTGGCGGGGGTGTTTGATTACTACCTGCTGTCGTTGTCCTGGTCGCCGACGTTTTGCCTTACACACAAGGACGACGTGCAGTGTTCCGGCAAAGGTTACGGTTTCGTGCTGCATGGTCTGTGGCCGCAATACGCCAAGGGCGGCTGGCCAGAATTCTGCCCGCCGATGGCTACGCTGTCGGCAGAGCAGAGCAGCAAGGGCATGACGCTGTTCCCGACCCGCAAATTGCTTGATCACGAATGGTCGAAACATGGCACGTGCAGTGGTCTCGGCGCGATGGGCTATCTGGATGCGGCGGATAAAGCGGTGGGCGCGGTGAAAATCCCGCAAGAGCTGCAACCGTTCAGTACGTCCTATTACTTTGAGGCGCAGGAGATTTCCGACTTGTTCCGCAAGGCTAACCCGGGGATTGCGGCGGATGGCATCGCGGTGATTTGCAGCGGCCCGGAATTGTCGGAGGTACGCGTGTGCATGGGTAAAGACCTGCAGCCTGGCGCCTGTGGCAAGGGTGTGAAAACTCAGTGCCGGGCAGGGGATATTCGGGTTCCGCCGTCGCGGTGATGTGATCGGCAATTGTTCAAGGAACGGCGCCTGAATGGGCGCCTTTTTTGCTTGAAGGTAATGGCTTCTTAGGGGGCAGCCCTTCGCTGCACCTGCTCTCGATGTGTTCGACTTCGTCGAACGGCCGCTGCGCTCCCACCCCCGGATCAATCCCGGAACGAAGCCTGCCGACGGGCCTTTGAGGTCAAGCGCTGTACGCGAGCTAACGCTCGTTGTGTGTACGCAAATTAAAACTGTAGGCGCCAGCCTGTTGGCGATGGTGGCCTGCCAGCCGACCAGTCTCTGGCGGGTGCCCCCATTCCCTGTAGAGGCTGCCGAAGGGTGCGATCTTTTGATCTGCGTTGGCCTTTGACTTGGAGCCCACCGTAGCGAGGGAACACTGAGTCTTGGCGAGATGAAGTACGTCCGGAAAAAGTGACCCGCTGTAAGAGCGGAACCGCCAGCCGCAACACCCAAAAAACGGATATTCACAAAGGCTACAAGAGCATGGTCGGCCCAACGGCCGCCTCGCTCAATCAAGCAAGAAAAACGCCGACAGATGTCGGCGCTTTAGTGAGTGCTGAACGTATTACCAGTTGTAGGTCACGTCGGCGGTCATGGTACGGCCTTCGCCGTAGTAGCAGTCGAGGGTGCTGTTGCACGCGGCAACGTACTTCTCGTCGGTGAGGTTCTGCAGGTTGGCTTGCAGCTTCACGCCTTTGATGTGCAGCGGCGATTTTTCCAGGTCATAGGAGACCATGGCGTCATACACGGTGTAGGACGGGATCTGGAACGAGTCCGACTCGTAGTCCGAACCGTAGCTGCTGCGCACGTAGCGTGCACCCAGACCCATACCGAAACCGGCCAGGGCAGTGGAGTTGTCGAAGTCGTAGTTGACCCAAGCGGACGCGGTCAGTGGTGGACGCATCGCCAGGGTGCGACCTTCACGACCGTCGTTGTCTTTCTCCCACTTGGTCTGGTTACGTGACACCGCAGCCATTACGCGCAGGTTGCGGGTGACATTGACCTTGCCTTCCAACTCGACACCACGCGAGCGCACGGTCCCGCTCTGGGTGCTGAAACCCGGATTGTTGAGGTCCGAGGTGAGCATGTTGTCCTGGTCGATCTGGTAGGCCGAAACCTGGATGAAGCCATCGATGGACGTCGGCTCGTACTTGATACCGACTTCGTACTGCTTGCCGGTGGTGGGTTCGAATGCGCCGCCGCCCATGTCAGTACCGGTTTGCGGCAGGAACGATTCGGCGTAGCTCACGTATGGCGTGATGCCGTTCTCAAACTCATAACCAAGGCCGGCACGACCGGTGAACTTCTCGTCCTTCTGGTTGGTGTGGCCGCGAGTCAGTGGTTGCTTGTTATCCGTTTCAGCGAAGTCATAACGACCGCCGAGTGTCAGGAACCACTGGTTCCAGCGCAGTTGATCCTGAGCGTACAGGCCGGTCTGCGTGATGGTGTTGTCCCATTTGTACGGCTGGCGGAAATTGATCTGGCTGCCATATACCGGGTTGTACAGGTCGATACCCGGGGCGGTGCGGTCATAGAGGCCAAGGAACTGCGAGTTGAAGTGGTAGTAGTCCACGCCCAACAGCACGGTGTGGTCGATATCGGCAGTCTTGAACTTGGCCTGGGCGATGTTATCGATGCCGTAAACCTTGTTGTGCTGCGACCAGTCCACCGCGTAACGGTTCTGGTAGCTATTGTCGTTAAGGCCGGTGACCGGGTTGGTCGGGAACGAATAACCGTGCAGCGGCGCCACGTACTGGTCGTTGACGTCGGCGTAACGAGCGTTCTGTTTCAGGGTCCAGACGTCGTTGAGTTCGTGGGCGATTTCGTAACCGAGGACGAACTGCTCGCGGTGGTACTTGTTCACGTCCGGCTCGCCAATGAACCGGCTGCGGCTGATACGCCCGTTCGAGGTGCTCTTGACCGTGCCGAACGCAGGTAAACCCTGGGCTTCCGGTACGTCGTGGTCTTTCTGGTACTGGCCGAAGACAGTGATGGTGGTGCGGTCGTTCGGTAGCCAGGTCAGGCTTGGCGCCAGCAACATGCGGTTCTGGCTGGCATAGTCGATGGCCGAGTTGCTGTCGTTGAACACGCCGGTCAGGCGATAGAGGAACTCGCCCTGATCGTCAATCGGGCCGCCGAAGTCGAAGGCACCGTATTTACGGTCATAGCTGCCGCCACCGATCTTCACTTCGTGCAGCGCAGTGGCGGTCGGACGCTTGCTGACCATGTTGACGATACCGCCAGGCTGGTTCTGGCCGTAAAGCACCGACGCAGGGCCCTTGAGCACTTCGACGCGCTCCAGGGTGTACGGGTCGATCTGCAGCGAACCGCCGGTGCTGCCGCCGCCATAAGGCATGTGCAGGCCATCGAGGTACAGCGGGGTAGGGGAAAAGCCACGGGAGGTTGGCTCGTCGAAAATCTTCACCCGGTCTGCAAAACCGCCGCCGGTCATGCCTGGTGTGTAGAGCAGGGCTTCGGTCACCGACTTCGAACCGCGCATCTTGATTTCGTCTTGAGTCACGACGTTGATGGTCTGCGGAATTTCCTTGATCGCCGTATCGGTTTTCGAACCCGAGGCGCTGCGCTTGGCGACGATCCCGGCAACCGGACCCCAGGCTGATTCCGCGGAGGCGGAAATGTTGGTCGGTGCCAGATCCAGGCTGGCGCCGTTGGCGTTGCGGGCGCGCAATGCGACGTTGTTGCCCTGCACGCTGTAGGCGATGTCGGTGCCATTGAGCAACTGGGCGATCGCGGCCGTTGGTTCCAGGTTGCCGTTGACGGCGGTGCTGCGCAGGCCACTCACTTCATCCGGGCTGTACAGCACCTGGAGGTTGGTCTGGCGGCCGAATTCCTGCAAAGCGCTCCCCAGCGACTGAGCAGGAATATTGATCGCCACGGCGGCGGCCTGGGCCTGGCCTGCCAATGGCAGGGTCAGAGCCATGGCGCACAGCGCTGGCAACGTGGAACCTAAGGAGCGGCGGATCAGCAGAGCCTTGGCGAGCGGGTGGAGTCCGTGCGGTGCGGGCATTGTTCTTCTACTCTTCAAAGTGTTGACTGAGAACTATTTCTATTAACTGTAAGTAAGACGTTGAGCCTTCCGAAAACCGGAAAGACTCAACGCACTTTTTTTACAAATTTTTCACAATCAGGCGGGTTGAAGCTCGGTGACCACTTTGCCGGCGTTCATGCGCACCAGTTGATCGGCGACATCGAAGTAACGATCGTCGTGGGAAATGACGATGATGGTTTTGCCCAGACGCTTGAGGTCAGGCAGCAGTTCGGTATAGAAGATGCGGCGGAAGGTCGGGTCCTGGTCGGCGGCCCACTCGTCGAACACCAGTACCGGCCGTTCTTCCAGCCACGCGTTGATCAGGGCCAGACGCTTGCGTTGGCCGGTCGAGAGGTCGGTGGTCGTGAACGAACCGTCGCGCACGCTGACCTTGTGCGCGATTTCCAGACGCTCCAGATATTTGTTGGCATCTTGCGGAATGTGCGTGTCGCCCTGCACCACGTCGTCGAACAGGTAGTAGTCGGCGAAAATCGTGGTGAACAGTTGACGGTAATCGTCACGGGTGGTGGCGTCGATGATCTGCTCGTTGAGGCGGATTTCACCTTGCTGCGGCGCGTACAGGCCCAGCAGCAGTTTGATCAGGGTGGTTTTGCCGCAGCCGTTCTCGCCCACGATGAAGAGGATGTCACCCTGTTCGATCTTCAGGTTCACCGGCCCGAGACGGAATGGGATCGTGCCTTGTACGGTCGGAAAACTGTACGAGACGTCGGTCAGCTCCAGGCTCTGCACCGTTGTCTTTTTATGGCCTTGATCGTTGAGCAGCAGGTGCGGTTCGGGTGAGGAAAACTGCTCGGACAACTCGGCGATACGGCGGAACGCGATCTGCGCGCGACTGACAATCGGCAGCGCGGCAATGATGTGTTCGAGCGGGCCTTTCATATACAGCAGCACCAGTACAAAGCCGCTCATGACCGCTTTGTCGGCGCTCGGCCACAGCGATTGCAGGCCCAGCGCAAGACCGATCACGACGAAGAACAGCATCGAACCGAGCGTCTTGGCGATCACGAATATGTTCACCGATCGCACCTGAATGTCGCAGATCTTGTCCGCCGTGCCTTCAATGCCCGAGACAAACATGCGGTGCCGGCGCGGACGGTGGATGCGCAGTTCCTTGGCGCCCTCGGCGAGCGCGTGGTAGTGCTTCTGCAGTTCGTCTTCGTAGTCGCGGGCCTTCATGAAACCCTGCATGCCACGCCCGCGAGCAATGTACTGAACGACCGTGCCGATCAGAATGGCGACCACCGTCAGCAGAAACATCGGCCACGACAGCATCGCCAGATAACCCATGCACCCGAGGGTCACGGTCATCGAAATCGCCAGCGGGGCGAATGCGAACGCGAAGTCGCTGATGGTATCGACGTCGTGGGTCAACACCGGAATCAGGCGATGGCTGCGGTAGCGCTCGATCTGCTCGATCGGCGCCGAGAGGACTTTCTCGCCCAGTTCCTTGCGCAGTTTGGCGATGATGTGTTGGCCGACATAGTTGGTGCCAATGTCGGAAAAAATCGAGGTGGTCAGGGCTAGCAGACACAGGCCGGCGAAGACCGCGACCATGGTGTTGCTCAGGTCGCCTTCGCTGTGCAGCACGCTGTTGATGGTTGCCAGTAACGCGGTGACGCTCAGACCACCGACCATGCCGAGCAGGATCGCGCCGGTGACGATCAGCCGAAAGGGTTTGAGCAGGGCGAACAATTCATTGATCACCCCGCGTGTTGGATTGCTCATGGAGGTTCCCTGCTTGAGAGAGCGGCGAAGGCCGGCATTGACTCGCGGGCTTCGCCTGGATGACGTAGAGGGCGGTGGCGCGCCGTGTCGGTTGGCGCCCACCTGTAAAACGACTGGCAGGACGGCTAATTTAGCCGGGCGATAGCGCTACAGATCGCGGGCGACGCGAAAGCCGATCCAGTCGCCGCGCGTGTCGGTGTAGGTCGCGTTGCGATTGCCGGAGCGCGAGAACACTGGCGCCTCACCCCAGTCGTTGCCGCGTATGCGGCGCACTTCGCATTTGCCGCTCGACCAGGCACTGCCATCGCTGGGCGCACCGATGTAGTTTTCGTTGTAGCAATCGGCTGTCCATTCATAGATGTTGCCGTGCATGTCGTAGACGCCGAAGGCGTTGGCCGGGAAGCTGCCGGCCGGCGCAGTGAAGTTGTAGCCATCGGCGGCGCCGTAGGTGTTGGCGTGTTTGGCGATGCTGTATTCCTTGCCTTCATCGAACGGGAAGGGGAAGGGGCCGCTGCTGCCGGAGCGGGCGGCGTATTCACGCAGGGATTCGCTGACCAGTCGATATGGCTTGCCGGTTTTCTTCGACAGCCACGCCACGTACGCCTCGACTTCAGGGAAGTCCATGCACACCGCCGGATGCTTGTCGGTGTACTGCTTTTTTGGGTCGCTGCCCTGATAGTCGGGAACGCCAGCCTTGCAGGCGCGACCGGGGCGGGTGTCACCGTCGGGCATGTTGTAACCGGTGTCGGTGAGGTAGGCGTTCCACTGGCCCTTCAAAATCTGAAAGCGGCTGATCGCCAGCGGGTTGGCAAACGTCACCGGGTGCATCGGGCCTTCGTCAGGTTCGCGGCCGACTTCGTCATCCGGAGTGCCCATGGTGAACGTGCCGGTGGGCAGTACGACCATTTCCGGGCAGTCCTTGCAGTCCTTGAACACCTTGCCCGGCGCAGGTGGCGTGGCGGCGTGGGCGGCGCCTGGCAGCAGGCTGATGGCGAGGGCGGTGAGCATCAGTGCCGGCAGGGCCTTCAAGGAAAAACGACGCAGTTCACTGTTCATTGGAGGGGGCTCGCTAAAAGGAAAAAAAGGGATCGCGCGGGATCAAAGAGCTTGGTCGAGCACGGCCAGCAGTCGGTCGATCTGGGCTTCGTCGTTGAGCAGCCCCGGAGCGGTGCGGATGACCGGGCCGACATCGCGGTTGACGGCATCGGCCACCACACGATTGCTCATCAGGTGCGCAGCGATCTTGTCGCTGTCCTCGTCCTTGACCCGGAAGAACGTGAAGCCGGCGGACAGCTCAGGGCTCAATGGCGTGACGAGTTCAATTGACGGGCGTTGTTGCAGGCGTTTTTTCAGGTAGCTGTTAAGCGCGTGAATGCGCGCCTCGACCTCTGCCTTGCCCAATTGCAGGTGCAACTTGAACGCTTCGTCCAGCGCCCAACGGTGTTCGAACGCGTGATAGCCACCGGGGGTCATGGTGGTGGAAAACGTTGTCGCTTCGGAGAACGTTGGAATGATCGGTGTGATGTACCTGACCTCTTCGAAGCGGCTGCAAATGAGGCCGGTGCCGCGCGGGCCGAACATCCATTTGTGGGTGCCGGCGATAAAAAAATCGCAGTTCATCTGCGTGAAACTCAGGTCGTCCACGCCAAAACCGTGAACGCCATCCACCACATAAATGATTCGGTTAGCGTCACTGCGCCCACGGTTGTGTTTGTCGACGAGGGCGCCGATCTCGCCGATCGGCAGTTTCAGGCCGCTGCCCGAATGCACCCAGCACATCCCCAGCACGCGGGTTTCGGGGCGAATGGCGCTGTCGATGGCGGCCAGGATTTCAGCTTTGCTGGTGCGGTGCACATCTTTGAACAGAGGGATTTTGCGCACCCGCGTGCCGTCGCGTTCGGTGCGCAAAGCGAGGATGGTGTGAGTCGCGTAATGCTCGTGGACGGTGGTGAGGATTTCCTGATCGGCGCGCACATGTACGCCGCCGTAAATCGTCGCCAAGCCTTCGGTGGTGCTGCCCGTCAGCGCGATCTGCTTCGCGTTGACTTGCAGGTAACGACCCGCCCAGATCCGCACGTTTTCTTCGCGCTGTTCGATCACACCCAGATCCCAGTCCATCGCCAGGCCAGGGTTCTTGTCGAGGGCGGAGCGGTGCATTTCGATGGCGTCGCGCACGGGTTTGGGGTGCGAGGTGACCAAAAAATTGGAGAAGTGCAGGTAATCCGGATCCTGATCGAACAGTTGCTGCAACTGCGCCCACTTGTTGCGTGGCAACGGCGCGGCTGCTGAGGCGCTGGCGACACTCGGCAGGCTCGCCCCCAGTGGCAACGCCGCGGCGAGAATTCCCGCCTGCTTCAGAAAGTCACGGCGATTGCTCATGGCTTGGCGGTTTCCTGCGCGGTGGCCAGCGAAGGTTTCGCGGCTTTTTCGACCTGATCCCAGACCCGCAGGAAATTGCCTCCCCAGAGCTTGGCGATGTCGGCTTCGGAATAACCGCGCGAGATCAGTTCGGCGGTGACGTTGCGGATCTCTGCCACGTTCTCGAAACCTTTGACGCCGCCGCCTTCATTGAAGTCGGAGCTGATGCCGACGTGATCGATGCCAATCTTGCGCACCGCGTAATCAATGGCGTCCCCCAGATCCTTGAGGCTGGCTTTCGGCTCTTGTTCGAGGATCCCGTAGAGGCGGCCGGCGTACTGGCCGAACTTCTGCTCGGACCACGCGGCAATGATCGGATCGCCGGGCATCAGCGCCATGGCCAGATTCGGCAATGGCGGCAGGTCGAACGCCTTGCGCATTTCGTTGAGTTTGTTCTGGGTTTCCAGAGTCAGCGGACGCAGGTACTGCGAGAACGCGACGATCTGGACGACGCCGCCGCTGTTCTTGATCAACTGCATTTCCTTGTCGCTGAGGTTGCGCGGAATATCGACCATCGCTCGCGGCGCCGAATGCGAAGCCACCAGTGGCGTGCGGCTCAGTTGCGCGACTTGCTCAAGGGCCTTGGTCGACATCTGCGATACGTCGATGATCACACCCAGATCGTTCAGGCGCTTGACCGCTTGCCTGCCCAGATCCGAGAGGCCATCGAGGGCGTCCGGCGAGTCATTGAGGAACGGCAGCGGACGCGACGAATCGGCCCAGTCGTTGTTGCCGATGTAGCTGAAGCCGAACATGCGCATGCCGCGTGCCGTCCACATGTCCAGCAGGCTCAGGTCGTGGCCCAGTGGATAGGCGTTGAGCATGCTGATGAAAATCACGAACTTGCCTTCGCCGTGCAGGCGCCGGAAATCGTCCGGGGTGTAGGCGATGGCGACCTGATTGGGATAGTCACGGACCATGCCGGAAATGATCTTGAAGCGGATCTCCTGCTGGTTGCGCGCCTCTTCGACGAAGCCGGGCGTCGGTTTGTGAGGCGCATTCGGACCGTTCCACATTTCCGGCCAGCCGAAGATGGTCAGCGCAGCGCCCGACAGACGTCCACGGTTGGCCTTGGCCAGATCGAACTGGCCGTCACCGTCCTTGTCGGCTTCGTGGCCGTCGGTGCCGAAATTTTGCGTCAGGCTGACATGGCTGTCGAAGGAGAGCATGCGTTCGTGCAGCTCATCGGCCTGTTTCATGACTTTGACCGGGTAGCCGAGGTCGTCCTTGAACCCGAGTTGCCAAACGGCAAAGCCTGCGCCGGTGCTGATTGCCAGGGCCAGTGGCAGGCCGATCAATAGAGCCTTTTTCGAACGTGGTTTTGTCATTGCCATCTCAGTCAGGTTCGCCATCGAGGTGCAGGCGCGGGGGCCTTTGCTATCTGGGAAGAACGAGTAGTCGGCAGGGAAATTTAGGCGCGTGAACCTCTGGCAAAAGCGGCGCCTTAAATTTGCCGCAGCAACAAACGTTCTAGCTTGGATAAAGCCTGCTTCATGGCTGACACAGGTAGGGCAATGAAGATTTCTCGACGATGGTTCATGGCGGGCCTGGCGCTGACGGGCGCTGCCGTGCCGGCGGTTTATTTTGGGCATCGTGAATGGACGAAGCCGGACCCGACGATCACGCCTGGCGAAGCATCATTCGACGTCGCCGACAGGGCCGGGCAACGCTTGGCGAATGCGTTGCGCGGGGTTTGGGACATCCGTTTCGAAGGTCGTGACGCAGGTCTTGAAGGCTTGCCGCTGAAGGGGCTGCAAGTGTTTCTGGACATTGGCCAGAAGGGCCGAGGCGTGTGCGGCTTTCTCGATACGCCCGAACGCTTGCGCTCTGGCGACAGGCCTTGTTACCGAATTCTTGGTGATCTCGTCGGGGCCGATGCCGCGAAGTTGAGTTGGCGGCTGATCGGCGCTGATGGCCAGATCAGCTATGAGCTGGAAATGATCCTCGATGAAGTCTGGGCCGACTTCGGCAATGCTGGCAGTGGCACCCTCAGCGGCAAAGCGCTGCGACTTGATCGGGCGTTGAGCCTGCCAGCGCAGGACAACCGCTTCGTGGCGGTCAAGCGCCTGTTTCCCGAATCGCGCGAGCGCACACCGTTGAACGCGACGTTGCTGGCCTGGCTGATCTCTCCTGAACATCGCCTGTTCCACCAGTTGTGGCATGCAACCCGGGACAAGTGGCACAAGCTTCCCGAAGACAAGCGCGAGGCGTTGCGCGGCATTGGCTGGCAACCCGGCCCGCGTGACAAGGAGCGTGATGCCCGTGGCCCGCGCAAGGATCGCAACGGTTCGGGCGTGGACTTTTTCTTCATGCACCGGCACATGCTCGGGACGGCGCGATCGATGCAGGATCTGCCCTCCTGGGAATACTTCCCGCTGCCGCAGCCGGAGTTGATCCGCGACCGCATCGGTTTTGCCCGTTACTTCGATAATCATGACGGCACGGCTTTGCCACCGACGTGGACGGCCACAGGCGATGACGAGTTCAGTCAATGGGTTAGCGACATCAAGACCGCCGAAACTTACGAAAGCAATTTCCAGGTCTGGGAGTCGCAGTACCGTGATCCGGCGTATCTGGCAACACTCACGCTGGGGCAGTTTGGCTCGGAAGTCGAGTTGGGCCTGCATGACTGGCTGCACATGCGTTGGGCTTCGGTGCCGCGCGATCCGTCCAATGGTCAACCGGTGCCGTTTGCCCGCGATCCTGCGGACTTCGCCGCACGCTGGTACAACGCCGAAAACGACTTTCTTGGCGATCCGTTCTCGTCCCACGTCAATCCAGTGTTTTGGCATTTTCATGGCTGGATTGATGACCGGATCGAAGACTGGTTTCGCGCTCACGAGCGTTTCCATCCGGGTGAAGTCACGCGCCTGCAAGTCAACGGCGTGCACTGGTTCGCACCGGGGCGCTGGGTCGAGGTCGATGATCCGTGGCTGGGGCCGATCACCCATGGTTGCAGCACCACGCCGGGATTGCAGAGGGGAAAAACCGTCGAAATGGACCCGGAAACCATGAAACTGGCGCTGCGCATCACCTTCATCACCGACGAGGACAAGCTCGCCGGCCTGTTCCGTCGCGTGCCGCAACGACCATGGTATGCGCGCAATCTGAAGCCTAAAACCAGCCCGGCTTGAGGGCTGCGTCATGGTTATTTCGCGAGCAGGCAGGCAGCGAAATTACAGCGCCTGCCACCCACCCCCAAGTGCCTTGTATAACGCAATGCTCGCCTGCACCCGCGACAGCCGCAGTTGTACGTTCTGATCCTGCGCCGCATACAACGTGCGCTGGGTTTCCAGTACCGTCAGCAAGTCTTCGGCGCCGGCCTGATAGCGGCTTTGGGCGATGTTGAAGGCGGTCTGCGCCTGGCTTAATTCTTCGTTCTGCCACAACCGCTGCTCATCAAGGCGCCGAATGCTGTTGAGGGCTTTCTCCACATCAGCGAAGCCATTGATGATCGCGCCACGATAGTTCTCCAGCAGTTCTTGCTGGCGTGCCGTGGCCTTGTCGCGTTCAGCGCCGAGACGGCCGTTATTGAAAACGGGCGCGACCAATCCGGCGGTGAGGTTATAGAACGGGCTGCGGAACAGGTCGTCGAACTGGTTGGCGCCTGAGCCGAGCTGAGCCGTCAGGGTCAGCGCCGGCAGCATGGCCGCGCGGGCGACTTTGACGTCGGCCTCGGCGCCAGCCAGTTGCGCTTCGGCGCGAGCGATGTCCGGACGACGGCTGAGCAGCTCGCTGGGAACCCCAGCAGCAATGTCCGGCCAGTGCAGGTGATCGAAGGATTCTTTCGGCGACAGTTGCTGCACCGGTTGGCCGAGCAGGGCGGCCAGGCTGATCAGTGCTTCCTGGGCCTCCTGTTGCACGCGCGGCAGTTGCCATTGTTGCGCGGCGACCTGGCTCTTCTGCTGCGCCAGTTCCAGCGCGGTGGCCGAGCCTGAGTCAAAGCGCGTCTGCACCCGTTTCAGCACGCTTTGCGCGTTGGCCAGATTCAGCTCGGCGATGCGGCTTTGCTCGCGCAGCGACAGGGTTTTTGCATAGGTATTGGCAACGCCGCTGAGCAGTGTCAGCTCCACGGTCGCACGATCGAATTCACTGGCCTGCAGGGTGAATTGCGCACTGTCGCGGGACGCGCGTTTGCCGCCCCAGAAGTCGATTTCGTAAGTGGCACTCAGATTTGTATCGAAGTAGTCCACGGCCTTGTTGCTGCTGTTGGCGTCCAGTTGGCTATAGCCGTTACCGCGCAGCAGTGTTTGCCGATTGGCGTTGAGCCCGGCTTTGACTTCTGGCAGCAATGAGCCACCGGCGATCACCGTGTCGGCCTGCGCCTGACGCACCCGGGCAACGGCCGCCGCGAGGTCGAAGCTGCCGGCGCGTGCCTGTTCGATCAGGCTGTCGAGTTCCGGGCTGCCGAACTGCGTCCACCACTGTGCATTGTTGCGGGCGGCGCTGGCGGCTTGTGGCGATTGCCACGTCGCCGGTGGCAGCAGGCCGCTGTCCGGGCGCTGGACGGGATTGGCGCAGGCGCAGAGGATCAGGCACACGGTCAACAAACTGAGGCGCGGTTTCATAGATCGATCATTCACTGGTAAGGGCTGTGACCGGGTCGAGCCGGGCAGCTTTGCGGGCCGGCATGAAGCCGAAGACAACACCGGTGATCAGGGCGCAAGCGAAGGCGCCAAGCACCGCGGTCAAGGAAAACGCCACGGCGACTTCGCTGAGCACCAGCACGCCGCCGACGATCAGCGCCAAGGCGATGCCGGCGATGCCGCCGACCACCGAGAGCATCACCGCCTCGGTGAGGAACTGGCGCAGGATGTCACGCTGCCTGGCGCCGGTGGCCATGCGGATACCGATCTCGCGAGTGCGTTCGCGCACAGTCATGAGCATGATGTTCATCACGCCGATACCGCCCACCAGCAGCGAGATCGCGGCAATCGAACCGAGCATCAGTGACAGTGTGTTCTGCGTGCGCGCCTCGGCCTGGATCATCGCGGCGTTGTTGGTCAGTTCGAAATCTTTCTTGCCGTTGTGCAGGCGCAGCATCAGTTGCTCGATGGCCTGTTCGGCTTCCTTGACCCGGCGGGCGTCGGTGGCAGCGATGGCCACGTATTCGGGATCGCGGGTGCCGAACAGGCGCACGCTGGCCGCCGAATAGGGCACGGCGATGAGGTCGTCGCTGTCGGAGTCGCCGGAGCTGGCACCTTTTTCCGCCAGCACGCCGACCACCTGGAAGGGCACGTTCTCGATCAGGATGTATTGGCCGATGGGGTTGCTCACACCCTTGAGCAATTTACTGCGGACCTTGTGGCCGATCACTGCAACGGCCGCTGCGCTCGCTTCGTCGGCGTCGGTGAAATAACTGCCTTGCACCACGGGCCAGTTGAAGATTGCCGGGAAGTTTGTGTCGTTACCGCCGACATAACTCATATGGTCGACGTTGCCGTAACGTACGCCGGCCTCGGCGCCATTGACGGGCATGATTCGCTGCACTTGCGGCAGGCTCGCCAGTGCATGGACGTCGTCGAGGGTGACGATTCCCGGCGGCGTGCGCGGATTGGGCGCGGAGCCGCTCAGATAAATGATGTTAGAGCCGAATGCGCCCATTTGCGCCATGACCTGGCGCTTGCTGCCTTCGCCTACCGCCAGCATTACCACCACTGACGCCACGCCAATGATGATCCCGAGCAGGGTCAGGGCGGTGCGGAAGCGGTTGATCCACATCACCCGCCATGCCGCGTGCAAGGCGTCCACCAGCTCACCTTTCCAGGCGCCGGTGGCCTCGGCACCCTCGGCCAGACGCTTGCGCAAATCCACCGCCTGCAAGGCGCCGGGGTTGGCCGTGGTCTGTGCCTCGGGATTGTCTCGGGCGCTGTCGCTGATGATCAGACCGTCGCGGATTTCGATGATGCGTTTGGCCCGCGCCGCCACTTCGCGATCGTGAGTGATGAGGATCACCACATGACCCAGGCTCGCCAACTCGTCGAGCAGCGCCATGACCTCTTTGCCGCTGTGGCTGTCGAGGGCCCCGGTGGGTTCGTCGGCGAGAATGATGTGGCCGCCGTTCATCAAGGCGCGGGCGATCGAGACCCGCTGCTGCTGGCCGCCGGAGAGTTGATGGGGGCGGTTGCCCAGGTGTGAAGCGAGGCCGAGACGATCAAGCAGGGCGGCGGCGCGGGCATGGCGTTCGGCGGCCGGCGTGCCGGCGTAGATGGCCGGCATCTCGACGTTTTCCTGAGCCGAGCCGGACGGAATCAAATGGTAGCCCTGAAACACGAATCCGAAGGCCTCGCGGCGCAGCCAGGCCAACTCATCGCTGTTCAGGCCGGCAACATGTTCTGCGGCGAAGCGATACTCACCTGACGTTGGCCTGTCCAGACAGCCGAGGATGTTCATCAGCGTCGATTTGCCGGAGCCGGAAGCGCCGATGATCGCCACGAACTCGCCGGCCTGGATCGACAGGTTGATGCCGCGCAACACATGGACTTCAGGCGCGTCGCCGCCGCCGTAGGATTTGCGGATGTCCTTCAGGTCAATCAGAGGCGTTTGCATTCAGTCTCCGCTGCCGACAGCGGGGCCGATCAGCAAGTGATCACCTTCGCTCAAACCATCGAGAATCTGCACCTTGAGCCGGTCGCTGATGCCAGTGCGCACCTCGCGAGATTCAATGTTGCCGTTGGCGGCGACTACCTGAGCGGTCTGCAGGTTGGCCGTGTCGCTGCCTTGCAATGCTGCGACCGGTGCAGTGAGGACATCTTTGGCTTGATTGGCGACGAAGAATACTTGGGTGGTCATCTCGGCCATCAAGGCGTTGTCGGTGTTGTCGACGTCGAGCAGCACGGTGTACAGCACGACGCGGGCGCTGCCGCTTTTGCTGCTGGCCGGGCTGCCGCCGCCCTGGCTGGTCTGATCCAGCGGTTTGGGTGGCACCGGCAGAATCTGCCGCACAGTGCTGCTCCAGCGCCGGTGGCCGCCGCTGAGGGTGGTGAAGTACGCGCTCATGCCCGGTTTGACATGACCGATGTCGGCTTCGGACACCTCGGCCCACACTGTCATTGGCGAGAGCTTGGCGATGCGCAGGATCAATGGTGTCTGTTGCTGGGCATTGAGGGTCTGGCCTTCGCGCGCATCGAGAGCGACCACGGTACCGGCCATTGGCGCATAAATGCGGGTGTAGCCGAGTTCGGCCTGATCGCTGCGCAGGCTGGCTTCGGCCTGACGGATCTGCGCCTGGAACATGTCGATGCGGGCCTGCGTGGCTTTCAGCTCGGCGCGGGCGGTCTGCACGTCTTCTTCGCGGGTCGCACCGCCGGCGGCAAGATTTTGCTGGCGCTGGTACTTCTGTTGCGCCAGTTCATGCTGGGCGCGTTGTTCCTGCAATTGCGCCTTTAGATTCTCGACGGAGAAGCGCCCGGCATCGAGCTTGGCCTTCTGCGTCGACGGGTCGATCTCCACCAGCAACTGGCCTTCCTTGACCACGTCGCCGACTTCTACGTGGATCTTCTGTATCTGGCCCGAAGCCTGCGCGCCCACATCCACATAGCGGCGTGGTTGCAGGGTGCCGAGTGCGGTGACGCTGCTTTCGATGTCGCCGCGTGTGACTTGCACGGTGGCGAATCTATCCCGACCTGGCGGCATGATCTGCCACGCGGCGTAAGCGACAACGGGGATCAGACAAAGGACTACGAGCAGGGCGCGTCGGGCGGGGCGGGGACGTTTCATGCAGGGTTCCGGCCAGTGGAAATCGGCCCGTCGTTCGGCTGGCACACGGATTCGGGCAGCGCTGAACGCCGTCGCAGGGCGCGACAGACACGGGGAGCTGTCCTGTAAACGAGGAAAGTGCAGGGGAATTTAAGCGCGGACACACCCAGTAACAGCTATAGAACAGGACTATTTATCGGGCAAAGACAAACGCTACTTTAAATCTATATGAGAATTACTATAAATTACGCACCTTACGTTGCCACTATCTTGCTACCGCTCATCGCGGGGTGATCGATCAGTGTGCTCATGGACACAAACCGCACCTTTTGCGGCCGGGAGTCATGTTGGAAAACTACTATCGCGAGCTGGTGTGTTTCCTGAACGCCAAGCTGGGCAACCGTCAGGTTGCCGAGGATGTGGTGCATGACGCTTATCTGCGGGTGCTGGAGCGTTCCAGCGACACACCCATCGAGCAACCCCGGGCCTTCCTTTATCGTACGGCGTTGAATCTGGTCATCGATGATCATCGACGCAACGCGCTGCGCCAGGTCGAGCCGCTGGAAGTGCTCGACAACGAAGAGCGCTATTTCACGCCTTCCCCCCATGGCACCCTCGATCACGGCCAGCGTCTGGAAATGCTCCAGCGTGCGCTGGCTGAACTGTCGCCCGCCTGCCGCGACAGTTTTCTATTGCGCAAGATCGACGGCCTGTCGCACCCGGAAATCGCCGCACAGCTCGGCCTTTCCAAGGCCCTGGTGGAAAAGCACATCGTCAATGCGATGAAACATTGCCGTCTGCGGATCAAACAATGGGATGCCCATTGAGCCGTCGTCGTTAAATTTTATTTCACTGTTCTCGTTCCTACTCAACAGACGACCTGCCGTCCTGCTCAAGGCCGGTCAGGTCACTTAGGCTTTCCTTTCCCCACTGTTGAGGGGTTCATCCAGAGGACACTGGAAATGACACAGGCAATTGCATCGCCCATCGTTCACGACCTGATCGGCGTCGGTTTCGGCCCTTCGAACCTGGCGCTGGCCATCGCTCTGCAAGAGCGCGGCCCGAGCCAGGGCGAGCTGGATGTGCTGTTCCTCGACAAGCAGGCCAACTACAGCTGGCACGGCAATACCCTGTCGACTCAGAGCGAGCTGCAGATTTCCTTCCTCAAGGATCTGGTAACCCTGCGCAATCCGACCAGCCCGTACTCGTTCGTCAATTACCTCAAGTATCACGGCCGCCTTGTGGACTTCATCAACCTCGGCACCTTCTACCCGTGCCGCATGGAGTACAACGACTACCTGCGCTGGGTCGCCGGGCAGTTCACCGAGCAGAGCCGTTATGGCGAAGAAGTGCTGACCATTGAGCCTGTACTGCACAACCATCAGGTCGAAGCGCTGCGCGTGATTTCCCGCGACAGTCAAGGTCAGCAACATGCGCGGACCACCCGTTCGGTGGTGGTCAGTGCCGGCGGCACGCCGCGTATTCCCGAGGCGTTCAAGGCGCTCAAGGGCGACAGCCGCGTGTTCCACCACTCGCAATACTTGTCACAGATGGCCAGGCAGCCGTGCGTGAGCAATCAGCCGATGAGCATTGCGATCATCGGTGGCGGGCAGAGCGCGGCGGAAGCCTTCATTGATCTGAACGATTCGTTCCCGTCGGTGCAGGTCGACATGATCCTGCGCGGCTCGGCCCTCAAGCCAGCCGACGACAGCCCGTTCGTCAACGAAGTGTTCGCGCCGGAGTTCACTGACCTGGTGTTCCAGCAAAACAACGCCGAGCGTGAGCGTCTGGTCAACGAGTACCACAACACCAACTACTCGGTGGTCGACATCGATTTGATCGAGCGCATCTACGGCATCTTCTATCGTCAGAAGGTGTCCGGGATTGCCCGCCATGCCTTCCGCACCCTGACCACCGTCGAAAACGCCACCGCCACCGAAAACGGTATCGAGCTGACCGTGCGCAACAACGCCACCGGTGAGGTAACCGTGCGCCTTTACGACGCCGTGGTGCTGGCCACCGGTTACGAGCGGCAGATGCACCGCAAACTGCTGGCGCCGCTGGAAGAATACCTGGGCGAGTTCGAGGTCGATCGCCACTACAAAGTGATCACCGATGAGCGCTGCAAGGCAGGCATCTACATGCAGGGTTTTTGCCAGGCCAGCCATGGTTTGAGCGACACACTGCTGTCGGTGCTGCCGATTCGTGCCGATGAAATTGCCGGCTCGTTGTATGAGCATGGCAAGCATCGTGGGCATCGTTCGATGGCGGATCTGTTGTTGGCGACTGCCAGCTAGATTCTGCTGCGACTGATTCATCGCCTTCGCGAGCAAGCCCGCTCCCACACTGTTTTTCTGTGTACGCAGGAGAAAATGTGGAAGCGGGCTTGCTCGCGAAGGGGCCATTTGAAGCAACACAAATTCTGAATCCTGAACCCTTCCTGAAGAGCCCTGTAATTCCCCGATACACCTCCTTTTGCCGGTTTACTCTCCAGATATCGGGGCGTAAGCTTCGCGCGTTTTCATCAATAGCGGAGACCCACAGTGGGTACTTGTTCGAGTGACAGTTGTCGGCCGGTCTCGATAACCGGCAGATTCTCGGCAAGATAACGCGCCTCTTTTGTGCCGTTGTCTCGCCGTAAAAGCGAGCAGCGGCATCCCGTGCATGGCCCGTCCTGGGTCATGTCTGGACGTTCCTTCTCATCGACACTGAAAGAGCGTGATTTCGACTCATCGTCGTCATCGCAGCCCTATCGACACGCCTGTCTTTTCTGACCGGCGCGCCAAGCCTTGCCGTGCCGGTTTTTCCGGCGGCACAGGCGCGGCCGTACCTGCTTGACGGTTTCCCGGCTGACCATAGGGGCAACAGCCATGAAACTTACGCTCAAGGAATTTTTCGCAGGCTTTCTGCGGACCCGCCACTTCGCCCGGCACTTCCGTCGTCTGGCGTTGCTGGAATCGATCACCGACACCACGGTCAGCCGTGAAGTCCCCCCCACTCTGGCCAACACGCTGGTCGATGCTGCCCATTGCGACAGTGGTGCATTGCTGTCTTCACTGGGCACCCATTGCGACGGCCTCACCGACTTGGAAGTCGATGCGCTGCGTGCGCAGTACGGTTTCAACGAAGTCGAACACGAGCAACCGCTGCCATGGTGGACCCATCTGTGGCACTGCTACAAAAACCCGTTCAACCTGCTGCTGACACTGCTGGCGTTGATCTCGTGGCTGACCGAAGATCTGCAAGCCGCCGTGGTGATTTTCTCCATGGTGGTGCTGTCGACGCTGTTGCGCTTCTGGCAGGAAAGCAAATCCAACCAGGCGGCTGATGCGCTCAAGGCGATGGTCAGCAACACCGCCACCGTCATGCGCCGTGATGAGCCACGCACTGAAGTGCCGATCAAACAACTGGTGCCCGGCGATCTGATCGTGTTGTCGGCCGGTGACATGATTCCTGCCGATTGCCGCGTGCTCAGCGCCAAAGACCTGTTTGTCAGTCAGGCGGCGATGACCGGCGAGTCGATGCCAGTGGAGAAATTCCCACGTCAGGCGGATCGCGACACGCGCAACCCGCTGGAGCTGGACAACATTTTGTTCATGGGCACCAACGTGGTCTCGGGCACGGCGGTGGCGGTGATTCTCACCACGGGTAACAGCACGTATTTCGGTGCGCTGGCGCAACGCGTGGGCGCGACGGATCGGGCCGTTACCTCGTTCCAGCAAGGCGTCAACAAAGTCAGTTGGCTGTTGATCCGCTTCATGTTCGTGATGGCGCCGCTGGTGTTGTTCATCAACGGTTTCACCAAGGGTGACTGGACGCAAGCGCTGCTGTTCGCGCTATCGATTGCCGTGGGCCTGACCCCGGAAATGCTGCCAATGATCGTCACCTCGACGTTGGCCAAAGGCGCGGTATTCCTGTCGCGCAAAAAAGTCATCGTCAAACGCCTCGATGCGATCCAGAACTTCGGCGCCATGGACGTGCTGTGCACCGACAAGACCGGCACCCTGACCCAAGACAAGATCTTTCTGGCGCGCCACGTCGACGTCTGGGGTGAAGACTCGGACGACGTGCTGGAAATGGCTTATCTCAACAGCTATTACCAGACCGGCCTGAAAAACCTGTTGGATGTGGCGGTGCTGGAACACGTCGAAGTCCACCGTGAACTCAAGGTCGGCACGGCGTTTCGCAAGGTCGATGAGATCCCATTCGACTTCGACCGTCGGCGCATGTCAGTGGTGGTCGAAGGGCGTGGTCAGGCGCATCAGTTGATCTGCAAAGGCGCGGTGGAAGAAGTGCTGGCGGTGTGCACTCGTGTGCGCCACGCCGACGTCGATGAAGCCTTGAGCGATGAATTGCTGACCCGGATTCGTCAGATCACCGCAGCATTCAACGCTGAGGGCATGCGCGTGGTAGCGGTGGCAGCCCGATCGATGCCTGAAGGTCGCGACACTTACAGCCTGGCCGATGAGGCGCAGCTGACGCTGATCGGCTACGTGGCGTTCCTCGATCCACCGAAAGAAAGCACCGCGCCAGCGCTCAAAGCCTTGGCCGAACATGGCATCGCCGTGAAGGTGCTGACCGGCGACAACGAGTTGGTGACCGCAAAAATCTGCCGCGAAGTCGGCCTGGCGCAACAGGGCCTGTTGCTGGGCAACGACGTCGAGCGCATGAGCGATGCCGAACTGGCGGTGGCCGTGGAAACCACCAATGTCTTCGCCAAGCTGACGCCATCGCACAAGGAGCGCATCGTGCGCACCCTCAAAGGCAATGGGCATGTGGTCGGGTTCATGGGCGATGGCATCAACGATGCGCCGGCACTGCGCACCGCTGACATCGGTATCTCGGTGGACAGCGCGGTGGACATCGCCAAAGAAGCGGCGGACATCATCCTCCTGGAAAAGAGTCTGATGGTGCTGGAGGAGGGCGTGCTTGAAGGGCGCCGAACCTTCGCCAACATGCTCAAGTACATCAAAATGACCGCCAGTTCGAACTTCGGCAACGTCTTCTCGGTGTTGGTCGCCAGTGCATTCATTCCGTTTCTGCCGATGCTGCCGATGCATCTGCTGGTGCAGAACCTGCTCTACGACATTTCGCAGATCGCCATCCCGTTCGACAACGTCGATGACGAAATGCTGAAAAAACCACAACGCTGGCAGCCGGGCGACGTCGGGCGTTTCATGCTGTTCTTCGGCCCGATCAGTTCGATCTTTGACATCACCACGTTCGCCTTGATGTGGTACGTGTTCGATGCCAACACCCCCGATCACCAGACGCTGTTCCAGTCCGGCTGGTTCGTGGTCGGGCTGCTGACCCAGACGCTGATCGTGCACATGATCCGCACGCCGAAGATTCCGTTCCTGCAAAGCCGTGCCGCCATGCCGCTGCTGGTGATGACCGGGATCATCATGGCGGTCGGCATCTTCCTGCCGATGGGGCCGTTGGCGCATTACTTCAAACTGCAGGCGCTGCCATCGCTGTACTTCGTGTTCCTGCCGGTGATTTTGCTGGCGTACATGGCCCTGACCCAAGCGGTCAAAGGCTTCTACATCCGCCGGTTCGGCTGGCAGTAACACCACCGTACCTGTGGGAGCGGGCTTGCTCCCACAGGAGGGATGCGTTCTCAAGGAGGACTTCATCATGCAAGCCATCAACAACCTCAATCTCACCTCGCTGCTCGACACTCTCGTCAGCCTCAGCGCGGCTTTCATTCTCGGAGGCCTGATCGGCTTCGAGCGCCAGTACCGGCAACGCACCGCCGGCCTGCGCACCAATGTGCTGGTCGCCGTTGGCGCGGCAATTTTCGTCGACATGGCCAACCGTCTTGCCGGCGCTGAAGGCGCGGTGCGCGTGGTTGCCTACGTGGTCTCCGGCATCGGTTTTCTCGGTGCCGGGGTGATCATGCGCGAAGAAGGCAACGTGCGTGGCCTGAACACCGCCGCGACCCTGTGGACATCGGCTGCGGTCGGCGCCTGCGCGGGTGCCGACCTGCTCGCCGAAGCGGTGCTCGGCACGCTGTTCATCCTTGCGGCCAACACCTTGCTGCGGCCGATCGTCAACAACATCAACCGTCAGCCGCTGGATGTGGTCTCGGCCGAAGTCACCAACATCGTCTACGTCATCGCCCGACGCTCGCAGCAAAAAGCCGTATTTGCCTTGCTCGAAGCGGAGCTTGAACGCAGTAACTACCCGGCCAGCGATGTCGACGTGCATGCCTTTGGCGCCGATGAAATCGAGATCGAGGCGACGCTGGCAACCACCTCGGTCGATGGTGACGAGCTGGACGCACTGGTGGCGCGGATCTCGACGTCGACGCTGGTGGTGCAGGCGTTCTGGAGTCCGAGTACAACCGATTAGCGCTGGGAAATATCCTACCTAGGCATCCACGGCCGATGGCCGGGGCCGATTTCTTGAGGTGGCTGCAACAGCGCAGCGTGGTGCAGAGCTCGGAAAAATGAGCGGTTTTTTAGGAAAATTCTTACAGATAGCGTCTCAAGGCTTGCGTAGGCTTGCCGCCTTCAGAAACCGTCACCACCAGGAGATCAAGCATGATCAATAAAACCCTGCGCATCCTGATCGCCGACTCGCAGCATTTTCACCGGATGAACGTCGAACGTCTGTTCAATGGCCTCGATTACTACCGTGTTGCCCCTGTGCAGAGCCTTGTCGAGTTGCTGACCCTTGTGGAGTACGGCTGTGAACCGTTTGATGTGGTCGTCATCAATGCCGAGCTGACGGCCGGCTCACTGGACCTGCCGGGTTTTTTGCTGGAAAACCCGCAGGTCCGTCACGCGTTGATATACAACGATCCTTCGGCGCCGCTGCAGTTGGCTTCGGGGTGCGCCCAGGAAAACGTGCAAGTCAGTCACGCGGCGTTACCCAATGCGCAAGCGATCAGGCACTTGATGTCGCGGGTCGAGGCATCCACCGAGCATCAATCGTCAGCCTGGAACCAGGATCAGTTTGTGCGAAGTCGAGCCCACGCATAAAAATACGTTTGCCGCAACTGTCAGGTCTGACAGGTGATTCGCTTTCCGTTCCGTGCAACAGTCGCTGCGCAACCACTGAGTCTGGATGAGCCCATGCCGGTGGTCCTATCGCCAGATTTTGCACTGGGAGTGGGTATGAAGTCTGCGCTGATCGTCGACGATCATCCGGTGGTGCGCGCCGCCATCCGAATCGTGCTGCAAACCGAGGGTTTCAAGCAGATCCACGAGGCGTCCAGTGGCAACGAGGTGCTGCCATTGATCCGTGAGCACAAACCCCGACTGGTCGTGCTAGACCTGCGTTTGCCGGTGCTTGACGGGTTGGATGTACTGGCGCGAATCAAGGCCAGCGACCTTGACTGCCGAATTCTGGTCTTCAGTTCCCACGATCCCTTGTTTTACCAGGAACGTTGTCTGCGTGCGGGGGCGATGGCCTACGTGACCAAGACCAATCAGTTGCAACAACTGCATAAAGCCATTCAGGCGGTGATGTCGGGCTACACCTATTTTTCCGCGCTGCCGGACAATGTCAGCGCACTGAACGCCGTGCAAACCACGGAAAAGCAGATGGTCGATCAACTCTCCGACCGGGAGTTGAGCATTTTTGTACAACTGGGGCAGGGCAGAGCCAACAAGACGATTGCCGAGGACATGCACCTGAGTCACAAGACCGTCAGTACCTACAAAACCCGTCTGATGAAGAAGCTCGGGGTCAGCTCGGCGGTGCACTTGCGCGATTTCGCCAAGCGCAATCATTTGCTCTGAGCGCCCGGTCATGAGGCCGGTATTACGGATTTTCTGGTTGTGGCTGAGCCTTGTGGCCACCAGTTGGGCGAGTGAACCGCCACAGTTGCTGGAGGTGCTGACCCGCACCGCTCTGGAAAGGGTCCAGCTTCCTCTGGACGAGCAGGATCGGCAATGGCTGCGTCAGCACGCGGTGTTGCGCATGGGCGTTTCCGGGCCTGATTATCCGCCGTTCGAGATAACCCGCAATCAACATGAGCTGGAAGGACTCACGGCCGATTACGCCGATCTGCTGGCGCAACTGCTCGGCATCGGCATCGAGGTCCGGCGCTATGCCAACCGCAATGCTGTGATGGATGCGCTCAAACGCGGTGATGTCGATCTGTTGGGCACCTCCAACAGTTTTGAGGTCGCTGACCCGAAAATCATTCTGTCTCGGGCCTATGCTGACGACCAGCCGATGCTGGTGACCCGGCTCGGTGAAACCTTGCCGGTGAACCTGGCCGGCAAGCGTGTCGCCATGGTCGAAGACTATCTGCCGCTGGCGAACGTGCAGGCGTTTTATCCCGAAGCGCTCGTGCAGCGCTACCCTTCGGCGATGGATGCCCTCGGTGCAGTGGCGTTTGGCGCAGATGACGTTTATCTGGGCGACTTCATCAGTGCCAACTACTTGATCAACACCAATTATCGCAACGACTTGCAATTGGCTGGGCCGTCGGGGCTCGATGCCAATCCGTTCGGCTTTGCGCTGTTGCGAACCGATGTGCGCCTCAGACGCCTCGTCGACAAGGCGTTGGCGAGCATTCCCATGGAGCATCGTCTGCGCATAGAACAGCGTTGGAGCGCGGGTCTCGCCGAGATGGCCGAACAGACGCAGGTGCAACTCAGTACCGCAGAGCAGCAATGGCTGGGCCAACACCCTGTGGTGCGAGTCGGCGGCATCGAAGATTTCGCCCCGCTGACGTTCTTTGATGCAGATGGCCGTTTCAGTGGGCTTTCGGCGCAATTGCTGAACTTGATCAGCCAGCGTAGCGGGCTGCATTTCGAGATCGTGCGCGGGGGCTCGCTGGACCGGCAGATCGAGCAACTGAAGACCGAGGCGCTTGACGTGTTGCCCGTGGTGACACCCAGCAGTGAGCGTGAAACCGAACTGCAGTTCACCCGGGCCTATCTGAACAATCCCTTTGTGCTGGTCAGTGCGGCCACTGCGCAGAGCCCTCGCAATCTCGACGACTTGGCGGGCAAGCGCATGGCGATTTATCGTGGTCACCCATTGCGCGCTTATCTGCTGGGGCGCGTACCCGCGATTCACCTGGTCGAAGTCAAAAGTCCCGCCGAAGGTATGGCGCTGATCGCCAAAGGCCAAGTGGACGCGACGGTCAGCTCGTTGCTGGTGGCGCGTTATCTGATTGCCCGCCAGTACCGCTCGCGTCTGCGCATTACCGGTACCGTGGGTGATCAACCCGCCCGTATCGCGCTGGCCACTTCGCCGCAGGCGCCAATACTGCATTCGATCCTGAACAAGGCACTGCTGAGCATCGCCCCGCAGCAGATGGACGAACTGGTCGAGCGCTGGGGGCACGATGTGGTGGTGGAGGATAGCTATTGGCTGCGTCATCGCCGCATGATTGTCCTGGGATTTGTCGCGGCGGCGAGCCTGCTGTTACTGGCATTGGTCTGGATCGGTTTTCAGCGCAGGCAAATCCGCCAGCGTCAGCAATGGTTGCAGCAATTGCAGGAAGCCAAGGACGTTGCGGACGACGCCAATCGGGCCAAGACCACTTTTCTGGCGACCATGAGCCACGAGATCCGCACACCGATGAATGCGTTGATCGGCATGCTCGAACTGGCGCTGAAAAGGGCCGATGAAGGCGTGACTGATCGCTTGGCGATTCAGGTGGCCTCCAACGCCGGGCAACAATTGCTGGCCCTGATCGGCGACATTCTCGACATTGCACGTATTGAAAACGGGCATTTGTCCCTGGCCCCCGAACGGGCCAATCTGCGTGAACTGGTGGTGTCGGTATGCCGGGTTTTTGAAGGGCTGGCGCGCCAGAAGCGCTTGCTGTGGCAGATCGAGCTAGATGCCGGCAGTGACGTCGATGTGTTGATTGACCCGACGCGCTTCAAGCAAGTGCTGTCGAATCTGCTGAGCAACGCGATCAAGTTCACCGAGGAGGGCGAGGTGCGTCTGTGGCTTGCGGTGACCGCAACATCGGCTGAGCGACTGGCAGTGAGAGTGGTCATCGAAGACAGCGGAATCGGTATCCGCGCACAGGATCGGCAACGGCTGTTCAGTCCGTTCGTTCAGGCCAGCAATAACGCGCAATCGGTGCGCAGCGGTTCCGGGCTGGGCCTGGTGATCAGTCGCAGCCTCTGCGAAATGATGGGCGGCGCGTTACGGCTGGACAGCGAACCCGGCCACGGAACGCAAGTTGAAGTCAGCCTTGAGTTGCCGCTGCTGGTCGCGCTCGCGCAGAACCCGGCGACCGCTCAAATCCTGGGCGCGCCGGTACACGCCCTGAGCGTTCTAGTGGTGGACGATCATCCGGTGAACCGATTGTTACTCGGCTGGCAGTTGAGTGAGCTGGGGCATGTCACGGTCGACACCAAGGACGGCCATCAAGCGCTGGAGTGTTGGCGGGCACAGCCGTTCGATGTGGTGATCACCGACTGCAACATGCCCCGGCGCAACGGCTATGAACTGGCACGATCAATCCGTGACGAAGAAGCCGCGAGCGGCCGTGCCCCTTGCCTGATTCTGGGTTTCACCGCCAACGCGCAGGTCGAGGAGAAGGTTCGCTGTCTTGAAGCCGGCATGGACGAATGTCTGTTCAAACCGATCCGTTTGCACGATCTGCAGCAGGCCCTGAATGGCGCGAGCCAATGCGCGAGCGATGTCGATTCGACCGAGCATATTGCCCTGACAGAAATCGACTTGAGCACACTGGAGCAAATGGCCGGCGATGATCTCGCGTTGATCGCGCGCCTGCGTGACGAAGTGTTGAACAGTCTGCATCACGACCTGCAACGACTGGACGATTTGAACGCCAGGGACGACCACGCTGGGCTGCGCGAACTGGCCCATCACATCAAGGGCGGAGCACAGATGGTGGGCGCGGAGCGGGTAGTGTCGGCGTGCGCTGATCTTGAGCAGGCTTGTCGAGAGGCCGAAGCCGTCGTCATTATCGTGGCGATCAATGCGTTGCGCGCGGCCATGCACGGCCTCGCGCAACGTCTTCAGGCCTGAGCCGATTAATCCCAGTCGGGCGCAAGGCCTTTGGGGCTGGTCAGGCGATGGCCGCGATCCAGCGTGGCGATTTGCGCCATGTCGGCGTCGCTCAAGGTCAGTGTGGCTGCGCCGAGGTTGCTTTGCAGGTTGGCGCGTTTGGTCGATGACGGGATCACCGCATACCCCGATTGCATGGCCCAGGCTAGCGTGACTTGCGCCGGGGTGGCGTGCAGGCGTTCGGCAATCTGTTGAATCACGGGATCCTTGAGCACTTCGCCGTAAGCGAGGGTCATGTACGACGTGATGTGAATGCCCTGGCTGTTGGCGAACGCGGCCACTTTGCGGTTTTGCAGGTAGGGATGCAGCTCGATCTGGTTGGTTGCGATGTTCTCGGCGCCGACGGTAGCAATCGCTTGTTTCATCAGGTCGATGGTGAAGTTGGAAATGCCGATCTGCCGGGTCAGGCCCAAACGCTTGGCTTCAAGCAGTTCGCCCATGAACACCTCGACCGGTACTTGATCGTCCGGCGAAGGCCAGTGGATCAGCGTCAGGTCGAGGTAATCGGTCTGCAGTTTTTGCAGGCTTTCCTTGAGGCTGTCGATCAAGCGATCCTTGGCAAAGTTGGCGACCCAGATCTTGCTGGTGATGAACAGGTCTTCGCGGGCGATGCCGCTGGCAGCGATGGCTTGGCCGACGTCGGCTTCGTTTTCGTAGATCTGCGCGGTGTCGATCACCCGGTAGCCGAGTTCAAGGGCGGTACTCACCGAATCAATGACCACCTGGCCTTGCAGGCGAAACGTACCAAGACCGAAAGCGGGAACAGACATGAAGGACTCCAGGGTTGCAGTGGGAATGGACAGGAGTATCCGCGCCTGCATCCACAGGAAAAACCGTGGATGGGACAAAGCACCTTTGACCTCAGGGCATGAATCTTTTCGGATGTTTGTGTTGTCTGGGCCTTTCGCCAGCGCATCGTTCAGGAGATAGAACGCAGAGGCCGATTTTTGCCGTCTAGTGCATTAATAGTCATGGATTTAAGCTTAATCCATCGCCTCACTCACCCTATTGGAGCCCTCCATGAAAAACATCATCGGTATCTACACCAGCCCTCGGGGCCATTGGGTCGGCGATGGTTTTCCGGTTCGCACATTGTTTTCCTACGACAGCATGGGCAAACACATCAGCCCGTTCCTGCTGCTCGATCATGCCGGTCCCGCCGAATTCACCCCGACCACCGAGCGACGCGGCGTCGGCCAGCATCCTCATCGCGGTTTTGAAACCGTGACCATTGTTTACGACGGCGAAGTGCAGCACCGCGACTCAACCGGCAGCGGCGGCACCATCGGCCCCGGCGATGTGCAATGGATGACGGCTGCTTCCGGGATTTTGCATGAGGAATTCCACTCCGAGAATTTCGCCAAAACCGGCGGCAATCTGGAGATGGTCCAGTTGTGGGTCAACCTGCCGGCCAAAGACAAAATGGCCGCGCCGGGTTACCAGACGATTCTCGATAGCGAGATCCCGAACATCGCGCTCAAGGACAACGCCGGCAGCCTGCGCCTGATCGCCGGTGAGTTCGAAGGCCATCAAGGCCCGTCGCGCACCTTCACGCCAATCGATGTGTGGGACTTGCGTCTGAACGCCGGCAAGTTGCTGACGCTCGATCTGCACGAGGGCCGTAACACCGCATTGGTGGTGTTGAAAGGTTCGGTGCAGGTCAACGGTCTGCAAACTGCGTGCGAAGGGCAGTTGGTGCTGTTCGAGCGCCACGGCCATCAACTGACCCTCGAAGCCAGCCAGGACGCGGTGGTGTTGCTGCTCAGCGGCGAGCCGATCGACGAACCGATCGTCGGCCATGGCCCGTTCGTGATGAACACCGAGCAGGAAATTCATCAGGCCTTTGCCGATTTCCAGTCCGGACGGTTTGGTCGAATGCACGCTTGACGCCTTAATCGCCAAAAACTTTGTGGGAGCAAGCTTGTTCCCACAGGTTTTCTTGTTGTCAGTGAAGTCGTGCTCATTTTCTGAAGTCAATGACTCCTACACTGTCCCCAATCTGTGCGATCTTCTCGCGATTGGCCCCCCGTCGGAGTTGTTTGATGCTGTCTCTGCTGACCGAACACCCTTTGTTTTGCGCGTTGATCCTGATCCTGCTCGACCTCGGGCTGTGGCGTCTGATCAGCGCCCGTGGCAGTGAGTGGAAATTGCTGGTGCGGGTGCTGATTTTCAGTGTGTTCAGTGCGCTGCTCTTCAACGAAGGTCTCAACCCGCTGGAGCCTGCACCCTGGGCGGACAATGTGCCGCTGCACTTGTCGGCGACCGGGTTGCAGATTGCCTGGTGGCTGTTCGGCGCACGCACCCTGACGGTGTTGATCGGCGCGGTGATGATGCAGAGGGTCGGGCACACTGGGCGTTTGCTACAGGACTTGTTGGGTGCCGTGATCTTTCTGATCGCGATCATTGCGGCGTTGGCCTACGTGCTGGATCTGCCGGTCAAAGGTGTGCTGGCGACGTCTGGCGCTTTGGCAATCATCGTCGGTCTGGCCTTGCAGAGCACGTTGAGCGATGTGTTTTCCGGGATCGTCCTCAACACCACCAAGCCGTATCAACTCGATGACTGGATCTCCATCGACGGCACCGAAGGTCGGGTCACCGACATCGACTGGCGTGCCACCCGCCTGCAAACCAGCCAGGGCAACATGGCGGTGATTCCCAACTCGCTGGCGGCCAAGGCCAAGATCATCAACTTCAGCCGGCCGAGCAACATGTTCGGCGTGGCCGTCAGTGTGCAAGTCAGCCCGCACGCGCGACCGAGCACGGTGATCGATGCGCTGGAGCGCGCGATGCAGGGCTGTCGTCAGCTTCTGGACACCCCAGCGCCGAGTGTGGCGCTCAAAAACGCTGGCAGCGATGGGGCAGAGTACGAAATCAATGGTTTCGTCGCGTCGATGGGCGAGAAACGTGTGGTGCGCAATCAACTGTTCGACCTGGCGTATCGGCACTTGCAGGCATCCGGGGTCAATCTGCTGTCGAGGGCCGAGCCTGTCGTGCCGGGCAATCTCTCGCGGCCGCGGGCGTTGCTCGACAGCTCACCGATTTTCTCGACGTTGCGTCAGGAAGAGAAAGACACCTTCAGCCAGAACATGACCCTGCAATCCTTCCGCGCCGGCGAGCAGATTCTGGGCGCCGGGGAGGTCAGCGATCACCTGTACATCATTGAATCCGGCGTGGTCACTGTGGCGCTGACCCGCCATGGCGCACCGTTCGAGTCCGCACGCATGGGGCCGGGCGAAGTGATCGGCGAGGCCGGCATTCTTTCCGATTCGTCGGTGCCCGCCACATTTACCGCCAAGACCTTTTGCGCGTTGTACCGCATCGAGAAGACTTACCTGAAACCGTGCCTGGATGCCCGCCACGACATCAGCGACGCGATGCAAACCCTGCTCGATTACCGTCTGTACAAAGCGCAATCCCTGACCGAGGACGCGCCGGTCATCGTGCCGAAAAAAGGCTTTTTGCAATGGTTGCGTCATCGCGCCTGAGTGGCTTGGCACTGGTGCGATTGCCTGCGGTATTTGTGTCTCAAGGATCGCCTCGGCATCTTTTGGGTTATTTTAGTCAGCCATCGGCGGAGCGATCCGCAGCCATATGCAAAAGGACTGGGCAATGAGCGAACCACGCCTGACAAATCTGAAAGGTTACCTGAGACGTCTCGGCTTCGATGCTCCACCCGCACCGACGCTTGAGACCCTGCGTCAATTGCAGTTGCTCCACACGGGCGCGTTTGTCTTCGAGAACCTGTCGACGATCGGCGGTGAACCGGTGTTGATCGACCTTGCCTCTGTAGAGCAGAAAGTCCTGCACGATGGCCGTGGCGGTTACTGCTACGAACTCAATCACCTGTTTTTTGCCCTGTTGCTTGAATTGGGCTTCGATGCCCGGGCCATCAGTGGGCGAGTGGTGATGAATCAGCCTGAAGGTACTTGGACCGCACGTACGCACCGTCTGAGTCTGGTGACGTTGGATGGCGTGCGCTACATCACCGATGTCGGCTTCGGTGGCATGGTGCCAACTGCACCGTTGATGCTCGACACAGAGGCCGAACAAACCACGCCACACGAACCGTATCGCATCGAAAACCGTGCCGATGGCTACATGCTGCGCGCCAACGTTGCAGGTGAATGGCGCCCCATGTACCTGTTTGACCTGCAACGCCAGGAAGACATCGATTACACCATAGGCAACTGGTACGTCTCGACCCACCCGGAATCGCCGTTCTGCCAACGCCTTATGGTCGCGCGCACGGGTAACGGCTGGCGCAAGACGCTGAACAACGGTAGTTTCGCGATCCATCGCATGGGCTCCGCCAGTGAACGGCGGGAGGTGACGGATGTTGATGAGTTGATCGAGTTGTTGCAGCAGGAATTCGATCTTCGCCTGCCTCAACAACCGCGCCTGAGCCACGCGCTGGGGCGGATGATTGTCCCCGCCTGAAGCCTAGGGCTTCGCCTCTGGCTCCAGTACCCGGCGTATCTCCCCGACGGCCGCCGACAGCTTTTTCTCAAGACTCTTGAGGTCGGCGGCAGTAATACCTTTCTTGAACTGCCCGCAGTGGCCTGACTCGGCCGGGCCCTGACTCTCTGTGCCATTGAGCAAGGCGTGGCGCAGGGTGTTATTGATCACCGTCTGATACCCAAACCCCTCGTTTTCCGCCACGGTGCGAGCGGCCTCGATGACCGCGTCGTCGAGCATGATGGTGATGCGGGTTTTACCCTTGGTGGACGCCACGGCGCCGCGTTTGCCTTGAGAGAAGTCAAATTCGTCTTTCATCGATCAAGCCTCTAAAGAATATTGGCGACGCTCGCTTGGGGTGGCGACACGCGCAGAAATAATTCGAATGACATTGGCTTCGCGGTAACTGTACGCAACGACCAGCAAACGTCCCTTACCGTCGAGGCCCAGGGTGATCCAGCGTGGCTCTGCATGGTCGTTGTCCTCAATCGTCAGTGCGCATTCGTCGTGAAAGACCGGTTCGGTCTCGGCGAGGCTGACACCTTTGTGCTTGAGTTTGTTGGCCGCGTTCTTGCTTTTGTCGTACTGAATGTCGAATGACTTCATTATGCATACTTTATATGTATAAAAAAGGGCGCGACCACACCGTCGGTCGCCATGAGCACTTCAGCCTAGTGGGTGATGACGCAAGGTCAGACGGGGATGTGTTGCCGGATTTGTGGGGGGATGCGAGCAGCGGGATAGAAGGTTGGGTGGCTACCTATCCATTATGTGACTGGTAAGTTGTATACAACTCTATGGACATTTGTCACGACTATTGAATACAGTGTGCGCATAACAAAAACCAGGGACCCCCCCACCATGAAAACGCCCCATGTTTCACACCAACGGCCCGAGGATGAAAATCTCGGGGTCGGCGCGAATATGGCTTACGGCCTGCAACATGTTCTGACCATGTACGGCGGTATCGTTGCGGTGCCACTGATCATCGGTCAGGCAGCCGGGCTTTCGCCGGCAGACATTGGTTTGCTGATCGCTGCTTCGTTGTTTGCGGGGGGGCTGGCAACACTGCTGCAAACCCTGGGTCTGCCGTTCTTTGGCTGTCAGTTGCCGCTGGTACAAGGTGTGTCGTTCTCCGGCGTTGCGACCATGGTCGCGATCGTCAGCAGTGGCGGGGAGGGTGGCTTCCAGTCGGTACTTGGCGCTGTGATTGCCGCATCCTTGATCGGCCTGCTGATCACTCCGGTGTTCTCGCGAATTACCAAGTTCTTTCCTCCCTTGGTGACCGGCATTGTGATCACCACTATCGGCCTGACGCTGATGCCGGTGGCCGCACGCTGGGCCATGGGCGGCAACAGCCACGCGCCGGACTTCGGCAGCATGCAAAACATCGGGCTGGCGGCGGTTACGCTGGTGCTGGTGTTGCTGTTGAGCAAGGTGGGCAGCTCCACGATCTCGCGTCTGTCGATCCTGTTGGCCATGGTGATTGGCACGGTACTGGCGGTATTGCTTGGCATGGCGGACTTCTCCAGCGTCACTCAAGGCCCGATGTTCGGCTTCCCGACGCCATTCCACTTCGGCATGCCGACGTTCCACTTCGCCGCGATCCTGTCGATGTGCATCGTGGTCATGGTGACGCTGGTAGAGACGTCGGCAGACATCCTCGCGGTCGGTGAGATCATCGGCACCAAGGTCGACTCCAAGCGTCTGGGCAACGGTCTGCGTGCGGACATGTTGTCGAGCATGTTTGCGCCGATCTTCGGCTCCTTCACGCAAAGCGCCTTCGCCCAGAACGTCGGGCTGGTGGCGGTGACAGGCATCAAAAGCCGTTATGTGGTGGCCACCGGCGGCGTCTTCCTGGTGATCCTCGGCCTGTTGCCGTTCATGGGGCGGGTGATTGCGGCAGTGCCGACATCGGTGCTCGGCGGCGCAGGTATCGTGCTGTTCGGCACCGTCGCGGCGAGCGGTATTCGCACCCTGTCGAAGGTGGATTACCGCAACAACGTCAATCTGATCATTGTGGCCACCTCAATCGGTTTCGGCATGATTCCGATTGCCGCGCCGAACTTCTACGATCACTTCCCGAGCTGGTTCGCGACCATTTTCCACTCGGGCATCAGCTCGTCGGCGATCATGGCGATCGTGCTCAACCTGGCGTTCAACCACTTCACCACCGGCAACTCGGACCAGCAATCGGTGTTTGCGGCGGCGGAAGAGCGCACCCTGCGCTATCGTGATCTGGCGGCGCTGCGTGAAGGCGATTACTTCAGCGACGGCAAACTGCATGACTGCGATGGCAAGGAAGTGCCAGTGATCGAGCCTGATGCGGAGCATGACCATGGCCAAGGTGCGCCGAAGGTACAGGCGAAAAGCAGTGAGCATGTCTGACCGCTGACTGAATGCATAAGGCCGATCTGGAGACCGATCGGCCTTTTCGTTTCAAGGGAAAAAGATATTTTCGAGCGGCCACAAAAAAGCCCCTGAATCTTTCGATTCAGGGGCTTTGCTATTTGGCTCCACAACCTGGACTCGAACCAGGGACCCAATGATTAACAGTCATTTGCTCTACCAACTGAGCTATTGCGGAATTGGTGCGTATGTTACTGATTCAAAAAGAGAAGTCAAGCATCGATTAGCAAAATAAGTGATTCACCGGGACGGACGGTGGTTTATCCGCGATTGGCGGTTACCAGAACAGCGCCGGAGGTCTACCATGGCCGCCCGGAAGTGATATCACGCGCTGCCGGCCATTCGCCGAAAAGGTACGCGCCATGAATCACTCGAGTTTCAAATTCCGCACAAGTGAGGTGTTCGCATGAGCATTGCGCAAATCAGCCTGCCCAAAGGCGTCGGTCCACACGCCGAAAAACTCTTCGACGCGATCACTCAAGCCAGCAACGCTGAAGCGTTGAACCGTGCCGGTGGTAAGGCTGAGGGTTTTGTCCTCGGCCTGGAAAGCACCAAGGCGATCAAAAGCCAAATCGCCGAATCGCTGTATGTCGCCTATGACGATGCTGCCAGTCAGCGAGCGACTGAACTGGCTTAACTGCCGAAAGTCAGGGTACCGAGCATCAGTGTGGTGTAAGCCGCAGTGGCCGCCAGTTGCACCAGCCATAGCGCCAGGCCACCGAGGAATACGCCGGCTGCGACTTGCAGGACCAGGTTATTGCCGCGTTTGGCCGGCTGGCGTGGAATGAAGTCATCCAGATCGTCACGGTCAGCGCGCAGGTTGTCGTTTTTCATGTGGGTTCTCTTCAGAAAACTCGGATGTACACAAAACTTAATTGTGTGCAGTCTAGAGGGTATCGGGATTATTCCGGGGCAATAAAAAACGGGAAGCCCTAAGGCTTCCCGTTTTTCATCACGCTGCGAAATCAGATGACCTGAACAATCGCATCCGTTACAGCCTTGATGTTGCTCTGGTTCAATGCCGCCACGCAGATGCGGCCAGTGTCCAGGGCGTAGATGCCAAACTCGTTGCGCAGGCGGTGAACCTGTTCGGTGGTCAGGCCGGAGTAGGAGAACATGCCGCGTTGGCGACCGACGAAGCTGAAGTCACGCTGTGGCGCTTTTTGCGCCAGCAGGTCGACCATTTGCTCACGCATGCCGCGAATGCGCAGACGCATTTCAGCCAGTTCGGTTTCCCACTGAGCGCGCAGCTGCGGGCTGTTCAGCACGGCAGCCACGATGCTTGCACCGTGAGTTGGCGGGTTGGAGTAGTTGGTGCGGATGACGCGCTTGACCTGCGACAGCACGCGCGCGCTTTCTTCTTTCGACTCGCTGATGATCGACAGGGCGCCAACGCGCTCGCCGTACAGGGAGAACGACTTGGAGAACGAGCTCGACACAAAGAACGTCAGACCGGATTCAGCGAACAGACGCACGGCAGCGGCGTCTTCGTCGATACCGTCACCGAAACCCTGGTAAGCCATGTCGAGGAACGGCACGTGACCTTTGGCTTTGACCACGTCCAGCACGTTGTTCCAGTCCGCCGGAGTCAGGTCGACACCGGTCGGGTTGTGGCAGCAAGCGTGCAGCACAACGATAGAGCCGTTCGGCAGGGCGTTGAGGTCTTCGAGCATGCCGGCACGGTTCACATCGTGGGTGGCAGCGTCGTAGTAACGGTAGTTTTGCACCGCAAAACCGGCGGTTTCGAACAGCGCGCGGTGGTTTTCCCAGCTTGGGTCACTGATCGCCACGACTGCGTTCGGCAGCAGTTGCTTGAGGAAGTCAGCACCGATTTTCAGTGCGCCAGTCCCGCCGACGGCTTGAGTGGTGATGACGCGACCGGCGCCGATCAGCGGCGAGTCGTTGCCAAACAGCAGCTTTTGCACGGCCTGGTCGTAGGCAGCGATGCCATCGATCGGCAGGTAACCGCGCGAAGCGTGTTGAGCTGCGCGAACGGTTTCAGCTTCGATCACGGCGCGCAGAAGTGGAATTCGCCCCTCTTCGTTGCAGTAAACACCAACGCCCAGGTTGACCTTGGTGGTTCGGGTATCGGCGTTGAATGCTTCGTTGAGGCCCAGGATTGGATCGCGGGGTGCCATTTCGACAGCAGAGAACAGGCTCATTATTACGGCGGCTCTGAATGGAGAGTGGAGGGACGTGTCGCGCTCCAGCCGAATGCACTAGAGCGGTGCACAAACGGGGAGCTAGTATAGAGGCCATCACCGAGCAATGGCGACAGGCGAATTGGCTTTTGAGGTAAGTTTTTCCGATTATTTCTCGACCGTTAGTCTAATGGTCGTGTCAGAGTCTCTACCCGATGTAGGACGTTTGCCTTGAAAGGTGAGGCAATCGCCACCACATTGAGCAAAATCCAGGTTTTTTCTTGCGCGACATCGGTCGTTTGCGCTCGTCCCCGTGGTGCTCCGCTTTGTTCGGAATGCCGCGATCCCAGAGGTGTTTATGTCCGAATTCCAGCTAGTCACCCGCTTCGAGCCCGCCGGCGATCAGCCAGAAGCCATCCGCCAATTGGTGGAGGGCATCGAAGCCGGGCTGGCGCACCAGACGCTGCTCGGTGTGACCGGCTCGGGCAAGACCTTCAGCATCGCCAATGTCATCTCGCAGATACAGCGCCCGACGCTGGTGCTGGCGCCGAACAAAACCCTCGCAGCGCAGTTGTACGGTGAGTTCAAGGCGTTCTTCCCGAACAACGCCGTCGAATACTTCGTTTCGTACTACGACTACTACCAGCCCGAAGCCTATGTGCCGTCGTCCGATACCTTCATCGAGAAGGATGCGTCGATCAACGACCACATCGAGCAGATGCGGCTGTCCGCGACCAAAGCGCTGCTGGAGCGCAAGGACGCGATCATCGTCACCACGGTGTCGTGCATCTACGGTCTGGGCAGCCCGGAAACTTATTTGAAGATGGTGCTGCACGTCGATCGCGGCGACAAACTCGATCAGCGCGCGCTGCTACGGCGTCTGGCTGACCTGCAATACACTCGCAATGACATGGATTTTGCCCGCGCGACCTTCCGCGTGCGCGGCGACGTGATCGACATCTACCCGGCGGAATCGGATCTGGAAGCGATCCGCATCGAACTGTTCGACGACGAGGTCGAGAGCATTTGCGCGTTCGACCCGCTGACCGGCGAAGTCATCCGCAAGATGCCGCGCTTCACCTTCTACCCGAAGAGCCACTATGTAACGCCGCGCGAGACTTTGCTCGACGCCATCGAGCACATCAAAGTTGAGTTGCAGGAGCGTCTGGAATACCTGCGCAGTAACAACAAATTGGTGGAGGCTCAGCGTCTGGAGCAGCGTACCCGTTTCGATTTGGAGATGATCCTCGAGTTGGGCTACTGCAATGGCATCGAAAACTATTCGCGCTATTTGTCCGGGCGTCCGGCGGGTGCGGCGCCGCCGACCCTCTACGATTACTTGCCGGCCGATGCCTTGCTGGTGATCGATGAATCACACGTCAGCGTGCCGCAGGTCGGCGCGATGTATAAGGGCGACCGTTCGCGTAAAGAGACCCTGGTGGAATACGGTTTCCGTTTGCCATCAGCGCTGGACAACCGACCAATGCGTTTCGACGAGTGGGAAGGGGTCAGTCCGCAGACGATTTTCGTCTCGGCCACGCCGGGTAACTACGAAGCCGAACATGCGGGGCGGGTAGTGGAGCAAGTGGTGCGTCCGACCGGGTTGGTCGACCCGCAAGTGGAGGTGCGCCCGGCACTTACTCAGGTCGATGATCTACTCTCGGAAATCACCAAGCGCGTGGCGGTGGAGGAGCGGGTGCTGGTGACCACGCTGACCAAGCGCATGGCCGAAGACCTTACTGATTACCTCGCCGACCACGGCGTGCGCGTGCGCTATCTGCACTCGGATATCGACACGGTCGAACGGGTCGAGATCATCCGCGATCTGCGTCTCGGCACTTTTGATGTACTGGTCGGGATCAACCTGCTGCGTGAAGGCCTGGACATGCCGGAAGTGTCGCTGGTGGCGATTCTTGATGCCGACAAGGAAGGCTTCCTGCGTTCCGAGCGGTCGCTGATCCAGACCATCGGCCGCGCCGCGCGTAACCTCAATGGCCGGGCGATTCTCTATGCCGATCGCATGACCGGTTCGATGGAGCGGGCGATTGGCGAAACCGAGCGACGTCGCGACAAGCAAATCGCGTTCAACCTGGAAAACGGTATCACCCCGAAAGGTGTGTTCAAGGATGTTGCTGACATCATGGAAGGCGCCACCGTGCCAGGCTCACGCAGCAAGAAGCGCAAGGGCATGGCCAAGGCCGCCGAGGAGAACGCCAAGTACGAAGCCCAATTGCGTTCACCAAGCGAGATCACCAAACGTATTCGTGCGCTGGAAGAGAAGATGTATCAGTTGGCGCGGGATCTGGAGTTTGAAGCGGCGGCGCAGATGCGTGATGAGATTGCCAAACTGCGCGAGCGGCTTTTGGCTGTTTGATGGGTGGTTTTAGGGCCCCTTCGCGAGCAAGCCCGCTCCCACACTGGATCTGTGTTGTTCACATAAGTCCTGTGGGCTTGCTCGCGAAGGGGGGGGGGGCGCTTCAGACACCCTGACAATCAGTGAGCCTCCCCAGCCTTCAGGCCTTGCGGCAATTTTTTGGTCAGTAAAATCGCCAGCATACTGATCCCCAGCGCAATCCCGACAAAATGAAACGCATCGTTATAGGCCATGATCGCTGCCTGTTGATGGACAATCTCACTCAACTTGCCCAGCGCCGCTGTATCACTGCCAAACCGATCCGCCATCGATGCCAGCCGCTGCGCTACCTGTGGATTGGTCGGCACCACCGCTTCGCGCAAGTAATCGAAGTAGGTCTTGGTTCGCGCATCCAATAGCGTCGCGAGCAGGGCAATGCCAATGGCGCCACCCAGGTTGCGCAGAATGTTGAACAGGCTCGACGCAGAACCGGCATCCTGCGGCAGGATATAAGCCGTGGCGATCAGCGAAATGGTCACCATGATCAGCGGCTGGCCCAGCGCCCGAATGATCTGGATTTGATTGAACTGCGGCCCGGCAAAGTCCGGGTTGAGCACTCCCGAAGAAAAACTCGCTAGGCCGAACAGTCCGAACCCCAACGTGCACAGCCACTTCGGCGAGACAAACTTCATCAGCTTCGGCACCAGCGGAATCAGAAACAACTGTGGCACGCCCATCCACATGATCACTTCGCCGATCTGCAGGGCGTTGTAATTCTGGATCTGCGCCAGATACAAGGGCAGCAGATAGATCGAGCCATACAGTCCGACACCCATGCCAAGGCTGGAAATGCTCGACAGGCCAAAGTTGCGGTTGCGCAGGATACCCAGGTTGATCAGCGGATTGGGTTTGGAAATCTGCACGATGACGAAGGTGATCAGACTCAGCAGCGCGATGCTGCCCAGGGTCACGATCAGGTTTGATTCGAGCCAGTCCTTGCGATGGCCTTCTTCAAGAAATACCTGCAAGCAACCGAGGCCGACGCCCAGGGTGAGAATGCCGGTGTAGTCGGTGCTTTTCAGCAGTTCCCAGTGCGCTTCTTTCTTCTCCAGCCCGTACATCAGCCCGGCGATCATGATCAGCCCCGGCGGAATGTTGATGTAGAAGATGTATTCCCAACCCCAATTTTCCGTGAGCCAGCCGCCGAGCGTGGGGCCTATGGACGGTGCAAAAGTGGCGGTCATGGCGAACATGGCCATGCCTTTGGCGCGATGGTGTTCGGGAAGCTTTATCAGCGTCAGGGTGAAGGCCAGCGGGATCAGCGCGCCACCGGTGAAGCCTTGCATGGCGCGAAAAACGATCATGCTCTCCAGGCTCCAGGCCATCGAGCACAACAACGAAGACGCCAGAAAACCCAGCGACACCCACACCGCCAGGCGCCGCGCCGAGAGCAACTGCACCAGCCACGCGGTCAGCGGGATCATGATGATTTCCGCGACCAGATACGAGGTGGAAATCCACGAACCTTCTTCCAGTGTCGCCGACAGTGCGCCCTGAATATCCTTGAGCGAGGAGTTGGTGATCTGGATGTCGAGCACCGCCATAAAGGCGCCGAGCATCACGCTCATCACCGCGATCCAGTCCCGCCGGGTCGGTTCGCCGACCGGACGGATCAGTGAATCACCGGCCATTGTCCGGGGCGTCTTTGATGTTCACGGTAGCGGTGACGGACATGCCCGGACGGATCTTGCCGTGCAGCGGATTATCGGCCTTGAAGGTCAGTTTCACCGGGATCCGTTGCACGACTTTGGTGAAGTTGCCGGTGGCATTGTCCGGCGGCAGCAGGCTGAACTGCGCACCGGAAGCGGCGAACAGGCTGTCGACCCGCGCCTCGATCGGCGTGTCGCTGTAGGCGTCGAAGGTCAGCTCGGCTTTTTGTCCGGGCTGCATGTGGCCGATCTGAGTCTCCTTGAAGTTGGCCTGCACCCAGATGTCTTCGTCCGGGACGATCGACAGCAGATAAGCGCCGGCCTGCACAATCTGGCCGTTACGCGCCGCGCGCTGGCCGACCAGGCCACTGATCGGGGCATGAATGTCGCTGCGGGTCAGATTGAGTTCGGCCTGAGCGAGATCGGCGCGGGCGTTGGCGATCTGAGCGTCGAGGCGTTTGATTTCGGCGGTCAGTGCGTTGACTTGCTGGCGCTGGCTTTGTGCATCGGCCTGTGCCTTGGCCACTTGCGAGCGGGCGATGTGGGTGTCGGCGGAAAGGGTGGTCACACGCTCTTCGGAGACATAGCCGGGTTTGCGCAGGGTTTGCGCCCGGGACAGGTCGATCTGCGAGCGGCCCAGGGTTGCCTGGGAGGCTGCCACCTGTGCATCGCTCGAGGCGATCAGGCTGGCCTGCTGAGTCAGCTTGCTCTGGGCTTGCAGTCGCTCGGCTTCGCGGGTGGCGAGGGCGGCGTTGGCCCGATCCACGGCCAGGCGGAAGTCTTCTCTTTCGAGGCGCACCAGCAATTGGCCTTTTTCCACATGCTGGTTGTCCTGCACCAGCACTTGATCGATGCGCGCGCTCAACTGACTCGACACGCGGGTTATCTCGCCCTGGACATAGGCGTTATCGGTGCTTTCATAAAAGCGCCCCTTGAAAAACCAGTGGGCGAAGAAGCCCCCGGCGATCAATAGGACCAACAGCAGTAAAATCAGCAGGCGACGCTTGAGTTGGGCAGGCATGGGCAAACTGTAGTCGAGGAATTGTAAGGAAAGTTATCAGGAGGCGAATCTGGCACGAAGCCGATAAACGGTAAATGCCATCGGCTGATATTCGGCCATTCACCGCGGCTTACGAGCATTCCAGACGCAAACTTGGCTTAAATGCCCTGCCCGCTGGAGCGGGGCGGGTGTCGCCTGTTACCATTCGCGGCTTGATTGTTCTTTGCTTTTCATTCTTTTCGAGACATGCCATGACCACCGTCCGCACTCGCATCGCGCCATCGCCTACCGGGGACCCCCACGTAGGTACCGCTTACATCGCATTGTTCAACTACTGCTTTGCCAAGCAGCATGGCGGTGAGTTCATCCTGCGCATCGAAGACACCGACCAGTTGCGTTCGACCCGCGAGTCCGAACAGCAGATCTTCGACGCCCTGCGCTGGCTGGGTATCGACTGGAGCGAAGGCCCGGACGTCGGCGGTCCGCACGGTCCGTATCGCCAGAGCGAACGCGGCGACATCTACCAAAAGTACTGCCAGCAACTGGTCGACATGGGGCATGCGTTCCCGTGCTTCTGTACCGCTGAAGAGCTGGATCAGATGCGCGCCGAGCAAATGGCTCGCGGCGAAACCCCACGCTACGACGGCCGCGCACTGCTGCTGTCCAAGGAAGAAGTCGCGGCCCGCCTGGCCGCTGGCGAACCCCACGTCATCCGCATGAAAGTGCCGAGCGAAGGTGTTTGCGTGGTGCCGGACATGCTGCGTGGCGACGTCGAGATCCCGTGGGATCGCATGGACATGCAAGTGCTGATGAAGACCGACGGCCTGCCGACGTACTTCCTTGCCAACGTAGTCGACGATCACCTGATGGGCATCACTCACGTATTGCGCGGCGAAGAGTGGCTGCCATCGGCGCCGAAACTGATTCTGCTGTACGAGTACTTCGGCTGGGAGCAACCGGAGTTGTGCTACATGCCGCTGCTGCGTAACCCGGACAAGAGCAAACTGTCCAAGCGCAAGAATCCGACCTCGGTGACGTTCTACGAGCGCATGGGCTTCATGCCGGAAGCGATGCTCAACTACCTGGGCCGCATGGGCTGGTCGATGCCGGACGAGCGCGAGAAGTTCTCGCTGCAGGAAATGGTCGACAACTTCGACCTCAAGCGCGTGTCCCTCGGCGGACCGATCTTCGACATCGAGAAACTGTCGTGGCTCAACGGCCAGTGGTTGCGTGACCTGCCGGTGGAAGAGTTCGCCGCGCGCGTGCAGAAGTGGGCGTTCAACGCCGAATACATGATGAAGATCGCGCCGCACGTCCAGGGCCGTGTTGAAACCTTCAGTCAGGTTGCACCGCTGGGCGGGTTCTTCTTCGCCGGCGGCGTCAATCCGGATGCCAAGCTGTTCGAATCGAAAAAGCTCTCGGGCGATCAGGTTCGCCAATTGATGCAGTTGATCCTGTGGAAGCTCGAAAGCCTGCGACAGTGGGAGAAGGACAACATCACCGCGACGATTCAGGCGGTGGTCGAATCCCTTGAGCTGAAACTGCGTGACGCGATGCCGCTGATGTTCGCGGCCATCACCGGGCAAGCGAGTTCGGTGTCGGTGCTCGACGCGATGGAAATCCTCGGGCCGGACCTGACCCGTTTCCGTCTGCGTCAGGCGATTGACCTGCTGGGCGGCGTGTCTAAGAAAGAAAACAAAGAGTGGGAAAAGCTGTTGGGCGCTATCGCCTGATTGCGTTTGACGCTGCTGGAGTCGCCGAAGGCCGGGATCGTTTGATGCCGGCCTTCGGCGTTTTCCCCAGATATACGGGGTGAGGGCGGTAAGTGGTTGTTATGTCGGCAAAAAACTTTGAAATATTTTAAAAATAAGTTTGACAGCCCTCCGATGCGCCATTAAGATTCGCCCCGTCCTCAGCGATGACATCAACGATGAGGGGCTATAGCTCAGCTGGGAGAGCGCTTGCATGGCATGCAAGAGGTCGACGGTTCGATCCCGTCTAGCTCCACCAATTTACACTTCGAAGCCTGGCCACACCGGCTCCGAAGCGATCAACACTCAGCGTTGATCAGTTGTATAGAAGGGTTTGCGTCCCCTTCGTCTAGTGGCCTAGGACACCGCCCTTTCACGGCGGTAACAGGGGTTCGAGTCCCCTAGGGGACGCCAGTTTTACAGAAGCGATGTTGCAAAAGATCGCTCCGCCGCGAGGCGAAAAATCCGGGGCTATAGCTCAGCTGGGAGAGCGCCTGCATGGCATGCAGGAGGTCAGCGGTTCGATCCCGCTTAGCTCCACCAATTTTACAGCTCATGGTCTGGCCACACCGACCTTGAGTCGATCAGCTCTCAGCACTGATCAGTTGTATAGAAGGGTTTGTGTCCCCTTCGTCTAGTGGCCTAGGACACCGCCCTTTCACGGCGGTAACAGGGGTTCGAGTCCCCTAGGGGACGCCACGATTACCCGCTCTGCGGGATTTATAAGGGTCATTCAATTATTGAATGGCCCTTTTGTTTGTCTGGCGTTTGGCCAATTCTCCTTTTTCCTTACACTGTGCTTCAGACCAGCGGTCATATCCTCGACTTGCAGAATATTATTATGAGAATAATATTCTAGTCGTAATATTCGGAGGCAACGATGAACGATAAAAAAGCTCAGACCCGCGAACGCATCCTCAAGGCTGCCAGTGCCGCGCTGATCCAGCGCGGCCCGGCGGACCCAAGCGTAGGCGAAGTGATGGGCGCAGCCGGGCTGACCGTCGGCGGCTTCTATGCGCACTTCGAAAGCAAGGACGCGATGATGCTGGAGGCGTTCAAGCAATTGCTCGGTCGCCGCCGCGACTTGATTGCCGACATGGACACCGAGCTGACCGGTGAAGAACGTCGCGCACTGGTCGCTACGTTTTACCTGTCGCGCAAGCACCGCGACTCCAGCGATGCAGCCTGTCCGATCCCGGCCTCGATCGGTGAGCTGGGGCGTTTGCCGGAGTCGTTCCGCATCGCGCTCAACGAACACCTGGAATTGATGATTGCGCAGTTGGCGTCCAGCCCTGAGGACACTGACAAAGCCCTGGCCGACGTGGCCTTGATGGTGGGTGGGCTGGCACTCGCAAGAGCGCTCGGCCCGGGAGATTTATCCGATCGATTGCTGCGCGCCGCCAAGTCGGCGGTGCGTTGACCTGAAGGCAACACGCCTGAGGAGAGAGCGATGAACACGTTGAAGTGGGTTCGTGGCGTTAATGGCACCTTGGGCTGGATTGCACCGAAACGCGTGGCGAGCAAAATGCGCCTGGCGTTCATGACGCCGCGGTCGCTGCCCCTGCGGGATTGGGAGTTGCCGCTGCTGGCCAATTCCGAACGCATCACGTTGCGCTTCGGTCTGTCAGCCCTGCGCTGGGGCCAAGGCCCGACCGTTTTGCTGATGCATGGCTGGGAAGGGCGGCCAACCCAATTCGCCGCGCTGATCACTGCGCTGGTCGAAGCCGGTTACACGGTCGTCGCACTCGATGGCCCGGCTCACGGCAGATCGCCAGGGCGTGAAGCCAATGTCGTGCTGTTCGCTCGCGCCATGCTCGAAGCGGCTGCCGAGCTGCCGCCACTGCAAGCCGTTATTGGCCATTCCATGGGGGGCGCCAGTGCGATGCTTGCCGTGCAGTTGGGCTTGCGCACCGAAACCCTTGTCAGCATCGCTGCTCCCGCCCGAATCCTGGGTGTGCTGCGCGGGTTCGCCCGTTATGTCGGCATGCCGCCCAGAGCGCGTTCGGCATTTATCCGCCAGGTCGAGCAGGATGTCGGCATGCGCGCCGCCACGCTGGATGTCGCCCATTATCAGTTGGATATGCCCGGTCTGATCGTGCATGCCGAAGATGACAATTTTGTCTCGGTCAAAGAGTCTCAATGGATCCACGAAGCCTGGTTTGACAGTCGTCTTCTGCGCCTCGAAAGCGGTGGTCATCAGCGCGTGCTGGCCGACCCTCGGGTGATTGATGGCGTGTTATCACTGTTGGCCGGCCGCAGCCTTCAGGCACGGCAATCGGCCTGAGCATCCGTTACACTGCCCCGGTTGAATCATCTGACCGGGAGTGGGGCATGGGCTGGGATCGAGCAACGCCGTTTACCATTGATCTGCAAGTAGGCGCCGAGGACATCGACGGGCTGGGCCACGCAAACAACGCGGTCTACGTGACTTGGCTCGAACGCTGCGCCTGGCGCCACTCGCAGCGTCTGGGGCTGGATCTGGTCGAGTATCGGCGGCTCGACCGGGCGATGGCGGTGGTGCGTCACGAGATCGATTATCTGGCAGCCGCCTATGAGGGCGACGAACTGCAATTGGCGACCTGGATTGTCGATTGGGATCAGCGCCTGAAAATGACCCGGCATTTCCAGCTGATCCGCCCGAGCGACAACACCACTCTGTTGCGCGCCCAAACCACGTTCGTCTGCATCGAACTGTCCACCGGCAAACCCAAGCGCATGCCGGCGGAGTTCATCGAGGGGTATGGCCCGGCGATCCAGTCGTCAGAGTTAGCGAAAATCTAAATGTGGGCTTGCTCGCGAAGGCGTCGTGTCAGCCAGCACGTTTATCGACTGACACACTGCCTTCGCGAGCAAGCCCGCTCCCACAAGGGATCTGCGGTTTTTCTCGTAATCCAGTAAACTGCCGCACGTTTTTCCTCTGAGTAGTGTTTTTTCCATGCAAATTGCTCTGGCGCCCATGGAGGGGTTGGTCGACGACATCCTTCGTGACGTGCTGACCCGCGTTGGCGGTATCGACTGGTGCGTGACCGAATTCATTCGGGTCAACGATCAGTTGCTCACCCCGGCCTATTTCCACAAGTTCGGCCCGGAGCTGCTCAACGGTGCGCGCACGGCGTCCGGAGTGCCTTTGCGCGTCCAGTTGTTGGGTTCCGACCCGGTGTGCCTGGCGGAGAACGCTGCACTGGCCTGCGAACTCGGCTCCGAAGTGATCGACCTCAACTTCGGTTGTCCGGCCAAGACTGTCAACAAATCCCGTGGTGGGGCGGTGCTGCTCAAGGAGCCTGAGCTGCTCAACCAGATCGTCGAGCACGTGCGTCGCGCCGTGCCTGCGCACATCCCTGTCACCGCAAAAATGCGTCTGGGCTTCGACAGCCCGGACGGCTCGCTGGTCTGCGCCACGGCGTTGGCTGAAGGCGGCGCCGAACACATCGTGGTTCACGCCCGAACCAAAATGGATGGCTACAAACCGCCGGCGCATTGGGAGTGGATTCCTCGCGTGCAGGACGTGGTCAAGGTGCCGGTATTCGCCAACGGCGATATCTGGAGCGTCGAAGACTGGCGCCGTTGCCGTGAAATCAGCGGCGTGGAAGACATCATGCTCGGTCGCGGCCTGGTTTCGCGCCCGGATCTGGCCAGGCAGATCGCCGCTGCACGTGCTGGTGAGGAAGTGGTCGAGATGACCTGGGCCGAGCTGATGCCATTGATTCAGGATTTCTGGCTGCAAGCCAAAGCGCAGATGACTGCGCGCCAATCCCCAGGCCGTCTGAAGCAATGGCTGGCCATGCTGACACGCAATTATCCCGAAGCCACTGAGCTGTTCACCGTCCTGCGCCGTGAGACGGAACCGGATCATGTCTCGCGCTTGCTGGGTCTGCCGGTCGCTGAAGTGGCCTGAAAAAAATCTGAAAATAATCTCTTGAAATCAAATCAGTGGTCCCTATCTAAGGGGTACGCGATGCCGAATTCGGGTCGCGCAGACATAAAACCTTGCTGATTGTTTTCAGGAGATTTGAACCATGAGCACTGCATTTTCCCTCGCACCGCTGTTCCGTTCCTCGGTAGGCTTCGACCGTTTCAACGACCTGTTCGAAACCGCCCTGCGCAACGAGCCAGGCAGCACCTATCCACCTTACAACGTGGAAAAACACGGTGATGACCAATACCGCATCGTCGTAGCGGCAGCCGGTTTCCAGGAAGAAGACCTGGAACTGCAGGTCGAGAAGGGTGTGCTGACCGTCAGCGGCGGCAAACGTGACGCCAACGAAGGCGTGACCTTTCTGCATCAGGGCATTGCCCAGCGTGCTTTCAAACTGTCCTTCCGCCTGGCCGATCACATCGAGATCAAGGCTGCCGATCTGAGTAACGGTCTGCTGAGCATCGACCTGCTGCGGGTGATTCCGGAAGAGGCGAAGGCCAAGCGCATCCCGATCAACGGGACGCAAAAGCCGGCTCTGCAGCACTGATTCACTTGCGCACACACATTGTCTGAACAGGCGCTGAGTCGTTGAACGAAGGCCCCGATACGTCGGGGCCTTTTTTGTGCGCATGCGTCCTGCTTGAGTGAGCCGAGTACCAGCGCCGACAACTCTTCCGGGCTGAACTGACGAACACCGAGCTGGACTTGTTTATCGCTGCCCATGAAACGTTTGAATGCTGCGGCGGTGCGATCAGGGTGCGTGGTCAGGCGCGCGCGGGCGGCTTTGCCCACCAGAATCGTGTCGTCTTCATCGAGGCTGACCACCGAGGGCGTCAGCACATCACCCAAGGCGTTGGGAATCAACCGGGCCTGACCGTCCTGCCAGACGGCGATCAAGCTGTTGGTGGTGCCAAGGTCGATGCCCAGCAGGGCCGGGCGGGGGAGGGTTGCATCCTGCATGACAGATCTCGAAACGGCGCAAAAACCGCGACCCTACAGGTTGCTGTCAGCACTGGCAATTGCCATTCTGTTGCAAGCTGCGCGTCTGCGAACATCAGGACAGCAGCTTTTTCAGTTCTTCCAGCGGCAATGGTCGACTGTGTAAATAACCCTGATACAAGTGACAGCCCAGGCCTTGCAGAAAGGCCAATTGTTCCGGGGTTTCCACGCCTTCGGCAATCACTTCCAATTGCAGGCTGCGGGCCATGGCGACGATGGCGCGGATGATCTCGGCGTCGTTTGGGTCGGTGGTCGCATCGCGGATGAACGACTGGTCAATTTTCAGCGTATCCACCGGTAAACGCTTGAGGTAAGTCAGCGACGAGTAACCGGTGCCGAAATCGTCCATGGCGAAGCTCACGCCGAGTTTTTTCAAGCGGCGCATTTTGTTGATGGTGTCTTCCAGGTTCTGGATGACGATGCCTTCGGTGATTTCCAGTTTCAGCAGCGAGCAGGGCAGGCTGTGGCTGGTCATGCTGTGTTCAATGCGCTCGACGAAGTCGTTCTGCCGGAACTGCCGGGGGCTGATGTTGACGCACAGACTGAAGTTAAGCGGATCAACCAGTTTCAGGGCGATCAACGTTTTGAATGCCTCGCAGGCTTCGTCGAGGATCCACGTCCCGACTTCCAGAATCAGGCCGCTATCCTCCAGCACTTTGATGAACTCGGCGGGCGACTGTGCGCCGAGAGCCGGGTGATTCCAGCGTACCAGTGCTTCGGCGCCGATGATGCGGTTGTCCCGAGCGTCGATCTGCGGCTGAAAATGCACGTTGAATTCGCCGCGAGACAAGGCCAGGCGCAAGTCGGTCTCCATGCGCAGTCGTTCGCTGGCGGCTTTCTGCATGGTGTGGTGATACATCTGCGTGGTGTTGCGCCCGGAATCCTTGGCCCGGTACAGGGCAATGTCGGCGCGCTTGAGCAGGTCGGTCGGGGTCGAGCCGTGGTCCGGAATCAGCGCCACGCCAATGCTTGGCGTGACCTGCAAGCGCTGACCGTCGAGAAACATGGGCTCCGATAGCAGTTCACGGAGCGTGTCGGCCAGTTCGCGCACTTGCGTGCTGACTTCATTGCGCGAGCCTTCCAAACCGCTGAGCAATACCACGAACTCATCGCCGCCCAGACGGGCGACCGTGTCTTCCATGCGTACGCTCGCTTCAAGGCGGGCGGTGATGATTTTCAGTACCGTGTCGCCGACCGGGTGGCCGAGCGAATCGTTGATGTGCTTGAAGTGATCCAGATCGAGAAACAGCAATGCGCCACGCAAATTATGGCGTTTGAGCAGGGCGATCTGCTGGCTCAGGCGATCCATCAGCAGGGCACGATTGGGCAGGTTGGTCAGCGGATCGTGGTAAGCCAGGTGGCGGATTTGTGCTTCAGCGTTTTTCAGCAGGCTGACGTCCCGAGCGGTGAGCAGCAGGCACGCTGTTTCATTCAGGGTGATCGGTTCGACCGAGACTTCTACCGTCAGCAATTCCCCGCGCTTGTTGCGCCCGAGCATTTCCTGGTGATGCACGCGGCCCTTTATCTGTAATTCGGCAAGCAACGCCGAGCGCTGTTTTTCTTCGGCCCAGATGCCCACCTGATAGGCGGTTTTGCCCACGACTTCATCGGCGCGATAACCGGTGAGGCGACAGAAACCGTCGTTGACCTCCAGATAGCGCCCGGTATCGCGCTCGGTAATGGTGATCGCGTCGGGGCTGGAGTGAAATGCCTTGGCAAACTTCTCTTCGCTGGCTTTGAGCGCCGCTTCCGAACGTTGCTGCTGGGTGATGTCGCGCAGCGTGGTGACGATGCACGGTTGATTGCCAACGCTGATCTGGCGACTGGAAATCACGCAGGTCAGCGATTGGCCATCCTTGTGCTGGACGATGATCGCCACATTGCTCAGGCCTTGTTCGCGGATCACCCGTTCGATACGTTGCAGGCTTTTCGCCGAGGCATCCCACAGGCCGATTTCTTCGGCGGTGTGGCCAATGATATCAACGGCGCTCCAGCCGAATGTTTGGCTGAAACTTGAATTGATCTCGATGAACTCGCCGCTGTCCTGGCGCGTAACGCAGATCGGATCGGGGCTGACCTGAAACAGCGTGGCGAATTTCTCTTCCGACGCGACCAGTCGTTGCTCGCGCTCGACCTGGTCGGTGATGTCCAGCAACGTGCCGGCCATGCGCAGCGGGGCGCCGTTTTCGTCGCGATAGAGGCGGGCGCGGCTTTCCAGGTAGCGTGAACTCCCGTCCGGGAGCTGTACGCGATAAGTCAGCTGATAATTGCCCGCCGGGCCTTCGCGCAGGCTGCGGTAGGCATCGCGCATGCTGTCGCGTTCTTCGCCGGGCACGCCTTCGAAAAACTCGTCGAACGATTCATGAAACGGTTTCGGCTCCAGGCCGTGCAATTGCGCGGCTCGTGCCGAGCCGTAGAGCATGCCGCTGGGGATGTGCCAGTCCCAGGTGCCGAGTTGTGCCGAGTCCAGCGCCAGGTCGAGGCGTTCCTGGCTGTCCTTCAGCGCGTGTTCGGCGGCTTTGCGTTCGGTGGTGTCGAGGAAGGTGCTCAGCAGATACGGCTGGCCTTCGAGTTCGACTTTCTGCGCGCTGAGAATGCCGTCATGAACCTGACCATTGCTGGCGCGAAACTGCACTTCCATGCTGATCAGTTCGCCCTTGGCCTTGGTTTTCTTCACCAGTTCGGCCCGTTCCTCCGGATGCACCCACAGGCCCAGTTCCAGCGTGGTGCGGCCAATCGCGCTCTGCACCGGCCAGCCGAACAGGCTTTCGAAATACTGGTTGGCTTCGCTGATCAGGCCGTCTTCCTGGCGGGTCAGTAAAACCATGTTCGGACACAGGTGAAACAGCGTGGCGAAACGTTTTTCCGAGCTGCTCAGGGCCTGTTCGCGTTGCCGTTGGTGGGTGATTTCGCGAATCACCCCGATCATTCGGGGGCGGCCGTTTTTGTCCGGGAGCAGACTTCCGCTGACCTCCAGCCAATGCAGGCTGCCATCGGGCCAGCGGATGCGGTGATGCATCGCCTGTTCCAGCGGCGCTCCGGCGATCACTGCGTGGAAGGCGCGAACGGTTTTTGCCCGGTCTTCCGGTGGCAACAGGTCAAGGTATTCGAGGTCTTCCGGCAGTGGCTTGCGCGGATCGAAACCGAACAACGCCTGCGTCCCCCGCGACCAGCTGATCTGCCCGCGTTCGATGTCCCAGTACCAGGCGCCGAGCCTTGCGCCATTGAGCGCGGCCAGTAATTGCGGCGCGCTCTCCCAGCTCTGCTCGGAGTAACGCGGGTCAATGGCTTGAATGCGCGGCATCGGCGGAATTCGGTCAACAGACTTCGGCATCGTTAACAGGCCTTGAGCGGATGGTGGCGTTAGGCACAGGGACAGCGGCTCTATAGGAGTAGCACAAGTTAGCCCAGAGTCCCTGGCAGATCGATTTGTGCGTCCAATAAGGCCATAAATGCTCTTGCCGCATTCGATAGCGTCCGTTCGGTGTGCACGATATAGCCTAGCTGGCGGCTGAGCTGTATGCCCGGCAATGCGATGCTTGCCACCTGCTCATCGAGCATGGTGCGCGGCAAAACGCTCCAGGCAAGGCCGATGGAAACCATCATCTTGATGGTTTCCAGATAGTTGGTGCTCATGGCGATGTTCGGCGCCAGCCCTTGGGCCTCGAATAAGCGCTGCACAATATGGTGTGTGAAGGTATTTCCGCCGGGGAATACGGCCGGATGACGGGCGATGTCCTCAAGGCTGACGGGGCCATTACTGATCAGCGAGTGTTCCGGAGCGACGACAAAATCCAGCGGATCGTCCCAGACAGGTGTGGCTTTGACCAACGAATGGGGCTCCGGCGCCAGGGTGATGACCGCCAGTTCTGCACGTCCATGGAGAATTTCCTCGTAGGCCACTTCCGAATCGAGGAACTGAATATCCAGCGCGACCTGTGGGTAGCGGCGGGTGAACTCTCTTAATAAGGGGGGCAGGCGGTGCAGGCCAATGTGGTGACTGGTGGCCAGGGTCAGGCGGCCGCTGACTTCGCCGGTCAGGTTGGTCAGGGCGCGGCGGGTGTCGTCCAGCACGTTGAGGATCTGATAAGCCCGTGGCAGCAGGGCGCGACCGGCCTCGGTCAGGCCGACTTCACGGCCCAGTCGATCGAACAGGCGCACCTTCAATTGCTGTTCCAGCCCGGCAATGCGTTTGCTGATGGCCGGTTGTGTCAGGTGCAGGCGTTCACCGGCGCCGGAGAAGCTGCCAGTCTCGGCAATCGCGATAAAAGCGTTGAGGTTGGCCAGATCCATTGGTTGTATTCCAGTTGGTTATCCAAAGCATAAAAAATATGAATTTGAGTTATTTAATGTAACCCCATAGGATCGGCCTCACAAGCCAAAGGGTTATTGATAAGCCCAAGGCATAGAAACAAGCTGATGAGGAACCGTCTGATGGCCGGCAAAACGCTCTACGACAAGCTCTGGGATTCGCATTTGGTCAAGCAGCGCGACGATGGCTCGGCGCTGATTTACATCGATCGTCACATCATTCACGAAGTGACCTCGCCGCAAGCCTTTGAAGGCCTGCGTCTGGCCGGGCGCAAGCCATGGCGTATCGATGCCAATATCGCCACCCCGGACCACAACGTACCGACGACTCCGGAGCGCAAGGGCGGCATCGAAGCCATCGCCGACCAGGTCTCGCGTTTGCAGGTTCAGACCCTCGATGACAACTGTGATGAGTACGGCATCGTCGAGTTCAAGATGAATGACGTCCGCCAGGGCATCGTCCATGTGATCAGCCCGGAGCAGGGCGCGACCTTGCCGGGCATGACGGTTGTGTGTGGTGACTCGCACACCTCGACCCATGGTGCATTTGGCGCATTGGCTCACGGCATCGGCACTTCCGAGGTCGAGCACGTGCTCGCCACCCAGTGCCTGGTCGCCAAGAAAATGAAAAACATGCTGGTGCGCGTTGAAGGCCAATTGCCGTTCGGCGTGACCGCCAAGGACATCGTCCTTGCCGTGATCGGCAAGATCGGCACCGCCGGCGGTAACGGCCATGCCATCGAATTTGCCGGCAGCGCGATCCGCGACTTGTCCGTCGAAGGCCGCATGACCATCTGCAACATGTCCATCGAAGCCGGCGCCCGCGTGGGTCTGGTGGCCGCGGATCAAAAAACGGTCGATTACGTGAAAGGTCGTCCATTCGCACCGAAAGGCGCGCAGTGGGACATGGCGGTCGAGGCCTGGAAGGATCTGGTTTCCGACGTCGATGCCAGGTTCGACACTGTGGTTGAACTCGACGCTGCGCAGATCAAGCCGCAAGTCAGTTGGGGCACTTCGCCGGAAATGGTCCTGGCCGTTGATCAGAACGTCCCTGACCCGGCCAAAGAGATGGATCTGGTCAAGCGCGACTCGATCGTCCGCGCCTTGAAATACATGGGCTTGACCGCCAATCAGGCGATCACCGACATTCAACTGGATCGCGTGTTCATTGGTTCCTGCACCAACTCGCGGATCGAGGATTTGCGCGCTGCGGCAGTCATCGCCAAGGGCCGTAAAGTCGCTTCGACCATCAAGCAAGCGATTGTGGTGCCGGGCTCGGGTCTGGTGAAGGCGCAAGCTGAATCCGAAGGTCTGGACAAGATTTTCCTCGACGCCGGTTTTGAATGGCGTGAGCCGGGTTGCTCGATGTGCCTGGCAATGAACCCGGACCGATTGGAGTCCGGCGAACATTGCGCCTCGACGTCCAACCGTAACTTCGAGGGCCGTCAAGGCGCCGGTGGCCGTACCCACCTCGTCAGCCCGGCCATGGCCGCAGCGGCGGCGGTGAACGGTCGTTTCATCGACGTTCGTGAATTGATTTAAGGAGCGCAGCATGAAAGCCTTCACCCAGCACACAGGTCTTGTCGCGCCTTTGGATCGTGCCAACGTCGACACCGACCAGATCATTCCGAAGCAGTTCTTGAAATCGATCAAACGCACCGGTTTCGGCCCTAACCTGTTCGACGAGTGGCGTTACCTGGATGTGGGTCAACCGTATCAGGACAACTCCAAGCGCCCTCTGAACAAGGAATTCGTCCTCAACGCCGAGCGTTATCAAGGCGCCAGCGTGTTGCTGGCCCGCGAGAACTTCGGTTGCGGCTCCAGCCGTGAGCACGCGCCGTGGGCGCTGGAAGAATACGGTTTTCGCAGCATCATCGCGCCGAGTTACGCCGACATCTTCTTCAACAACAGCTTCAAGAACGGTTTGCTGCCGATCATCTTGAGTGACGCTGAAGTCGACGAACTGTTCAAACAGGTCGAGGCCGAGCCGGGTTATCAATTGCAGGTCGATCTGCACGCGCAAACCGTGACCCGTCCGGATGGAAAGGTTTACAACTTTGAAATCGATGCGTTCCGCAAGCACTGCCTGTTGAACGGTCTGGACGATATCGGTCTGACCTTGCAGGACGGCGATGCGATTGCGACGTTTGAGGCCAAGCATCGGGTCAGCCAGCCGTGGTTGTTTCGCGACGCGTGATTGATTCGAGATTGATGCAGTCAGGGCCAGCCTCTTCGGGAGCAAGCCCCCTCCCACAGGGTTGTTGTATAGGCCACAAATCCAGGGTGGGAGGGGGCTTGCTCCCGAAGGCGGCAGTCCAGGCAATACAAGGCTAAAACCAAAAGGAAGTCCCCATGACCAGCACTGCCCAGCACACTCAGGTCGTACAAAAGCAATTCGGTGAGCAGGCCGCCGCCTACCTGAGCAGCGCCGTTCACGCGCAAGGCACCGAATTTGCGCTGCTACAGGCTGAACTGGTCGGGCAGGGCGAAGCCCGAGTACTGGACTTGGGGTGTGGCGCCGGTCATGTGAGTTTTCACGTCGCACCGCGGGTCAAGGACGTGGTCGCTTACGATCTGTCGCAGCAAATGCTCGACGTGGTCGCAGCCGCTGCCGTTGATCGCGGCCTGAGTAACATTGCCACCGTCAACGGCGCCGCCGAGCGATTGCCGTTTGCCGATGGCGAGTTCGACTTTGTGTTCAGCCGTTATTCGGCGCATCACTGGAGCGATCTGGGTGTGGCTCTGCGCGAAGTGCGTCGGGTGCTCAAGCCCGGCGGCGTGGCGGCGTTCGTTGATGTGTTGTCGCCGGGTAGCCCGTTGTTCGACACTTACCTGCAAAGCGTCGAAGTGCTGCGCGACACCAGTCATGTGCGCGATTATTGCGCCGGCGAGTGGTTGCGGCATGTCAGCGAAGCCGGGCTGCATACCCGCAGCACCACGCGGCAGCGTTTGCGGCTGGAGTACAGCAGTTGGGTGGAGCGCATGCGTACACCCGAAGTGATGCGCGCGGCGATCCGTCAGTTGCAGCAGTCGATGGGTAACGAAGTGCGCGACTATTTCGAGATTGCGGCCGATGGTTCGTTCAGTACAGATGTCATCGTGCTGATGGCCGAGCGATAAGAATTTATCCGGGCGTGCCGGTAATGGCGCACCGATTGAAGACACGAGGAAAGCATGAGCAAGCAGATTCTGATTCTCCCAGGTGATGGTATTGGTCCGGAAATCATGGCCGAAGCGGTCAAGGTTCTTACGCTTGCCAACGACAAGTACAGCCTGGGTTTCGAGCTGAGCCATGACGTGATCGGTGGCGCCGCCATCGACAAACACGGCGTGCCGCTGGCCGACGAAACCCTCGACCGTGCCCGTGCTGCCGACGCCGTGCTGCTGGGCGCCGTGGGCGGCCCGAAATGGGACACCATCGAGCGCGACATCCGCCCTGAGCGCGGCCTGCTGAAAATCCGTGCGCAACTGGGCCTGTTCGGCAACCTGCGTCCGGCGATTCTCTACCCGCAGTTGGCCGACGCGTCGAGCCTGAAGCCGGAAATCGTTGCCGGTCTGGACATCCTGATCGTCCGTGAGCTGACCGGCGGCATCTACTTCGGCGCGCCTCGTGGCACCCGCACGCTTGAAAACGGCGAGCGTCAGGCCTACGACACCCTGCCGTACAGCGAAAGCGAAATCCGCCGCATCGCCCGTGTCGGTTTCGACATGGCCATGGTGCGCGGCAAGAAGCTGTGCTCGGTGGACAAGGCCAACGTGCTGGCGTCCAGCCAACTGTGGCGTGAAGTGGTCGAGCAGGTGGCCAAGGATTACCCAGAGGTCGAGCTGAGCCACATGTACGTCGACAACGCCGCCATGCAACTGGTGCGCGCACCGAAGCAGTTCGACGTGATCGTGACCGACAACCTGTTTGGCGACATTCTGTCCGACGAAGCGTCGATGCTCACCGGCTCCATCGGCATGTTGCCGTCCGCTTCGCTGGACTCCAACAACAAGGGCATGTACGAGCCTTGCCACGGCTCGGCGCCGGACATCGCAGGCAAAGGCATCGCCAACCCCTTGGCGACCATTCTGTCGGTATCGATGATGCTGCGTTACAGCTTCAATCTGCACGACGCGGCCGATGCCATCGAAAAAGCCGTCAGCGTGGTGCTGGATCAAGGTCTTCGCACCGGTGACATCTATTCGGCCGGTTGCACCAAAGTCGGTACGCAGGAAATGGGTGACGCAGTAGTCGCCGCGCTGCGGAATCTGTAATCTCTCGGGCCCGCTGCGAAATTCAATACAAAGCAGCGGCCCACTTTTCAAAAAGGTGTAGTTGCGATGAAACGTGTAGGTCTGATCGGTTGGCGCGGGATGGTCGGTTCCGTGCTCATGCAGCGGATGCTGGAAGAGCAGGATTTCGATCTAATCGAGCCGGTGTTTTTCACCACGTCCAATGTCGGTGGCCAAGGCCCGTCTGTGGGCAAGGACATTGCTCCGCTCAAGGATGCTTACAGCATTGATGAGCTGAAGACCCTCGACGTGATTCTGACCTGCCAGGGCGGCGACTACACCAGCGAAGTGTTCCCGAAGCTGCGCGAAGCCGGCTGGCAGGGCTACTGGATCGACGCGGCTTCCAGCCTGCGCATGAACGATGACGCGGTCATCATTCTCGATCCGGTCAACCGCAAGGTCATCGACCAGCAACTGGATGCAGGCACCAAGAACTACGTCGGCGGCAACTGCACCGTCAGCCTGATGCTCATGGGGCTGGGCGGTCTGTTTGAGGCGGGTCTGGTCGAGTGGATGAGCGCCATGACCTATCAGGCCGCTTCTGGTGCCGGTGCGCAGAACATGCGTGAGCTGATCAAGCAGATGGGCGCGACCCACGCCGCTGTCGCCGATCAACTGGCCGACCCGGCGAGCGCGATTCTCGACATCGACCGTCGTGTGGCCGAAGCCATGCGCAGCGACGCGTACCCGACCGAGAACTTCGGCGTACCGCTGGCCGGCAGCCTGATCCCGTGGATCGACAAGGAACTGCCGAACGGCCAGAGCCGTGAAGAATGGAAGGCCCAGGCCGAGACCAACAAGATTCTGGGTCGCTTCAAGAGCCCGATTCCGGTCGATGGCATCTGCGTGCGCATCGGCGCCATGCGTTGCCACAGCCAGGCACTGACCATCAAGCTGAACAAAGATGTGCCGATCGCCGACATCGAAGGGTTGATCAGTCAGCACAACCCTTGGGTCAAACTGGTACCAAACCAGCGCGAGATCAGCATGCAGGAGCTGAGCCCGACCAAGGTCACTGGCACCCTGAATGTTCCGGTCGGTCGTCTGCGCAAATTGAACATGGGTTCGCAGTTCCTCGGCGCCTTCACCGTCGGCGACCAACTGCTGTGGGGCGCGGCTGAACCGCTGCGTCGCATGCTGCGGATCCTGCTGGAGCGTTGATCGCTTGAAGCCATGAAAGAGCCCGCCCCTTGTGAGAGGTGCGGGTTTTTTATGCCTGAATTTTTTCGGGTGACTGTGCCGGCCTTTTCGCGAGCAAGCCCCACATGGGAATGCATTTCAAGTGTGTGGGGGCTTGCTCGCGAAGGCGTCCGGACGGCCACCACAAATCCCGCAGAAATTGCCTGCATGGCGGTCACCCGGTAAAGTGCCGCTCCCCCCGTTTCGCCAGAGGCCGCACCATGACCCAGACCCTAGATATTGCCGTGATCGGCGCCACCGGTACTGTCGGCGAAACCCTCGTACAGATTCTCGAAGAGCGCGACTTCCCGGTCGGCAACCTGCACCTGCTGGCCAGCAGCGAGTCTGCCGGCAGCTCTGTGCTGTTCCGTAACAAGAATGTGCGCGTGCGCGAAGTCGATGAGTTCGATTTCAGCAAGGTCAAACTGGTGTTCTTCGCCGCCGGCCCGGCCATCACCCTGAGCTACGCCGCTCGCGCCCATGCCGCCGGTTGCTCGCTGATCGACCTGTCCGGCGCCTTGTCGGCCGAGCAAGCGCCGCAAGTGGTGCCGGAAGCCAACGCCGATGTGCTTGCCGGTTTGAAAGCGCCGTTTCAGGTCAGCAGCCCGAGTCCGTCGGCTACCACGCTCGCCGTGGTGCTGGCGCCGCTGCGTGATCTGATCGACCTGCAATACGTGAATGTCACCGCCAATCTGGCCGTTTCCGCCCAGGGGCGCGAAGCGGTCAGCGAGTTGGCGCGACAGACTGCCGAACTGCTGAACATGCGTCCGCTGGAGCCCACGTTCTTTGACCGGCAGATGGCGTTCAATCTGCTGGCTCAGGTCGGCACGCCTGACGCAGCGGGCCATACGCTGCTGGAAAAACGTCTGGTGCGCGAGTTGCGTCAGGTGCTGGCCCAGCCTTTATTAAAGATTTCCGCAACTTGCGTTCAAGCCCCGGTGTTTTTTGGCGATAGCCTTAGCGTGACCTTGCAGTCAGCAAAGGCTGTCGACCTGGAAAAAATCAACGCTGCACTCGAAGATGCGCCGGGAATCGAGCTGGTTGAAGCCGGTGATTACCCGACAGCAGTCGGTGATGCGGTAGGGCAGGACGTTGTCTATGTCGGTCGCGTGCGCAGTGGTGTCGACGACCCGGCGGAACTTAATCTGTGGCTGACGTCAGATAACGTACGCAAAGGTGCAGCCCTTAACGCTGTGCAGGTGGCTGAATTGTTGATAAAAGACCTGCTGTAAAAGATACTTGGCAACAATTTGTCGACCGATTCTAGGTGAGCGCTATGCTTGCCCGAAGCGCTTGACGACGTGTCACCCTCCGGGACCTTCCGGGGCATCAATGAAATGATCGCGCGCGGCATCTGTCGTCGTCGCGCGCAATGCCTTACGGCAGCGGCAATCAACATCTTCTCGCTGGCCGAGGAACGTTCAAACAAAGGATGAGGCTATGGTTCAAGTTCGCAAACTGGTGTTAGCAATAGCGGCCGCCTCGGCGCTGTCCTCCGGTATGGCGCATGCCCTCGGGCTCGGGGAACTGACCCTGAAGTCGACCCTGAACCAGCCGCTGATGGCCGAGATCGAGTTGCTCGACGTCAAGGATCTCACCGCGGCCGAAGTGGTGCCGAGCCTGGCTTCCCCTGAAGATTTCGCCAAGGCCGGCGTCGATCGTCAGGCCTTTCTAAACGATCTGACCTTCACCCCGGTGCTCAACGCCAGCGGCAAAAGCGTACTGCGCGTGACGTCGAGCAAGCCGTTGTCGGAGCCGATGGTCAAATTCCTCGTGCAGGTGATGTGGCCCAATGGCCGTCTGCTGCGCGATTACAGCGTGTTGCTCGATCCGTCGAAGTTCTCGCCGCAGACCGCTGACGCCGCCGCGCAACCGGCGCCGTCGCAAACCATCACCGCGCCGACCACTGGCGCAACGCATCCTGCCCAGTACACCACGACGCCACGCGATACCTTGTGGGAAATCGCGGCAAAGGCGCGCAACGGTGGTTCGGTGCAGCAGACCATGCTGGCGATTCAGGCGCTTAACCCGGACGCGTTCATTGGCGGCAACATCAACCTGCTGAAAACCGGTCAGGTGCTGCGCTTGCCGGACTCGGTGCAAAGCACTGCGCTGCCGCAGTCCAGGGCCATCGCTGAAGTTGCAGCGCAGAACGAAGCCTGGCGTCAGGGGCGTCGCTATGTGGCCAAGCCTGGCACCGGCCAGCAACAGCTTGATGCGACCAAGCGTGGTCGCGCCAATACCGGTATTGCGCCGAATGCCGAAGACAAGCTGAGCCTGGTTTCGGCCGAAAGCGCGAAGGCGCGCGGTAAAGGCCCGGCAGGCGATGCCAAGGCCTTGAGCGATAAGCTTGCGGTCACTCAGGAAAGCCTCGACACGACTCGTCGTGACAATGAGGAACTGAAAAGCCGCATGGCCGATCTGCAAAGCCAACTGGACAAGCTGCAACGCCTGATCGAGCTGAAGAACAATCAACTGGCGAAAATGCAGGCCGAAGGGCCTGGCGCTGCGCCAGCCGTGAATCCTGCTGTTGCACCGGTGCCGGCCATCACCGCCGAGTTGGCTGCTACGCCTGCAGAAGCTGCATCGGCCTCTCCGACCCCGGAATCGGCTATTGCGCCGCCGGTTGATACGCCGGCTGAGACTCCAATTGTCGAGCCGAAACCGGCTGTCGATGACGAGAAGACATTCAACGAACTGCTGACCAATCCGGTCCTGCTGGGCCTGGTTGGTGGTGGTGCCGTCGTTCTGCTGCTCTTGCTGCTGTTGTTGGCCCGTCGCCGCAAAGCCCAGCAAGAAGCCGATAAGCATGTGCGCATGGCCCGCGCTCTGGCCGATGAACAAGACTTCTCCGCCGAGCAGGATCTGCCGGAAAGCAGCTTCGAAGGTCTGGAAGTGCCTGCTGCGAGCGTCAAACTCAATACGCCGGCTCCAGCGCCAACTCCAGCGCCAGTAGTGGCGCCTATCGTGATGGCCGAACCTATTGCCGCGCCACTGGTTGCGCCGGCAGCCGAGCGTTCTGACGATGTGTTGGACAAGGCGCAGTCGCACATCAGTGCCGGTCGCCTGAACCAGGCTGCTGCGTTGCTGGAAGAGGGCGTCAGCCTCGAGCCGCAGCGCAGTGACCTGCGTCTGAAGTTGATGGAAGTCTACGGTCAGCAGGGCGACCGCGATGCGTTCGTGGGGCAGGAGCGTCAATTGGTGGCCAATGGCGACAACTTCGCCAAGGTCGAAGAACTGAAAAGTCGCTTCCCGGCCATGGCGGTAGCGGTTACGGCTGGTCTGGCGGCTGCCGCTGTCGCCGCCGAACTGGATGCACAATACGTCAAGGACTTGCTGCTGGATGAGCCGCAAGAGCCCGCACCGGCATCTGTGGAAGATGATCTGGACAGCACGTTTGACCTGAGTCTGGATGACCTCGACAACATTACCCCGGTGGAGCCTGCACCCGTCGTTGAGCCGCAAGCGCCCGTTGAACTCGACGAATTCCCGTCAGACGACGACCTGAGTTTTGAATCGGTGCTGCAACAGCAGACCGACATCAAAGAGAACCTGGATGACCTGTCGGATTTCGATCTGGATCTGGATCTTGGTGCCGAGCCAGCCCCGTCCACGGCCGCATTGGCCGATGACGACTTCCTGCTGGATCTTGATGAAGGAGTGAAGGACCTGCCGCCGGTCGAGCCGCCGGTCGTTGCTGACGTGCCGCAGGATGATCTGGAGCTGCCAGCCGATTTCGATCTGTCGCTGTCTGACGAGATGGATAGCAATCCAGCCGCTGAACCGGATGCGTTCGCTGCCGAACTCGATGACGTCAATGCCGAGCTGGATCGTCTGTCGCAGAGCATTGCCGAGCCAACGTTCACCGAAGCTGATGCGGCGCTGGGTGGGGATCTGGGCGAAGACGATTTCGATTTCCTCGCCGGCACCGACGAGGCGGCGACCAAGCTTGATCTGGCCCAGGCCTACATCGATATGGGCGACAGCGACGGCGCCCGTGACATTCTCAACGAGGTGTTGACCGAGGGTGACGAGAAGCAGCGCGGCGAAGCCAGGGAAATGCTGTCGAACCTGGTTTGATTCAGCCATTAGCGGTAAACAAAGCGGCAGCCCATTGAGGCTGCCGTTTTTGTTTGGGTTGGATTCGGCGGTGCTTGATTGGCCGTCTTCGCGAGCGAGCCTGCTCCCAGCGTTGGAATGCATTTCAATGGTGTGCGGGCTTGCTTGCGAAGAGGCTGGGCCGGTCGGCAGAGAACTCACTGGCATCCCCGGTTCACAGCCTTATAATGCCCGCCTTTGCAAAAACAGCAGGCTGTCCCACCTTGGCAAACATAGATAACCCGGTCGCCGAAATGGCGCCCGACGGCTTTTACCGCATCGCGCTGGGCGTTGAATACAAAGGCTCGCGCTACAGTGGCTGGCAGCGTCAGTCCACCGGTGTGGCTACAGTGCAGGAAGCCCTCGAAAAAGCTTTGTCGAAAGTCGCCAACTCGCCGGTTTCGCTACAGTGCGCCGGGCGTACCGACGCGGGCGTACATGCCTGTGGACAGGTGGTGCATTTCGACACTCAAGTCGATCGCTCGCTCAAAGCCTGGGTGATGGGCGCCAACATTAACCTGCCCCACGACATCAGTGTCAGTTGGGCCAAGGTGATGCCGGCGCACTTTCATGCGCGGTTCAAAGCCATCGCCCGGCGTTATCGCTATGTGATCTACAACGATCAGATCCGTCCGGCGCATCTCAACGAAGAAATCACCTGGAATCACCGTCCGCTGGATGTCGAACGCATGGCCGAGGCCGCGCAATACCTGATCGGCACCCATGATTTCAGCGCGTTTCGTGCCGGTCAGTGCCAGGCCAAGTCGCCAATCAAGAAGATGCATCACCTGCGCGTGACCCGTCACGGCAAGATGATCGTGCTCGATATCCGCGCCAATGCTTTCCTGCACCACATGGTGCGCAACATCGCTGGCGTGCTGATGACCATCGGCGCGGGCGAGCGCCCGGTTGAATGGATGAAGGAAGTGCTGGAAAGCCGCGAACGTCGTTCCGGTGGTGTGACGGCGCATCCGTATGGTCTGTATCTGGTGCAGGTCGAGTACCACGATGAGTTCCCGTTGCCCGAGCGTTTTATCGGGCCACACTTCCTGACGGGTTTCTCGGAACTTGACGGCTGACGCCCTCGAACGCTTTTGTTACCATCCGGGACTTTCCCGGATTTGCCTCGGAGTTTTTATCGACATGTCAGCCGTTCGCAGCAAGATTTGCGGGATTACCCGCATGGAAGACGCGTTGGCTGCTGTTGAGGCCGGGGCGGATGCGATCGGATTCGTGTTCTACGCCAAGAGCCCGCGCGCGGTGACCGTGCAGCAGGCGCGGGCGATCATCAAGTCATTGCCGCCATTTGTGACCACGGTGGGCCTGTTCGTCAACGCCAGTCGCTGCGAGCTGGGGGAAATCCTCGATGCCGTGCCGCTGGATCTGTTGCAGTTCCATGGTGATGAACCGGCGCATGAGTGCGAAAGCTGGCATCGTCCTTACATCAAGGCATTGCGGGTCAAGGCCGGTGACGACATTGCTGGCGCCTGCAACGCCTATCCGACCGCCAGCGGCGTGCTGCTCGACACCTATGTCGAGGGGGTGCCCGGTGGAACCGGCGAGGCGTTCGACTGGTCATTGATTCCTCGGGGGTTGAGCAAGCCGCTGATTCTGGCGGGCGGGCTGACCCCCGAGAACATTGCAGACGCCGTGGCGCGGGTTCGGCCTTACGCGGTGGACGTCAGCGGTGGGGTAGAAGCGAGCAAAGGCATCAAGGATCATGCAAAGATTCGGGCGTTCATCAACGCTGTACGCAAAGCGCCATATTGATGTGACGGCTGGCAGTCTGCCGCCGTCCATCAATGCACTTGCACAAAGCAGGCGAGGCTGAGGGTTTTTGGGTTGTACGAAGGTCAGTTTTGCTGGCCCGGCGCCCCACCAATCATCGCCACACACATGAATTTAGCTGAAGGGCATACGCGGGGCTGCGAACCAGAGCGTTCGGGCCGCCGGTACTGGAGAAAGAAAGCATGAGCAACTGGTTAGTAGACAAACTGATCCCTTCGATCATGCGCTCGGAGGTCAAGAAGAGCTCGGTGCCTGAAGGTCTGTGGCACAAATGCCCGTCCTGCGAGGCTGTGCTGTACCGTCCGGAGCTGGAAAAGACCCTGGACGTTTGCCCCAAGTGCAACCACCACATGCGCATCGGCGCACGGGCGCGCATCGACATCTTCCTCGATGCCGAAGGTCGCAATGAACTGGGCGCCGATCTGGAGCCGGTTGACCGTCTTAAATTCCGCGACGGCAAGAAGTACAAGGATCGCCTGACCGCTGCTCAAAAGCAGACCGGTGAAAAAGACGCACTGATTTCCGTAAGCGGCACCCTGCTGGGTATGCCGGTGGTGGTTTCGGCGTTTGAATTCAGCTTCATGGGCGGTTCCATGGGCGCCATCGTCGGTGAGCGTTTCGTGCGTGCTGCCAACTACGCGCTGGAAAATCGTTGCCCGATGATCTGCTTCGCCGCCTCCGGTGGTGCGCGTATGCAGGAAGCGCTGATCTCGCTGATGCAGATGGCCAAGACTTCCGCTGTGCTGGCGCGTCTGCGTGAAGAGGGCATCCCGTTCATCTCCGTGCTGACCGATCCGGTCTACGGCGGCGTTTCAGCCAGTCTGGCCATGCTAGGCGACGTGATCGTTGGCGAACCGAAGGCCCTGATCGGTTTCGCCGGCCCGCGCGTTATCGAGCAGACCGTGCGCGAAAAACTGCCGGAAGGCTTCCAGCGTAGCGAGTTCTTGCTGGAACACGGTGCAATCGACATGATCATCCACCGTCAGGAACTGCGCCCACGTCTGGGTAACCTGCTGGCACAAATGACCGGCAAGCCGACGCCGGTGTTCGTCGCAGCGCCAATCGAGCCAATCGTGGTTCCGCCGGTACCTGCCAACCTATGACCGAGCGCACCCTTGGCGAGTGGCTCGCCTACCTTGAGCAGTTGCATCCCTCGGCCATCGACATGGGGCTGGAGCGTTCGCAACAGGTAGCGTCCCGCATGGGGCTGGGCCAGCCGGCGCCCAGGGTGATTACGGTTACCGGCACTAACGGCAAGGGTTCAACCTGCGCTTTTGTGGCTTCTTTGCTGCGGGCGCAGGGCCTGAGCGTTGGTGTCTACAATTCTCCGCACCTGCTGCGTTATAACGAGCGGGTGCAACTCAATGGCGTCGAAGCCACTGAGTCGCAGTTGTGCCAGGCTTTTGCTGCCGTAGAGGCTGGGCGCGGCGACACTTCCCTGACTTACTTCGAAATGGGCACCCTCGCGGCGTTCTGGCTGTTTCAGCAGGCCGGGCTTGACGCTGTGGTGCTTGAAGTCGGTCTGGGCGGGCGTCTGGATACGGTCAATGTGGTGGACGCCGATATCGCACTGGTGACCAGCATTGGTGTTGATCACGCCGACTATCTGGGTGATACACGCGAGTCTGTGGCCTTCGAGAAGGCCGGTATCTTCCGCCAGGGCAAGCCGGCCTTGTGTGGCGACCTCAATCCTCCGCAACCGCTACTCGACAAGGCTCGCGAACTGGCGTGCCCGTTCTTCCTGCGTGGGCGTGACTTCGACCTGGGCATCACTGATCGGTACTGGCAGTGGCGCGGGACTGGCGCGCAGGGCTGTGTTGTCGAGTTGCACGATCTGCCACTGCTCGATCTGCCGATGGAAAACGCCGCGCTGGCGTTGCAGGCTTATTTATTGCTCGGTTTGCCGTGGAATGCGCCGCAGATCGCGGCGGCCTTGCAGGCGACGCGTGTGGTTGGGCGTCTGGATCGCCGTCCGTTCGAGTGGAACGGCAAGCGCCTGAACCTGTTGCTGGATGTCGGTCACAATCCGCATGCGGCCGAGTATCTGGCTCGTCGCCTGGCTTCGCGGCCTCCGGTTGGCAAACGTCTGGCGGTATTCGGCTTGCTGGCGGACAAGGATCTGGAGGGTGTTGTCGGCGAATTGAATGCTAGTGTCGAGCACTGGGCTGTGGCGCCGCTCGATTCGCCACGTGCTCGCCCGGTGAATGAATTACATGCGGCATTGCAGAACCTTGGCGCATCCGTCACGTCATACGATAGTGTCGCCGCCGCTCTGGAAGGGCAGTGCGCTGTGGCCACAAGCGACGACGAGATTCTGTTGTTCGGATCATTTTATTGTGTCGCCGAGGCCCTTGAATGGCTGGCCCGGCGCTCCACGGAGGAAGCGGCAAATGGCTTTGCTGGATAAAGCGTACAAACAGCGCATGGTCGGCGCTCTGGTGTTGGTGGCGCTGGCGGTGATTTTCCTGCCGATGCTGTTTTCCCGTCAGGATGAGCAGCGCCAGGTCACGGTTGATGCGCCGGCTGCTCCGCAAGCGCCTACCGTGCCGCCAGTGCAGTTGGAGCCGGTTGCCGTGCCTGAGCCGCAAGACTTGCCGCAAGAGCCTGTGCCAAGTGATGAAGAGGTCGCCGAACAAGCGGCGCCTTCTGCGCCGATTTCACCGGCACCTGTGGCTTCGGTGCCAGTCGCCAAGCCGACTCCGGCACCCGTGGCCAAGCCGATTCCTGCGCCTTCTCAGCCTATTGCTGCAGCGCCGACCAAGCCTGACACCACGCAGAGTCGTGTCGATGCCAATGGTCTGTCGGTGAGCTGGTCGGTGCAACTGGCTAGCCTGTCGAGCCGTGCCAATGCCGAAAGCCTGCAGAAAACCCTGCGCAGCCAAGGGTACAACGCCTACATCCGTTCTGCCGATGGCAAGAATCGGGTGTTCGTCGGGCCTCTGATCGAGCGCGCTGAAGCCGATCGTCTGCGTGATTTGTTGAGTCGCCAGCAGAACCTCAAGGGTTTTGTCGTGCGCTTCCAGCCTGAGCGCGGTTAAAAACTATCACGCTGATTGAAAAGCACTGACAATCGCAGCTTACCGACAGCCATGCGCTCTGCTAAAATGCGCCGCCTTATCCGTCTGTAGGCTGCACTGTGCCATTTACCTGGGTTGACTGGGCGATCGTTGCAATCATCGCCATCTCCGCTTTGATCAGTTTGAGCCGCGGCTTCGTCAAGGAAGCATTATCGCTGGTGACCTGGATCATCGCAGGAGCTGTCGCCTGGATGTTCGGTGGCTCACTGTCCGAGTACCTCGCCGGATACATCGAAACCCCATCGGCCCGCGTGATCGCGGGCTGTGCCATCATGTTTGTCGCCACACTCATCGTGGGCGCAATGATCAATTATCTTATCGGCGAGTTGGTTCGCGTCACCGGGTTATCCGGGACCGATCGATTCCTCGGCATGGCCTTCGGCGCTGCGCGTGGCGTGTTGCTGGTGGTCGTGGCGGTCGGGCTGTTGAGCCTGGGGCCGGTACAGCAGGACGGGTGGTGGAAAGAATCACAGCTCGTGCCAAAGTTTCTATTGGTCGCCGACTGGTCCAAAAACCTGATTCTCGGGTGGAGCAGTCAGTGGCTTGCCAGCGGAATCAGCGTACCCGCTGATATTCCGTTCAAGGAGCAGCTCTTGCCGTCGGCCAAAACGCCGCAGTGAGTGTTGTTCAGTTCAGATCCATAAAGTAGGGGTTGCGTCGCATGTGTGGCATCGTCGGTATCGTCGGTAAGTCGAACGTCAATCAGGCGCTGTATGACGCGCTAACCGTGCTCCAGCACCGCGGCCAGGACGCTGCCGGTATCGTGACCAGCCATGATGGCCGGTTGTTCTTGCGCAAGGATAATGGTCTGGTGCGTGACGTGTTTCATCAGCGTCACATGCAGCGCCTGGTCGGCCATATGGGTATCGGTCATGTTCGCTACCCGACTGCGGGCAGCTCGACTTCGGCCGAAGCTCAGCCGTTTTACGTCAACTCGCCTTACGGCATCACCTTGGCGCATAACGGCAACCTGACCAACGTTGAGCAGTTGGCCAAAGAGATCTACGAATCCGATCTGCGTCACGTCAACACCAGTTCCGACTCGGAAGTGCTGTTGAACGTTTTCGCTCACGAGCTGGCCCAGCGCGGCAAGCTTCAGCCGACCGAAGAAGACGTGTTTGCCGCTGTCACCGACGTGCACAACCGTTGCGTTGGCGGTTACGCCGTCGTGGCGATGGTGACCGGTTACGGCATTGTCGGTTTCCGTGACCCGCATGGTATTCGCCCGATCGTATTCGGCCAGCGTCACACCGACGAAGGCGTCGAATACATGATCGCCTCGGAAAGCGTTTCCCTGGACGTGCTCGGATTCACTCTGATTCGCGATCTGGCACCGGGCGAAGCGGTCTACATCACTGAAGACGGCAAGCTGCACACCCGTCAGTGCGCGACCAACCCGTCCCTGACTCCGTGCATCTTCGAACACGTCTACCTGGCGCGTCCGGACTCGATCATTGATGGTGTGTCGGTTTACAAGGCCCGTCTGCGCATGGGTGAGAAGCTCGCCGAGAAGATCCTGCGCGAGCGTCCAGAGCACGACATCGATGTGGTTATCCCGATCCCCGACACCAGTCGCACTGCAGCGCTTGAGCTGGCTAACCATCTGGGCGTGAAGTTCCGCGAAGGTTTCGTCAAGAACCGTTACATCGGTCGTACTTTCATCATGCCGGGTCAGGCTGCCCGCAAGAAGTCGGTACGCCAGAAGCTCAATGCCATTGAGCTGGAATTCCGCGGCAAGAACGTGATGCTGGTCGACGACTCGATTGTTCGTGGCACCACTTGCAAGCAGATCATCCAGATGGCCCGCGAAGCCGGCGCGAAAAACGTCTACTTCTGCTCGGCCGCTCCAGCAGTGCGATTCCCGAACGTGTACGGCATCGACATGCCAAGTGCTCATGAATTGATCGCTCACAACCGTTCGACTCAGGATGTGGCTGATCTGATCGGTGCTGACTGGCTGATCTATCAGGACTTGCCTGACTTGATCGAAGCGGTCGGCGGCGGCAAGATCAAGATCGAAAACTTCGATTGCGCGGTGTTCGACGGCAAGTACGTCACTGGCGACGTCGACGAGGCTTATCTGGACAAGATCGAACAGGCACGCAACGATGCCTCGAAGGTCAAGACCCAAGCGGTCAGTGCGATCATCGATCTGTACAACAACTGAGTTTCTACCGGCCCTGAGGGGCCGGTTTTGTATCTGGCAAAAGACTTCCATTTATTCAGCGCAGGGCAAGGAGTGACAGCATGAGTCAGGAATGGGATGCCGGTCGGCTTGATAGCGACCTCGAAGGCGTAGCGTTCGATACCCTGGCCGTACGTGCCGGTCAGCACCGTACGCCGGAAGGTGAGCACGGTGATCCGATGTTTTTTACGTCCAGCTACGTGTTCCGCACCGCTGCCGACGCGGCTGCGCGGTTTGCTGGTGAAGTGCCGGGCAACGTCTACTCGCGTTACACCAACCCCACGGTGCGCGCGTTTGAAGAGCGCATTGCGGCGCTGGAAAGCGCCGAGCAGGCTGTTGCGACCGCCACGGGTATGGCCGCGATCATGGCGGTGGTGATGAGTCTGTGCAGTGCCGGCGATCATGTTCTGGTATCGCGCAGTGTGTTCGGTTCGACCATCAGCCTGTTCGAGAAGTACTTCAAGCGTTTCGGCGTTGAAGTCGATTACGTACCCTTGGCCGAACTTTCGGCTTGGGAGGCGGCGATCAAGCCCAATACCAAATTACTGTTCGTCGAGTCGCCCTCCAATCCGCTGGCTGAGTTGGTGGATATCACCGCGCTGGCGCAAATCGCTCACGCCAAGGGCGCTATGCTGGTGGTCGATAACTGCTTCTGCACGCCTGCGTTGCAGCAGCCATTGAAGCTCGGTGCGGACATCGTCGTGCACTCGGCGACCAAATTCATCGACGGCCAGGGCCGTTGCATGGGCGGCGTGGTGGCTGGTCGTAGCGAGCAGATGAAAGAGGTCGTCGGTTTCCTGCGTACCGCCGGGCCAACCCTGAGCCCGTTCAACGCGTGGATCTTCCTCAAAGGTCTGGAAACCCTGAACCTGCGGATGAAGGCCCACTGTGCCAACGCGCAACAACTGGCTGAATGGCTGGAGCAGCAGGAGGGCATCGAAAAAGTCCATTACGCCGGTCTCAAGAGCCATCCGCAGCACGAGTTGGCCCAGCGCCAGCAGAAGGGGTTCGGTGCCGTGGTGAGTTTCGAGGTCAAGGGTGGCAAAGAGGGCGCCTGGCGTTTTATTGATGCAACCCGGTTGATCTCGATTACCGCCAACCTCGGCGACAGCAAAACCACCATCACGCACCCGAGCACCACCTCTCACGGCCGACTCGCGCCGCAGGAGCGTGAAGCAGCAGGCATCCGCGACAGTCTCATCCGCATCGCCGTAGGGCTGGAAGACGTGGTCGACCTGCAAGCCGACCTGGCGCGCGGTCTGGCGGCGTTGTGATCGAGTTGTCCACTCTGAAAGCGGGGACCCATGGCCGTGTTGCGCTGGTCACGGGTGCCGCGCGAGGAATCGGCCTGGGCATCGCTGCCTGGCTGATCAGCGAAGGCTGGCAGGTCGTGCTGACGGATCTTGATCGGTCGCGTGGGTCGAAAGTGGCGAAAGTGCTGGGCGAGAACGCCTGGTTCATCGCCATGGACGTGGCGCAGGAAAGCCAGGTCGCGCTGGGCGTGGCTGAGGTGTTGGGGCAGTTTGGGCGTCTCGATGCGCTGGTGTGCAATGCGGCGGTCGCTGATCCGCACAACATCACCCTGGAAAGCCTGGATCTGGCTTACTGGAATAGGGTGCTGGCGGTGAATCTCAGTGGGCCGATGTTGCTGGCCAAGCATTGTGCTCCTTATCTGCGAGCGCACAACGGCTCGATCGTCAATCTGGCGTCGACCCGTGCCGGGCAGTCCGAGCCGGATACCGAGGCATATGCGGCGAGCAAGGGCGGTCTGTTGGCGTTGACGCATGCGCTGGCTATCAGCCTCGGGCCAGAGATTCGCGTCAATGCAGTCAGTCCGGGCTGGATCGATGCGCGCGATCCTTGCGCGCGTCGCGCCGAACCGCTGGCCGATACCGATCATGCCCAACATCCGGCGGGCAGGGTAGGGACGGTCGAGGATGTGGCGGCGATGGTGGCGTGGCTGCTGTCGCGCAATGCCGGATTTGTCACCGGGCAGGAGTTCGTGGTCGATGGCGGTATGACCAAGAAGATGATTTACGCGCAGTGAAAGCCAGCTTCAAGCTGTAAGTCAAAGCACGGCAGTGAGGCGCCTGGTGTATGTGTTCTTGCTTTTGCTTGTTGCTCGACACTTATCGCTGAAAGCTGTTTTTGAAAAAAACTTCAATCCTGCTATTGACTTAGGTTCACTACCTGCGTAAATTTCGCGGCCTCGGAGATGCAAACGGGTGATTAGCTCAGCTGGGAGAGCGTCTGCCTTACAAGCAGAATGTCGGCGGTTCGATCCCGTCATCACCCACCACTCCCCGAGAGACTTGCGTAAGCAAGAGCGTAGGCTGAAAGTGCCTGCACCGACGCGCAGCGGTAGTTCAGTCGGTTAGAATACCGGCCTGTCACGCCGGGGGTCGCGGGTTCGAGTCCCGTCCGCTGCGCCATATTTTACGAGTCAGGCATTGTCTGGTTCGCGATTGCAAAGCACCGAAGCTTTCAGTCAAAACGAGTTACTTGAGCGCAAGCTCAAAGCGATACGCAGCGGTAGTTCAGTCGGTTAGAATACCGGCCTGTCACGCCGGGGGTCGCGGGTTCGAGTCCCGTCCGCTGCGCCATATCTGTTTCAAGGACCACTGAACGCCTTGAAGCACCGAAAAAGCCGTTGGCTGATTCGGAAGCGATAGCAAAAACCCTGGTCGAAAGACCGGGGTTTTTTGTGTCTGAAATTTGACCTTTCCCGTTTGACTTCTTTCAGTCGACCGATATTGAGCACAAATCCCTGTGGGAGCCTGCTGGCGATAGCGCCAGTGCAGCCAATATCTTCGGAAGATGCACATTACCATCGTGAGCAGGCTGTAAGCGCGCGGCCAGCTCACCTTCCGAACTCCAGTATTCGCAGCGTGCAAATGAAATCACTGAGTCGCTGCCGCAAAGTGGGCGTCCGTATAACCACGCGAGGCCTTTGAGCGCTTATACAGCGTAGCGAAATTCAGGACAGACCAAATCTTGCGATTTACTGCTGCGTTGGCATGCTGCGGTCTGTGTCGTGACGGCCATGATTAAGGTCGTATCTGGATGTGTCTCCAGCTTACCGGTCAGTATAGTCAACTCCGTCCCGATGCCGGAGTGCCTGAAATTGGACAATACCCGTGAGCGATTGATTGACTCAGCGCTGAAGCTGTTTCTGTCGGAAGGTATATACATTACTGGTGTGATGGCCATCGCCGCGATGGCGGGTGTTACCAAGATGACGCTCTACAGCCATTTCCCCTCAAAGGATGCGCTGATCGTGGCTTGCCTCGAGAAGCGTGATCTGCGCTGGCGCGAAGAGGTCGCGCGCACTTTGGCAAGACAACCTGACCCTGTCAGTGGAATGCTCGCTTTTTTCGATCTGTATCAACGCTTTCTTTTGAAAGATAGCGGGCGCGGATGTCTGTTCGTCAACAGTGCGGCTGAATTCCCACAATTTAGCCACCCAGTGCATTTGGCTGTAAGCAGGCATAAGCAAGGGGTGCGCGAAAACCTTACTGCATTGGCCGTGAGTGCCGGTCTGAGCGACCCTCACGTAGTTGCTGAGGGGTTGTTTATCTTGCTGGAGGGTAGTTTTGTCACCGGCGCCATGGGCCAGGACGCGCAGGTATTCGACACTGCGCGGCAAATGGCTCATTGCTGGATCCGCAAGCAGGCTGGGCAGGAGCAAAGCGTATGACCCTTGGCTTGTTAGCGGCCATTGCTGCCACTTTTTCTTGGTCGCTGCTTTACATCTTTCCAGGGCTTGTCGGCGATTACAGTCTTTTTGATCTGGCTGTGGTGAGCTATGCCTTTGCCGGATTGGGTAGTCTGTTAGTGCTGTTTGTTTACCGTGACGAAGTGCGGCAGTTGAGGCTGGGCGACTGGGCTTGCGCCGCACTGTTGGGCTTCCTGGGATACATCGGTTACTTCTTTCTGATTACTACTGCGGTCTTGGCAGCCGGGCCGGTGATCCCTCCGGTGATGATGGGGTCAGTGCCTATCGTACTTGCGATTGCCGGCAACATGCGCAGCTCCAGCGTGCCTTGGCGCGCCATTTCCGGGCCGTTGTTGGTGGCGGCTTTAGGCATCAGTCTGGTCAACTTGAGCGTGTTTGATTTTGGTAGCGCCACGGTGGTGCTACCGACAACCTCGATAATGTTTGGACTCCTGGCATCGTTGCTTGCAATCGGATTCTGGACGGGTTTTGGCCTGATAAATGAAAGTGCTTTGGCTCGACGCCCAAGTATGTCGCCCATGTTGTGGTCCGCCATGCTGATCTTCATGTGCAGCGTCGAAATGCTGGCTTTCATCCCGGCTGGGCTTTACTTGAAGTTGTCCCACTTCGCTAGCCATTCGGGCGGGTTGGCAGGTACTCAGGCGCTAATAGTCTGTGGATTAATTCAGGGCGTGGGAGCCACCCTTGCAGGTGCCTGGGCATGGTCAATCGCAACCCGGCGCCTACCTCTGGCGCTGAGCGGGCAATTGATCGCCAGTGGGACTATTTATGCAACTGCGATGGGTTTGCTCATCAACCAGCGCTGGCCCTCTCCTATGGAAGCGCTTGGGACAGGGTTGCTATTCGTTGGGGTGGTGTGGGCTATTCACGCCTTTTATCGCAGAAGAGCACATAGCGAGATGCATCGTTTAAAAACTGGCCTTTGACTAATGTGAATGTGTCGGTACGGGGCATTTCAGGTACCTGCTTTGGATTGATTTGTACTGGGCGGACGCAGACAGCAGGCTCACTCCTGCAGAAGCTGGACAGCGTTTTGTCCAGTGACTTGCTGCGGCGCAAGGTTGCAGTAATTCTGATTCTTTAGTCAGATTTTTGTAACTGCTTGTTTGCCGCAGCCGCAGAAACCTTTAAAGTTAACCTTTCGGTCAGCTTTGCACTGTCAACACGGCTCTTGGCCTCGCCAGAAAGGGCTTCTGCAAGACTCGAGATTCCCAGTAGATAACCAGAAGGGTGGACTCATAACCGCCCAGAGGATGATCCATGTCCAACCGTGAAATATCCCGGCGCTCGTTCCTTCAGGGTGGGCTGGTGGCGGGAGTGAGCGTTACGCTCACGCCGCTCAGCAGTCAGGCGCTGGCTGCCTTGATGGAAAACAGCGTCACCGTGCCGTCCGAAAAGTGGCTCGGCAACAACGGCAAGGCGCGCCAGCGTAACGACGCCCTGTCCAAGGTCTGCGGCAGCAAGGTGTTTGCTCGCGACATCCGCTCCAGGGACATGCCGGGTTGGCCTGAGCAGCAAGGCCACGCCATGCTGCTCAAAACCATCAAGGCTGACCATATCTATAACGGTTACGACCTGTCGTGGCTGGGCGCCGATTTGCAGCCTGACCGCATCGTCACCGCTGCCGATCTGGACAAGGACGGTATCGTTTTCCCGGAAGAGCACGCGCCAGATCCACTTTTGCCTGAGGGCAAGGTGCCGATGTTCATCGGCCACCCGGTCGCTATCCTGATCTGGAACGACTTCGAGCGTTTTCGTCAGGCCAAGAACAAGCTCAAATTCAATGACAAAGCGATTCGTTACGGCGCCAAGGTGCCTTACTACGAAGGCGACCCCTACGGCAGCTTCCGCTACGTACGTGTGGGTGGCCCGACGTCGGCAGATGAAGATGAATTCGCCAGCCTCAAGGACTCGATCCTGTTCCCGATGCTGAAAAACCGTCGTCCGGTGTGGAATTCCCAGCCGAACCTGCACGGCAACCTGACCGAGCGCGGTTTGTTCTACGCCGACCGCATGAAGAAAGAGATCGATACGCCGCCGGATAACTGGCTGGTGTTCGACGAGCGTTACAAGACCCCATCGATCGAACCTGCCGCCATGGAGCCGGACAACGGGAACGGTTGGTACGACCCGGCCACCAAGACGCTGCACTTCGTGGTGGCGACCCAGTGCCCACTGGAAGCTGCGACCGAGACCGCGAAAATGATCGCGCCCTCGCGCTTCGGTCTGGCGAACCTGAACATGCACCCCGGTTACACCGTCGGTTACGGTTCCAAAGACCACAACATCTTCGTTTACTACGCAGCACTCGCTGCGCTTTACGGTGCCGGTGTGCCGGTGCGCCTGGCCAACGATCGCTACGAGCAATTCCAGAGCGGCATCAAGCGCCACCCGTTCGACATCCGCTACCAATTGGCCGTGGACAAGAACGATTACACCTTCAAGATTTTCCGCGCCGAAATGAGTGTCGACGGTGGCGGGCGGGTCAACTACAGCCCCTCGGTTGCGGCAGTTGGCGCCACGGCGGCGCAGTCGATCTATTACATGCCGCAGAACGATCTGCAGGTCACCGCTTATCACTCACGCGCTGTTGAGGCGGGCTCGATGCGCGGTTACGGCACGCTGCAAAGCATGGCGTCGACCGAAATGATGGTTGACGAAATTGCCAATCGGCTCGGCGTCGATGCGATCGATTTGCGCCGCAAGAACGCGTTGCGTTCGGGTATGAAGAACACTCAGGGCGCGATCCCGGCCGGTGCTCTGCGCCTGCACGAGATTCTCGACAAGGCCGCAGTGCACGAAGTCTGGAAAAACCGCGACGCCATCAAGAAGCAGCGCGAAGCAGATGATCCGGACAACTGGTACGGCGTCGGTTTCGCCATTTGTCAGAAAGACTTCGGCACCGGCTCCGAAGCACCGATGGCCAGTATCGAATTCACTGCCGAGGGGCGCATCACCCTGCGTCATATCGGCATTGAAATCGGCACCGGCATGTCGACTTCGCAAGCCCTGGTCGTCGCTGATTTCCTCGGTAGCCCTGCCCATGAAGTGAAGACCGGCGAAACCGAATGGAAGGAAATGCAGCTGATTACCAGCGGCAACCCTTACATCATGAGCCAGGCCGAGCAGGACAATCTGCTGCGCAACCCGCGTTGGGTCGGCAAGCTGGCTTCGGCTTCCTCGGCGACCAACTCGGCTTACTACTTCAGCCACGCAACCCGTGAGGCAGCGCGCGTGCTGTTCAACAACGGTTTGTGGCCGGCGGCCATGGAAATCTGGCGTCAGGGGCCTTACGGCGGTCAAGCCAACCCTTACGTCGTGCGTCGTGAAGACGCGCATTGGGTCGACGGCAAACTCACGGCCAACGGCATGCAGCCGTTGAGTTTCGAAGAGTTGGCCAAGCACGCTCATGAGCGCGGTCTGGTGACCGGCGCCACTGTTCATGCGTTCAACCGCTGGAGTTGGGCCGAGGCCGAATACAGCATCGACGGCGTGCGCGAGCGTTTGCCGCTTGACGGTCTGGCGGTGAAGTACGGCGATGGTGCGCCGAAGGCGAAGAAAGCGCTGATGAACACGGCGGGTTTCCACCTGTTGGATCGCCAGAACATCAACTACCCGGTTGTTCAGTTGAACAACGCGGCGGTGACTTACTACAGCCCGGTCGCCACCCTGGTCGAGTTGAAGGTCAACAAAGGCTCGGCGCAAGTCGAAGTGCTCAACCATCATTCTTGGGTCGAATGCGGTCGGGTGTTGGTTGAAGAACTGGTCAAGGGGCAGCTCGAAGGTGGGGTCGCCATGGGTATTGGTCATGCGCTGATGGAAGAGATGCCGCTGTACGAGGGCGGGCCGGGGGAGGGTGACTGGAACTTCAACCGTTATCGCCTGCCAATGGCCCGGCATGTCGCGGTGTGGAAGCAGACGGCAGAGATTCTGCCACCGCTGTCACCCAGCGATCCGTCCAAAGGTATCGCTGAAGTGGTGATGATTCCGGTGGTCGGCGCCATTGGCAATGCCGTGGCGCACGCCATCGGTAAACGTGTTCGCGATCTGCCTATCACTGCTGCGCGCATCAAGGAGGCCCTCAATGGCTAACCGTCCGCTTCAACTGACCCTCAATGGTCAATCCGTCGGCCCGGTGGACATCCCTGATGACCTGCCGATGATCGACTACCTGCACGAATACAAAAACCTGACTGGCTCGCGTCTGGGCTGCGGCCAGGGTATTTGCCACGCTTGCGTGGTGATCGTCGATAACCCGGACGGCACCAGCGAAGAAGTGCGCACCTGCATTACCGGCGCGCATTACTTCGAAGGCAAGAAAGTCCGCACCATCGAATCGCACGCCAAGCGTGACGAGAGCGGGCAGGTCACCGAGCTGAATCCGATCCAGCAGCGCTTTGTTGATGAGTTCGCCTTCCAGTGCAGCTACTGCGCGCCGGGCTTCGTCAACGCCGCGACCGTGTTGGTGGAAAAGCTGCAACGCCAGCCAATCGTCCAAAGCAAACTCGAACAAGTCATCGAGGACAGCCTCGGTCATCACATATGCCGTTGCACCGGGTACGTGCGTTATTACAACGCGACCCGCAACGTGCTGACCGATCTCGGCCTGGTCAAGGAGGGTTAAGCATGAAGCTATTACTGACCCGCCTGACCCTGGCGGTCGGGCTGGCTGCGCCAGTGTTGTTTGTCCACGCCGATGATCAGGTCAAGCGCGGCCAATACCTCGCCCGCGCCGCCGACTGCATGGCTTGCCACACTGCACCGGGTGGCGCGCCATTTGCCGGCGGGCTGCCAATCGTCTCGCCGTTCGGCACGATCTACGGCACCAACATCACCCCGAGCAAAGAGCATGGCATCGGTTTGTACAGTGATGACGAGTTCTACGCTGCGTTGACCGAGGGCAAGCGTCGTGACGGCGCAAACCTGTATCCGGCGATGCCGTACACCTCGTATCACCTGATGCCGCGCGAAGATTCGGATGCGATTCATGCGTACCTCAAAACCGTTGAGCCGATCGAGCGGGCAGCGCCGGTCACCAGCCTGAGCTTTCCGTTCAACGTGCGTCTGGGCCTGATGGGCTGGAACATGATGTACGGCAAAGACGTGAAGCTGGAATCTGCCGACGGCAAAAGCGACGCCTGGAAGCGTGGCCAGTACATGGTCGACGTCCTCGGCCACTGCGGCGAGTGCCATACGCCACGCGGGCTGTCGGGCGCAATGCAAATGGACAAGCGTCTCACTGGTGGCATCCTCAATGGCTATCTGGCGCCGAGCCTGCTGGCCACTGATCTGGCCGCTCGCGGCTGGAATCATCAGGACCTGAGCACATTCCTCAAGCATGGCATGAGCGCGCAGGGCACGATGTTCAACGAGATGTTCCCGGTGTTCCACAACAGCACTCAGGGCTTGAACGATACCGATCTGGCTGCCATGGCGACCTTCCTGCTCGGCGATCAACCGCCGGCAGCCAAAGAGCTCGTCGCCGTGCCGGTCGACAAGCTCGGCGCGAGTGCCCAACGGGGCCGTCAGGAATATTTGAATGTCTGCGCCGGTTGTCACGCGGCGGGTGGTGAAGGCAAGCCGCACATCGCTGTTGCCATGCGCGGCAACACCACGCTGCGTCTGGAAGATCCACGCAATCTGTTGCGGGTCATCGAGGACGGTATCGGCGAGCAGAAATTCTCCGGGTTCGAACACATGCAGCCAATGCCGGGTTTTGCCGACAAGCTCAGTCCTGAGCAACTGACCGATCTTCTCAACTACCTGCGTCAAGGGTGGGGCGGCCAGTCCGGAGAGTTGGCGGTAAGCGAGGTTCAGAAGCTGCAAGCTGACCCGCCGCCCATCGAGCACAAGGCGCACTGACATGCAGCATCTCGATCTGCAAGTGGTGCGGCGTGCATTGGAGTGGTCGGTAGCGGGGCAGTGCATCTGGCTCTGTACCGTGTTGACCACCTACGGCTCGGCGCCGCGTGCGCCGGGTTCGCTGCTGGCAGTGAATGACGGCGGGCAGTGGATCGGGTCGCTGTCCGGCGGCTGTGTCGAGGAGGATTTTCTCGAGCGCCTCGCCGAGGGTGCGTTTTTCGATGCGGTCAACGTCGTGCGTTACGGCGAAGGCGACGATCCGCGTTCGCGGGTCAGTCTGCCCTGTGGCGGTATTCTCGATGTGCTGGTAGAGAAATTTGACGCTGGCTGTGACGTGCAGGCGCATCTGCGTGAACTGGAATCGGCGCTGCTTGGTCAGCGTCGGCTGATTCGTGAAGTCGATCTGGCCAGTGGTGCGCGCAGCCTTTTTGCAGATCGCGAACAGGGTGCGCGGATCGAGCGTGAGATCGATCGGGTACGAATCCGCGTTGGTGCGGCTCAGCGTCTTTTGCTTGCCGGGTATTCCAGCGTGGCGCAGGCGTGTGCCGAGTTTGCGGTTGGCTTGGGTTTCGAAGTGATTCTCTGCGATCCGCGTGATGAGGTGCTCGAAGGCGTGGTACTCAGTGGCGTAGAGATTCGTCGGCAATTGCCGTCGGTGTTCATTGCCGACGGTGGCTGCCATCGCGACACGGCGGTGGTGGCGCTGACGCATGATCCGCGTATCGATGATCTGGCAATGATGGAGGCGGTGCGCACCGAGGCCTTTTACATTGGCGTGATGGGTTCACAGCAGACGTCGCAGAAACGCTTTGAGCGCCTTCGCAGGATTGGCGGATTGGGGGAGGGCGAGTTGGCGCGGATTCACGCGCCGATCGGCCTGAACCTGGGCAGCAAGACACCTGCGGAAATCGCTTTGGCGGTGTTGGCGGATATCTTGCGGATCCGTAGCGGGATTGCTCGGGATCACCTCTAAACGCCTTGCGTTCAATAAAAAGGGCCGCTGTTCAGCGGCCCTTTTTTTACATTCCGAATTTGTCACGCAAGCCGTAATACCAGGCACCCAGCGCAGCAAACGGCGTACGCAGCATTTGCCCACCCGGGAACGGGTAGTGCGGCAAGTCGGCAAACGCATCAAAACGCTCAGCCTGACCACGCAGTGCCTCTGCCAATACCTTGCCTGCCAGATGTGTGTAGGTCACGCCATGGCCGCTGCAACCTTGCGAGTAATAGATGTTGTCGCCCAGACGTCCAACTTGCGGCAAACGCGACAGCGTCAGCAGAAAGTTGCCGGTCCAGGCGTAGTCGATCTTCACGTCCTTGAGCTGCGGGAAAGCCTTGAGCATTTTCGGGCGGATGATTGCTTCGATGTTCGACGGATCCCGCGCGCCGTACACCACGCCGCCGCCGAAAATCAGGCGTTTGTCGCCAGTCAGGCGGTAGTAATCGAGCAGGTAGTTACAGTCTTCGACGCAGTAGTCCTGCGGCAATAGCGCTTTCGCCAGTTCTTCACCCAGCGGTTCTGTGGTGATCACTTGCGTGCCGCACGGCATCGATTTGGCTGCCAGTTCCGGCACCAGATTGCCGAGGTAGGCATTGCCGGCAACGATGATGAATTTGGCCCTGACCTTGCCTTGCGGCGTGTGCACGACCGGATTGGCGCCGCGTTCGATGCGCACGGCTGGCGACTGTTCATAGATGACGCCGCCAAGGGACTCCACGGCAGCCGCTTCGCCCAGCGCAAGGTTCAACGGATGAATGTGGCCGCCGCTCATGTCGAGCATGCCGCCAATGTACTGATCACACGCGACGACTTCGTGGATGCGGCGTTGATCGAGTAGTTCGAGTTGTGAGTGCCCGAAGCGCTCCCATAGACGCTTCTGCGATTCAAGATGACCCATCTGCTTGGCCGTAAGGGCGGCGAATACGCCGCCGTCCTTCAGGTCGCACTGGATGTTGTACCTGGCCACGCGCTCGCGAATGATCCGGCCGCCTTCGAAGGCCATCTCGCCGAGCAACTGCGCCTGTTTCGGGCCAACAGTACGCTCGATCACATCAATGTCGCGGCTATAGCTGTTAACGATTTGCCCGCCATTGCGTCCTGAAGCGCCGAAGCCGACTTTGGCGGCCTCCAGCACTGTCACGCGAAAACCGTTCTCCAGAAGGAACAGGGCCGAGGACAGCCCGGTATACCCGGCACCGATTACACAGACATCCGTCTCCACATCATCCTGCAAGGCTGGACGTGGCGGTACGGCATTGGCCGACGCAGCGTAATAAGACTCTGGGTAAAGGGTGTTCGCCATTCTGTCGCCTCTGTTTAATATATTTTACGAGTGCGTCGATCCTACCGGAGTTGAAAAACCTCCGCCAGCCACCGGAAAATCTTCTTCATTGGCCGCAAATTAAATATTTTGCATATTCATAGGGTTAGGTGAAAAAAAGGTGTTGACACCCCTTCGGAATTCCGTAGAATGCCGCCTCACAGCAGGCACGTAGCTCAGTTGGTTAGAGCACCACCTTGACATGGTGGGGGTCGTTGGTTCGAGTCCAATCGCGCCTACCAAACAAAATCCGCTCTGCTGGGCGGTCTAGAAGGGCTCACCGAAAGGTGGGCCCTTTTTTGTTGTCTGGGGTTTGCAAGGCCCAGCCTTGAGTCGCCAATTCGGCGCATCCAGAGGGGGGGCTTTAATCCTTCTCGGGCGCACATGGGGAGTGTGCTGAAGGGGTGTCCGGTCAGGCTGATTTTTGTGATGTCGAGTTTGAGATTGGCTGAGTGGATCGCCTTTTGTCGCCAGCAGTCTTTTAAAATGTGTGGATATTTAATAGCTTACGATTTTATTTAACCAACCGGTTATGAAAAATACCTTGTAGCAGGGTGGGAGTTTCAGTAACATTTGTCCCGCGTTCACCACCACGGTTTATGCATTTTTAAATCCCGAGCTTCCATCAGCTGCTTGGGATTTTTTTTGCCTGTAATTTGGCTTTTTCGGGTTCTCTCTCCTTGTTTCAATCGCTCGATACATGACCGGCGATGTTGCGCGAGCATGTCCTTTATTTTTCGACTACTACTGACTGGCGATTTCCATCTCTTTACAGAAGGAGTCTGGCGATGCTGGTTCAATGGTTTCTAGCGGCTGTTCACTTACTGGCTTTTGCGTTGGGTTTTTGGGCGGTTCTGACTCGTGGAGCGGCGTTTAGCCGCTTGGTTGCAGGCTTAGGGGATGCCAGGCGCGTTTTGCTCGCCGACAATCTATGGGGTATTTCTGCTTTGGTTCTGCTGGTGACGGGTGGGATGCGCGCCTTTGGTGGCTATGAAAAGGGCACTGACTACTACCTGCATCAGCCGCTCTTCCATTTGAAAATGACACTGTTTGTGCTGATTTTGCTGATAGAGCTCTCGCCGATGATCACGTTGGTCAAGTGGCGGATCTCGTTAGTGCGAGGTGCGGCGCTCGATACTGGCCGTGCAAAGCTGTACGCACGAATCAGTCATGTCGAGGCGTTGTTGTTGGTGCTGATGGTGGTGGCGGCCGCAGGTATGGCGCGTGGCGTGACGTTGGATTAGGCGGGCGAATTCTCTGCGCTCTATCGGAAACGTCCGACAGCCAGCCTTGGGAATGGCAGGTAGTATCGCTCGGCAACAGAGGATAGGGGCGGCAAGGAGCTGGAGTGAGGAGTTATGTGTCAGGCGCCGTGCCCAGCGAGTGGGGAGCGGATAGCAGTACGGCGCGTGAATCTTTAGCCAGTCATTACACGGGGCAAACGAACTGGCTACTGACTGCGAAAGCGGCTCAGGGCGTTTGTGGCTTGTCCGGGGCGGTCAGGCCAGCCTGGATGCGCTGGTAAATTTCTTCACGGTGCACCGCAACGTTTTTCGGGGCGTTGATGCCGATGCGGACCTGTTGGCCGCTAACGCCGAGGATGGTGATCGTAATGTCATCACCAATGTTTATGCTTTCACCGACTTTGCGGGTGAGTATCAGCATGGTCTTCTCCTTGATTGCTTTGTAGGGCACCTGATTCAGACAGTGCAGAGGTCGGTGGTACGTATAGATTAGTGCGAAGTCTCACGGTTTGGGTGCATCTTTCTGACGCGCAGATGTGGCATTAATTCCCAGGGCGTAACTATACAGAGGCTGCAATCATCAATCTCGTTGTTTTGTGCCCATTTTGCGGGGCTCGCGAAGTATTTATGAGTGTTAAGATCACCGCTTTGAGATTTTCGAGGAAAGCGTTGTGCGCAAATGGGTCTGGATGGTCGCGGCACTGGCATTGGCTGGATGTGGTGAAGGCAAAAGTGTGGACACACAGAAGCCCAAAGTGGCAGTCGCAACAGCGCCTGCGGTGTCCTCTGCCCCGCAGTGGGATCTTGAGGTGCGCGGTGAAACGCCTCAGGCCGTCAGCGATTTGAGCGGCTGGTTGATCGAGCACGCGTTCGTTCCGACGGTCATCAAGGACGGTAGCGGCAAAACGCGAATTCTGATTGGCCCTTTCAACTCCCAGGCCGAGGCAGAGGCGCGAAAGGTGCTGGTGGATGCTGCCTTGGTGAAGGCCAAAAAGCAGAATGTTGAGTCAGTGTTGGTTGAGCATCCTCTGACGCCTTAAGCGATTCATTCGACGGAGCTGCTTGGCGGGCGATCGAGCTGGCTGATGTCGACATGTAAGAGGACAACCTTGGGGAAATCGTCGGTGCCTGCACTGACGGGTTTTGCGGCTGAGTTGCCTCGGGCTCTTCAGTGGTGATTGTCTCGTCCTGAATAAGGTTTACACCTTCTGGCTTCTTATCAGGAGGGGGCAATGGATACGGGCGCAAAACGTAGTCAACGCGATTACACGCTGACTTTTAAATTGTCGGTTGTCGACCAAGTCGAAAAAGGCGAGTTGAGTTATAAAGAGGCTCAACGGCGCTACGGGATCCAGGGCCGGTCGACGGTGTTGGTTTGGTTACGCAAGCATGGTCGACAAGATTGGAGCCAAGGCGCCTCCATCCGTACCC
>NZ_CAXAON010000027.1:0-90555 GCF_963970495.1 Pseudomonas sp. EA_65y_Pfl2_P78 | reverse complement strand
CATCCCGAACTCAGCAGTGAAACGATGCATCGCCGATGGTAGTGTGGGGTTTCCCCATGTGAGAGTAGGTCATCGTCAAGATTAAATTCCGAAACCCCAATTGCGAAAGCAGTTGGGGTTTTGTTTTGCCCGCAGGAAAGTTTTCAGGCCCGTTGATCCCCTAGCTGTTACAAGAGCTTCTGTTGGGGGAAAAACGTTATGAAGTGACCGGGCAGTTTTTGGTATGGTGCAGCTCTTTTTTTCACGGACTGATGCCATGCCTAGGGAGCGGCACTCATTTATGTCAAAGAGTTGCTGTGGAAATGCCTGAACCAATCCCGATCAAGGATCACGAGAAAGAGACGCGGCTGGTCAACAAAAGGTTGATCGCCTGCGCCTTTTTCGTCTTCGTCATTAGCTGTGCGCTGGTGGTGCGCCTTTACATCCTGCAAGTAGTCGAGTTCGACTACCACTCAACCATTTCAGAAAACAACCGCGTCCATGTTTTGCCGATCCCGCCCACACGCGGACTGATCTACGACCGCAATGGCGTGCTATTGGCAGATAACCGTCCCAGTTACAACCTGAGCATCACTCGCGAACGTGCCACCAACGTCAATCAGGAGTTGGACGAGGTTATCAATCTCTTACACCTACCTGCGGAAGATCGGACGGTATTCGACAAGGCGCTGAAGCAGTCCCACCACCCGTTCACCCCGGTAACGCTGTTCTATGAGCTGACGGAAGAACAAATCGCTGTGTTGGCGGTCAATGAGTTCCGTTTGCCTGGCCTGGATGTAGAGCCACAGTTCGTTCGACATTACCCATTCGGCATGCACTTCGCTCACTCAATTGGTTATGTCGGCCGCATCAATGAAAAAGAATCCAAGACCCTCGACTCGGTGGAATACCGCGGCACCCAATCCATCGGCAAAACCGGTATCGAACGCTTCTATGAAGCGCAACTGCACGGTCACGTCGGTTATGAGGAAGTGGAAACCAACGCTCAAGGCCGAGTGCTACGGGTACTCAAACATACAGATCCCGTGCCGGGCAAAAACATAGTCCTGAGCCTCGACGTCAAATTGCAGGAAGCTGCCGAAGCTGCTTTGGGGGATCGCCGCGGTTCCGTCGTGGCGCTTGATCCGAGCAGTGGCGAGGTGTTAGCCATGGTCAGCAACCCGAGTTTTGACCCTAACCTGTTCGTTACTGGCATCAGCTCCAAGGAGTATTCGGCGCTCCGTGACTCCATTGATCGGCCGCTATTCAACCGTGTACTTCGAGGCTTGTACGCGCCGGGCTCGACGATCAAGCCGGAAGTCGCGATCGCCGGTCTCGATGCGGGCGTTGTCACGCCGCAGACCCGCGTGTTCGATCCGGGCTACTACCAACTCCCGGACTACGATCACAAGTACCGAAACTGGAACCACAGCGGTGACGGTTGGGTCGACATGGACGCAGCGATCATGCGCTCCAACGACACCTACTTCTATGATCTGGCGCACAAGCTCGGCATTGATCGCCTGCACGACTACATGGCGATGTTCGGCCTGGGTGAGAAAGTCTCGCTGGATATGTTCGAAGAATCCCCCGGTCTGATGCCATCTCAAGCCTGGAAGCGCGCGACACGGCGGCAGGCCTGGTACCCGGGCGAAACGGTCATCCTCGGTATTGGTCAAGGCTACATGCAGGTCACACCTTTGCAACTGGCGCAGGCGACCGCGTTGATCGCAAACAAAGGCGTGTGGAACCGACCGCACTTGGCCAAGACTGTCGATGGTGTGGCACCGGTCGATGAGCATCCGATGCCGAATATCGTGCTCAAGGACCCGCGCGACTGGGAGCAGGTCAACCACGGCATGCAGATGGTGATGCACGCTCCCCGCGGCATTGCTCGCGCGGCGGCAGCAGGTGCGCAATATCGAATCGCCGGCAAGAGCGGCACGGCACAGGTGGTGGCGATCAAGCAAGGTGAGCGCTATAACCGTGAGAAGACCCTCGAACGCCACCGCGACAATGCCTTGTTCGTCGGTTTTGCGCCGGCTGAAGATCCTAAGATTGCGGTTTCGGTGATGATCGAAAACGGCGAAGCCGGTGGTCGTGTCGCCGGTCCCGTGGTACGGCAGATCATGGACGCCTGGCTACTTGATCAGGATGGTCATCTTAAGCCGCAATACGCCGCGCCGACCAAAGCACCGGGCAATCCGCACGTTTAACCGGCAGCAGCTAGACAGCACAGGCTCTCGCAGGCTGAGCATGTGCTGGAAGCTGTCGAGCAATACCGTTTCCGCGCGGCGGCACAGTTATTGCGCAAAAAATCCTCACTACACGCATCAGGCCCCGGGGACCGGGCAACCCATGTCACCTTCTTCACACTTCAAATATTGCTTCAGCGCCTCAACCCGGACTTTGGTCACGGCCGTCATGCAGCTACTGTAAATCAGCGGGTAAACGCTGCCGCCCGCCACCCCGGATGACGAAAACGCGCACTCGGCATCGCGAAACCCGATCCACGCCCTTTGCGCATTGACCAACAGCTTCTTGCTATCCGGATTGTCCTTCAAGCGCCCGGTGATCTGCTGATATACGGTGTTCAGTTCTTTGTCCGCCGCTTTGAAGTCCTGGCCGGCGCATTGATTCATCGTTGCCTGATCGCTGGCGTTGGCACAGTCGACGGCGGCGTGGGCGAGGGGGGTGAACAGAAATGGCATCAGGGCCAGGAGCAGGCGTGGGGACATGGGAGTTCTCGTTATATCGGATGAAAGTGCAGAGTAGTGTAGCGACTGCGTGGTTCCTATTCAGGTGCTCGTTGTCTGGAGGCTTCAAGCAAGCGGTCTGCGGTCGCTGTAATCTCCTCGCCTTCATGCAGCAGTTCCAACCATTTGGCAGGAATGGCCCCGACGCCGTAGAAGGCACCGGCCAACTGGCCAACGATCGCGGCGGTGGTGTCGGCATCATCGCCCAGATTCGCGGCTTGCAGGATCGCCTCTGAAAAACTGTCGGTGTGATGAAAGCACCACAATGCTGCTTCCAATGACTCGACGCTGTAGCCGCTACCGCGTATTTCGTTTGCCGGTTTGTCGAGGTATTCACCTCGGGCCAGCGCAACGACTTTGGGTTGTGTGAAGGTCGTGAGGGCGTGCTCGAGCAAGATGTTTTTCGCTGTTCCGAGCAGGGTTTTGCCGATCAGTTCGGCAAATAGTAAGCAGCATTCGATAGCTTCAGGCGCTGCATGGGTTGTTCGCGAGCTGTCGGCGGCAAACTTTCGCACCAGTTCAACGTCAGGAAAGTAAAACAGCACCACCGGTGCCAGCCGCATCAGGGAGCCATTACCAGCGGTGTGCGGGTCGGTTGATCCAGCAAAGGGTTCACCTGTTTGCTGATAATGCGAGAGCGCCTGACTGACGGTCATGCCAATATCAAAACATTCGCCGGTCGAACTGAGGTAACCCCATTTCCACCAGTTGAGATAGCGGCCCATCTGGTCTGTGGCATCGAAACCGTTTTTACTCAGCAGACTTTCCGCCAGGCACAGAGCCATCGATGTGTCATCCGTCCATTGCCCCGGTTTCAAGTGGAAAGGACCACCACCGAGCATGTCAGTCAATGGTTGGAATGAACCGCGCGGTTTGAACTCAACCGTGGTGCCGACCGCGTCGCCGCAAGCCAGGCCCAGCAGGGCGCCGCGATAACGTTCGGTGAGGGATGGCTGCATGACTCTTCCTTGCTTCGTTCAATTCCCGGGAAAAGGTATCAGTTTCAACCGTTCAGAGGCGCTTGAAACGCTGCCGGATGTGTCATTGCAGATGAACCGCTGCACTGCTTTGATACAACTTCAGGTTGGACATGTGGTCATACAAGCCTACTGTTCAGAACAGGAGGTGACGTATGAAACCAGTACCCAATAGTTTCGAACGCAAAATCACGCTCAGGGCGCCACGTTCTCATGTCTGGCGTGCATTGGTCGATGCCGAGGCGTTTGGCCAGTGGTTTGGGGTGGCACTGGAAGGCAGGCGTTTTATTGCCGGCGAATGGACGCAAGGGCAAGTCACGTATCCGGGTTTTGAGCACGTTTTATGGAATGTGCTGGTCGAGCGAGTCGAGCCGCAGCAACTATTTTCATTCCGCTGGCATCCGTATGCGGTCAATCCAAAGATCGACTATTCCCAAGAGCCCACCACGCTGGTCAAGTTTGAGCTGCAAGATTACGAGGAAGGCACCTTGCTGAAGGTGTCAGAGTCAGGTTTTGCGCACATTCCGGATATTCGTCAGAAGGAGGCTTATTACATGGACAGCCGTGGCTGGGAAGAACAGTTGAGCCGCCTTGAACACTTTCTTATCGACAGTGCCAGGGCTCGTCAGGGGGCAGGTGGATGAGGTTGGGGGTGTTGGCTGCTGTATGGTTTCTGCCGGAATACGCCTATGGGCCGCTGAAAGTCGAACACATTGCGGATTTGAAGCCCCGCGCCTGACACGTCTAAGGGTTTTCGGAAGGGGTCGTATAGCGAATGTCCTACACGCGATGGTAGCTATGTCGACTATTGCCGATTGGATCCCACGCGTAATCTACACACATCAACTGAAGCACAGGGAGTACTTCAGGATCACGGATGATCGACCATTGCAAGGATCGCTGCCGACAGGGAGTCGATAATGGTCTTGGGAAAAACCCGCTTCGGCGGGTTTTTTTTCGTCCGTAAAAAAGTGCCGGTATGACCCACTGTGGGGAGAGAGCAAGCTCCCCCCAGCAGGTACGGTGTGGATCAAGAGGCGATAAGCTGCCGCAGCACGTAATGCAGGATCCCGCCCGCCTTGAAGTACTCCACTTCATTCAAGGTATCGATGCGGCACAGCACGTCGATTCTCTCCTGCTGCCCGTCTTCACGGGTGATCACCAGCGGCAGATTCATCCGCGGCGTCAGCTCAATGCCACTCAGGCCCTTAATCTCGAAGGTTTCCTTGCCGGTCAGGTGCAGGCTCTTGCGGTTTTGATCGAGCTTGAACTGCAGCGGCAATACGCCCATGCCCACCAGATTGGAGCGGTGGATGCGCTCGAAACTTTCGGCAATCACCGCTTTGACGCCCAACAGGTTGGTGCCTTTAGCCGCCCAGTCACGGCTGGAGCCGGTACCGTATTCCTGTCCGGCAATCACCACCAAGGGTGTTCCCGAAGCCTGATATTTCATGGCCGCGTCGTAGATCGCCAGTTTCTCACCCGTGGGCATGTAGATCGTGTTGCCGCCTTCTTCACCGCCGAGCATCTCGTTGCGGATGCGGATGTTGGCAAAGGTGCCGCGCATCATCACTTCATGGTTGCCGCGCCGCGAGCCGTAGGAGTTGAAGTCTCGCGGTTCCACGCCTTTTTCGCGCAGGTAACGCCCGGCCGGGCTGTCGGTCTTGATGTTGCCGGCAGGGGAGATGTGGTCGGTGGTCACCGAATCGCCGAGCAAAGCCAACACCCGCGCGCCTTTTACATCCTTGATCTCTGGCAGTGGGCCAGAAATCTCGTCGAAAAACGGCGGATGCTGGATGTAGGTCGAATCGTCCTGCCACACATAAGTTGCCGCTTGTGGCACCTCGATGGCTTGCCACTGTTCGTCGCCGGCAAACACTTCGGCGTATTCCTTGTGGAACATCGCGGTGTTGACCTGATTCACCGCGTCGGCGATTTCCTGGCTACTCGGCCAGATATCGCGCAGATACACCGGATTGCCTTGTGGATCATTGCCCAACGGTTCGCTGCTGATATCGGTACGAACAGTGCCGGCCAGCGCGTAAGCCACCACCAGCGGTGGTGAGGCCAGCCAGTTGGTTTTCACCAATGGATGCACCCGACCTTCGAAGTTGCGGTTGCCGGACAGCACCGAAGCGACAGCAAGGTCTGCTTTCTGAATGGCTTTCTCGATCGGCTCTGGCAGCGGGCCGGAGTTGCCGATGCAGGTGGTGCAACCGTAACCCACCAGCGAAAAGCCAAGCTGGTCGAGGTATTGCGTCAGTCCCGCCGCCTTGTAGTAATCGGTAACCACTTTCGAGCCCGGCGCCAGCGAACTCTTCACCCACGGTTTACGGGTCAGCCCCTTCTCCACGGCTTTTTTGGCCAAGAGCCCGGCGGCCATCATCACACTCGGGTTTGAGGTGTTGGTACACGAGGTGATGGCGGCGATAACCACGGCGCCGTTTTTCAGTCGATAGGTGCGCCCCTCGTATTCGTACTCCGTTTCGCCGATGAGATCGGCATTGCCCACGGCCACGCCGCCGCCACCTTCGCTTTCAAGACGTCCTTCTTCTTTACTGGTGGGTTTGAATTGCAGGTCGAGGAAGTCGCTGAAGGCTTGCGCAACGTTGGGTAATGAAACGCGATCCTGCGGTCGTTTTGGCCCGGCGAGGCTCGCTTCGACGCCACCCATGTCCAGCGCCAGGCTGTCGGTGAACTCCGGCTCCTGACCGGGTAGACGCCACAACCCCTGAGTCTTGGTGTAAGCCTCGACCAGTTTCACCACGTGCGGGGGGCGTCCGGACAGGCGCAGGTATTCCAGGGTCACGTCATCGACCGGGAAGAAACCGCATGTTGCGCCATATTCCGGAGCCATGTTGGCGATGGTCGCGCGGTCAGCCAGCGGCAGGTCGGCGAGGCCGTCGCCATAGAACTCGACGAATTTGCCCACCACACCTTTCTTGCGCAGCATTTGCGTGACGGTCAGCACCAGGTCGGTCGCGGTGATGCCTTCCTTGAGTTTGCCAGTGAGTTTGAAACCGACCACTTCCGGAATCAGCATTGACACCGGTTGCCCAAGCATCGCCGCTTCGGCTTCGATCCCGCCGACACCCCAGCCCAGCACGCCAAGGCCATTGATCATGGTGGTGTGGGAGTCGGTGCCCACCAGCGTATCAGGGAAGGCATAGGTACGACCGTCTTCATCTTTGGTCCACACCGTGCGGCCGAGGTATTCGAGGTTGACCTGGTGACAGATCCCGGTGCCCGGCGGCACCACGCTGAAGTTGTCGAAAGCGCTCTGGCCCCAACGCAGGAAGGCGTAACGCTCACCGTTGCGCTGCATTTCGATGTCGACGTTCTGCTCGAAAGCGCTGGCGGTGGCGAATTTGTCGACCATTACCGAATGGTCGATCACCAGGTCCACCGGCGACAGCGGATTGATCCGCTGCGGATCACCACCGGCCTTGGCCATGGCGGCGCGCATCGCGGCGAGATCGACCACGGCCGGTACACCGGTAAAATCCTGCATCAATACCCGGGCCGGGCGGTACTGGATCTCGCGGTCGGAGCGGCGCTCCTTGAGCCAGGCGGCAATCGCTCTGAGGTCGGCGCCGGTGACGGTTTTTTCATCTTCCCAGCGCAGCAGGTTTTCCAGCAGCACTTTCAGCGACATCGGTAGCTTGTCGATGTTGCCAAGGCTTTTGGCAGCATCCGGCAGGCTGAAATAGTGGTAGGTCTTATCGTCGATTTGCAGTGTTTTAAGCGTCTTCAGACTATCGAGGGACGGCATTACGATCACTCCTTTGAATCCGCACGGCTACGGATCGGGGGACGAATAGAGCTTTAAAACTAGCCCTGTTTTCATTAGCTGGCTAATAACTGGACTCTATGACGAAGTCCAAGGTTCCGACATCGGCTATCATGCGCCGGTTTTCGTGACAGGCTTTGCCGCAACGCAAGGCTTGAGCATCGCGCAGGGGCCGAATGTCCGCCCTCTGCCCAGGAGTAAGAATGAACACCCTATTCATGCATTGCCGGCCAGGTTTCGAAGGCGAAGTCTGCTCGGAGATTTCCGACCTCGCCGCCCAACTCAACGTGGCCGGTTACGCCAAAGCCAAAACGGCCACCGCCTGCGCCGAGTTTGTCTGCACCGAAGAAGACGGCGCCGAGCGCCTGATGCGTGGTCAGCGTTTTGCCGAGCTGATCTTCCCGCGCCAATGGGCGCGTGGCGTTTTCATCGATCTGCCTGAAACCGACCGTATCAGCGTGATCCTCGCGCACATGGCCGATTTCCCGGTGTGCGGCAGCCTTTGGCTGGAAGTCGTCGACACCAACGACGGCAAGGAACTGTCGAATTTCTGCAAGAAGTTCGAAGGCCCGCTGCGTAAAGCGTTGACCGGCGCCGGCAAACTGGTGGAAGACGCCAGCAAGCCGCGTCTGTTGCTGACCTTCAAGAGCGGCCGCGAAGTTTTTCTCGGTATGGCGGACGCGGGTAACTCGGCGATGTGGCCGATGGGTATCCCTCGTTTGAAGTTTCCGCGTGAGGCGCCAAGCCGTTCGACACTGAAGCTGGAAGAGGCCTGGCACCACTTCATCCCGCGTGATCAGTGGGAAGATCGTCTACACAGCGACATGACCGGCGTCGATCTCGGCGCCGCGCCGGGTGGCTGGACCTGGCAACTGGTCAATCGCGGCATGCTGGTGACCGCCATCGACAACGGTCCGATGGCCGAAAGTCTGATGGACACGGGTTTGGTGCAGCATTTGATGGCTGACGGTTTTACCTTCAAGCCCAAGCAACCGGTGGACTGGATGGTCTGCGACATCGTCGAGAAACCGGCGCGTAACGCGGCGATGCTCGAAGAGTGGATCGGCGAGGGGCATTGCCGTGAGGCGGTCGTGAACCTGAAGCTGCCGATGAAACAGCGTTATGCCGAAGTGAAGCGTCTGCTTGAGCGCATTGCCGATGGTTTCAAGGCGCGCGGCATCAAGGTTGATATCGGCTGCAAGCAGCTGTATCACGATCGCGAAGAGGTCACGTGCCACTTGCGTCGGCATGACGTTAGAAAACCCAAATCCCGCTGAAGCACCACAGGGTTAGACGATATACCCGGCAATGCGCGACAATGCAGGCCAGTTTCAGGAGTGAATCATGAGTGAAATGATCGACATGCCGGTCGACGGTACCCTCGATGCCACGGGCCTCAATTGCCCGGAGCCGGTGATGATGCTGCATCAGCACATCCGTGATCTGGCACCCGGCGGCCTGCTCAAGGTGATCGCCACCGATCCGTCGACCAAGCGCGATATCCCCAAGTTCTGCGTGTTTCTCGACCATGAACTGGTTAGCCAGCATGAAGAGGCCGGTACTTACCTGTACTGGATTCGCAAGAAGCACGCCTGAGCCTCAGGCCAAACCCAATGTGGGAGCGGGCTTGCTCGCGAATGCAGTTTTTCAGTCACCTACAAGGGCGACTGAGATACCGCTTTCGCGAGCAAGCCCGCTCCCACATTTTTTTGGTTTAAGTGGACTTAGCCCAGCGAACGGCTGATTCGGATACGCTTGCGCGCACTGCGGGTCAGACGAATCGACAACATGAACGCCGCGCAACTCAGGCCGACGATCAAACCTTGCCACAAACCGCTCGGGCCACGAGGCGCGCCGAGCCAATCTGTCAGGCCGAGGGCGTAACCCACCGGCAGGCCGATGCCCCAATAGGCGAACAGGGTCAGGATCATCGTTACGCGTGTGTCCTGATAACCACGCAACGCGCCGGCGGCGGTGACCTGGATCGCGTCGGAAAACTGAAACAGCGCCGAATACACAATCAGCATCGCGGCGATGTGAATCACCGTCGGGTCAGCGGTGTAGATCGCCGCAATCGGCTCGCGCAACAGCAACATCATGCTCGCCGACAAGCAGGCGTAGGCCAATGCGGTCCCCATGCCGACGCCCGCCGCAAAACGCGCTTCACGCGGTTCTTCCCGGCCCAGAGCCTGGCCTACGCGCACGGTAACCGCCATGCCCAGCGAGTAAGGAATCATGAACACCAGCGAGCTGACGTTGAGTGCAATCTGGTGCCCGGCCACCACGGTAGCGCCGAGGCTGCCGATCAGTAGCGCGATGACCGCGAAAATGCTCGACTCGGCAAACACGGCGATACCGATCGGCAGGCCGATCGCCAGCAGACGTTTGATGACCGCCCACTGTGGCCAATCGAAACGGCTGAACAGTTCGCTTGAACGATAGGCTGGCGCCCAGCGCTCGTAACCGGCCAGCCCCAGCGCCATCACCCACATCACGATCGCCGTGGCCCAACCGCAGCCGACGCCGCCCATGGCCGGCACGCCGAAGTGGCCGTAGATGAAGATGTAGTTCAGCGGGATATTGAGCGCCAGGCCGCACAAGCCCAACACCATCGCCGGCCGCGTGCGGCCCAGGCCATCACTGAAGCAGCGCAGTACATGATAAAACGCCACCGCCGGCAGCCCGCTGGCGATGCCGTGCAAATACTGCATGCAAGGGCCAATCAGCTCGGGATCGACGTTCATCAGATGTAGGATCGGCTCGGCGCCGAGCAGCATTACGGTCGCAATTAACCCTACTGCCAACGCCAGCCACAATGCCTGTCGCACTACCGGGCCGATCTCGCTGTGAGTGCCGGCGCCGAAGCGCTGGGCGACTTTCGGCGTGGTCGCCAGCAGGGTGCCGGTCATCAGCAGGAAGACCGGTACCCAGATCGAGTTGCCCAAGGCCACCGCCGCCAGATCCCCCGGGCCGACGCGACCGGCCATTACCGTGTCGACGAAACCCATGGCCGTGGTTGCCAGTTGCGCGATGATGATCGGCAACGCCAGGGCGAGCAGGTTTTTCATCTCCAGGCGAACCCTGGCGGGACGGGTGAGGGCGACGGCGACAGGTTGGTCAGTTACGGAATTCACAGGCAAAGCGTCCACAGATATTGATGCGCAGGGCGCCGCATTCTACGCCGCTGACGCCTTGGTCAGGAAAAATCCTCTGTTACGGATTTGTAAGCGCAAAGCCTGCTGGCCCAACCGCCTGTCTGCACCTAAACTGCCGATCCGCCAAAGGAGCCCGCCATGCTGATTGTTGCCGACGAAAATATTCCGTTGCTCGATGCTTTTTTTGCCGGTTTCGGTGAAATCCGCCGAGTTCCAGGCCGTTCCATCGACCGTGCGACGGTTGAACAGGCCGATGTATTGCTGGTGCGTTCTGTGACCAGCGTCAACCGTGCCTTGCTCGAGGGCAGTAAGGTGCGCTTTGTTGGCACCTGCACCATAGGCACTGATCATCTGGATCTTGAATACTTCGCCCAAGCCGGTATCACCTGGTCGAGTGCGCCCGGCTGTAATGCCCGGGGCGTGGTCGATTACGTGCTTGGCAGCCTGATGACGCTGGCCGAAATCGAAGGCGTCGATCTGGCTCAGCGAACCTTCGGTGTGGTGGGTGCGGGCGAAGTCGGTGGTCGACTGATCACGGTCCTTAAAGGTCTGGGCTGGAACGTGAAGGTCTGCGATCCGCCGCGTCAGTCCGCCGAGGGGGGCGATTACGTCAGCCTGGAGCAGATCATCGAGCAATGCGATGTGATCAGCCTGCACACGCCATTGACCCGCAGCGGTGAAGGGGCGACCTGGCATCTGCTCGATCAACAGCGTTTGCAGCAACTCAAGCCCGGTGCCTGGCTCATCAATGCTGCCCGTGGCCCGGTGGTGGATAACGCCGCGCTGCGCAAAGTGCTGCTGACGCGTGAAGACCTGCAAGCAGTGCTCGATGTCTGGGAGGCAGAACCGGAGGTCGATGTGGCACTGGCCGAACTCTGCGTACTGGCCACGCCGCACATTGCCGGGTACAGCCTCGATGGCAAACAGCGCGGGACGGCGCAGATCTATCAGGCGTACTGCGACTTTATCGGGCAGCCTGCGAGCATCCAGCTCAGTGACTTGCTGCCTGCCCCGTGGTTGTCGCAAGTCACCTTGCAGGCCGACAGCGATCCTGCCTGGGCGTTGGCGATGTTGTGCCGTGGCGTGTACGACCCACGCCGCGACGATGCGGATTTTCGCCGCAGCCTTGTAGGCAATCTCGCTGAACAGCGTGCGGCATTTGATGTGCTGCGCAAGCAATATCCGGTTCGGCGCGAGATTGAAGGGTTGAAGGTGCGGATTGAGGGAGATTCGCCTGTATTGCGGCAGATCGTGGCGGCACTTGGAGCGGTTGCGGTCTAGGGCACCGAACCGGCCCGTTCGCGAGCAAGCTGCGGTCTGACAGCCACGCATAAAAAACCCGGCCAGAGGGGCCGGGTCAGGAAGACAGTGGCTATATCACTTTTGTTCGGCAGGCTTGATCAATCGCTTCTCCAGCTCGCGGCAAGCGTCCTGGATCATGTCTTCAGTGATCGGTACTTCACGCCCGTCCTTATCAATGATCGAACAACCCAGAGTCTGGCCGGGCTTGGTGCGGATCACTTCAATCTTGTCATTGCTGCTGTGTTGCAAGGACATGGCCTGTCTCCTCATCAGGTTGTGTGCCTAGGTTAGAACCGCCACGTGACCGGGCTGTGACAATCCCCTGAGCTTTATCGGGGGCGGCATCTCCACTCAACCAGAAATGACCGTTCGTCTCAACCGTGACTTTAGACCAATAGTCTCTAGGCCCTAGTCGTCACGGGCATATTTAACCTGACTCATTGTGATTTACAGAGTTCCACCCCATTTGAGTATGTAGGCTGGCCCTATTCAACAGCACAGATGTGAACCTCAATGATCCCGATGCTTTCCTCTCGACACCGGCGCGCCTTGCGTCTGACCAGTCGTTTTCTCGCCCCTTATCGCTGGCCGGCCTTCGGCGCGCTGCTGGCGTTGATCGTGACGGCCGGTATTACCTTGTCGTTGGGGCAGGGGATCAAACTGCTGGTCGATCAGGGGTTCATGACCCAATCACCGCACTTGCTCAACCAATCCATAGGCATATTCATGCTGTTGGTGTTGGGCCTGGCGGTCGGCACCTTTGCCCGGTTCTATCTGGTGTCGTGGATCGGTGAGCGAGTGGTGGCAGACATCCGCCGGCAGGTGTTCAACCATTTGGTTTACCTGCATCCGGGGTTTTACGAGGACAATCGCAGCTCGGAAATCCAGTCACGCCTGACGGCTGACACGACTCTGCTGCAGTCGGTGATCGGTTCGTCGTTGTCGCTGTTCCTGCGCAACTTGCTGATGGTCATCGGCGGGGTTGTACTGCTGTTCATCACCAACCCCAAACTCACCAGCATCGTGGTGATCGCCTTGCCGCTGGTGATTGCGCCGATCCTGATTTTCGGGCGGCGCGTGCGCAATCTGTCGCGGCAGAGCCAGGACCGGATTGCCGATATCGGTAGCTACGTGTCCGAAACCCTCGGGCAGATCAAAACCGTTCAGGCTTACAACCATCAGGCGCAGGATGAACAGCGCTTTGCGACGACGGTTGAGCAGGCTTTCGAAACGGCCCGCAAGCGAATCTTCCAGCGAGCGTGGCTGATTACTCTGGTCATCGTGCTGGTGCTCGGCGCTGTAGCGGTGATGTTGTGGGTCGGCGGCATGGATGTGATTGCCGGGCGGATATCTGCCGGTGAACTGGCGGCGTTCGTCTTCTACAGCCTGATTGTCGGCAGCGCTTTTGGCACATTGAGCGAAGTGATTGGTGAACTGCAACGCGCCGCCGGTGCCGCTGAACGGATTGCCGAATTACTACGCTCGGAAAACATCATTCAACCGCCAGCGACGGGTTTGGTGACCTTGCCGGCGCGAGTAAAAGGCGAACTGGAACTGCAGGATGTAAGGTTTTCCTACCCCTCGCGTCCGCAAAGCTACGCCGTCGATGGGTTGAATCTTACCGTCAGAGCTGGCGAAACTCTGGCGCTGGTGGGGCCATCCGGTGCCGGTAAATCCACGGTGTATGACTTGCTGCTGCGCTTTTACGATCCGCGCGAAGGCCTAATTCTGCTGGATGGGGTGCCGTTGACCAGCCTCGATCCGCTGGATCTGCGTCGCTGTTTTGCTTTGGTCTCCCAGACGCCGGCGCTGTTCTTCGGCAGCGTGGAGGAAAATATCCGCTATGGCTGCCCATCGGCCACGCTGGAACAAGTCAAGGAAGCGGCCCGAATTGCCCACGCCCATGACTTCATCGAACAAATGCCTGATGGCTATCAAACCCATCTGGGCGATGGCGGTCTTGGACTTTCCGGTGGTCAACGCCAGCGTCTGGCCATTGCCCGGGCGTTGTTGGTGGATGCGCCAATCCTGCTGCTGGATGAAGCCACCAGCGCACTCGACGCGCAAAGTGAACACCTGATCCAGCAAGCCTTGCCCAATCTCATGCACAACCGCACCACACTGGTGATCGCCCACCGTTTGGCCACGGTGAAGAACGCCGACCGGATCGCCGTGATGGACCAGGGCAAATTGGTCGCGGTAGGGACGCATCAGGAATTGATTGCCAGTAATCCGCTATATGCACGGCTGGCGGCGTTGCAGTTCAACGATGGCGTGCAGGTGATGAGCGACTAAGCACCGACACGGTCGAGCGCTATGAAAAATGCCCTTATCTCGCGATAAGGGCATTTTCTTTACCGGGTGTGATCTGCGTGATCACTGACCATCAAAATACCGTTCATGCCAATCCACCAGCGGCTGGGGCGAGTTGAGCTTCTGGCCGTAGATCACCGAATAAGACAACACGTTCTGCACGTATTGGCGGGTTTCGTCGAACGGAATGCTTTCGACCCAGACATCGAAGCTCAGGTGATCAGCACCACGCAACCACTGGCGTACACGGCCGGGACCGGCGTTGTAAGCGGCAGAAGCGAGGACGCGGTTGCCGTTGAACTGGCTGTGCACCTGACTCAGGTAAGCCGCGCCGAGCTGGATGTTCTTGTCCGGATCGAGCACCTGCTTCGGCGAGGCCAGCGGAATGCTGAACTTGCGCGCGGTTTCCTTGGCGGTGGCTGGCATCAGTTGCATCAGACCGCTGGCGCCAACGCCTGAGCGGGCGTCGTCCATGAAGGCGCTTTCCTGGCGGGTGATCGCGAACACCCAACTCGAATGCAGCCCGCGAACCTTGGATTCACGCACAAGGGTATTGCGGTGGGCCATCGGGAAGCGGATGTCCAGATCGTCCCAGTATTTCGCCTGACTGATGGTGCGGATTGCCGGGAAGTACCATTTCAGGTCATAGGCCAGTTTCGCCTGGGCGACCATTTCGTCGCGGTTGAAGTGGCGGCTGACGTAATACCACTCGCGACGGCCGTCGACGATCTGTCCCCGTGCGTGGAATTCCAGCGCACGCCGCACGCCGGGGGTGTTGCGTACTTTGTTGATCAGCGCCTGACTGAGCACTAAAGGTTTGTTGTTCAGCGAATACGGCGACTGTGAGCGGTCAGCGGCAAGAAAGCCGTAGAAGTCGCGCTCCTGGGCCAGGCTCTTGTAGAGTTGCTGCACTTGCGGGTTCTGCGGCTGTGCCAGTTCCAGGCTGCGGGCTTGCCAGTAGCGCCAGCGATTGGTGGTGGCCAGGTCCTGCGGCAAGCGACGGGTCAATTGGTAAGCGTCGTCCCAGCGCGCCAGACGCAGCAGCAGGCGCAGGCGCCATTCGGAAACCGTGTTGTCACGTAGCTCCGGGTCGTATTTGGTCATCACGTCCAGCGCTCGACTGTCGAAGCGCCGGGCCAGGGTCAGGCCGATTTCCCGCGCGATCGCGACTTTTTCATCGCGGGAGAAGTGCATGCTGCTGGCGTAGCCGTCGAGCAAGGCCATGGCTTTGTCAGGGGCTTGGCGGGCCAGGCGGCGCAGGCCGAGGCTGACCACGTCGGACATCGGTTCGTCGGCGGGGGTAAAGCGTGATGGTTGATTAAGTAACTCGGGTTTTTGCGCCACATCCACCAACAAACGACCGCGTGGGGCGAGGGTGGTCAGGCCTTTCACCAGGCTGTTGGCCAATGCAAAGTTGCGGGCCTGAGCTGCAAGCTTGGTGCGCTGCCAGCGTTTTTGCTCGGTCAACTGACCGTCAGCGGCCCAGATGCCAAACAGCGCATCACACGCAGCAGGTTGCGATTTACCCGTGAGCCAGAGCTTGTCCGCGTTGGCGTATCCCTCGGCTTTTTGGTTATGGCTGATCTGGTACTGCGCATTGAGGCAGTCCAGTTCGGTGAAATTGAGTTTCGGGTCGTAATACTTGACGAAGGTTGTCCAATCGCCACGGTCGGCGAGCCAGCGCAACCAGCGCAGCTTCATCCAGTTGGCCTGGGGCAGGTCGCCGTGCTCGGCGAGGAATTTCTCGATTTCCGCGTTGCTCGCGGTTTTCAGGCGTGCGGTCAGCTCGTCGTAAGCCAGATACGGTTCCAGCGGATAATCAGCCAGGGCCTGGCTGTAACGCAAATACGGACCGGTGTCGCCCTTGGCCAGGGCGCGTTTGGCTTCATCGTAATACTGGCGTTGGGTGGACAGGTCCACCGCCTGGGCGGATTGAACGGCAGCGGCGGTAAGTAGGAAACAGGAAAAAACACTGAAAAGGCGACTGCGCATGAGACATCCGGGCAGAGAAATCATGACAAGTGCTGACCTCGATCAGCACTGAATTGTCTGTAGCTTAGCCTTTTGCCAGCAAGCGGCGAAAGCTTTGCGGGCCTTACAGCACAAGTTCGCAACAAATGTTGTGCAGAGTGCTTCGACAGACAAATTGCCGGCCTGCTGAAGCCCTAACTCAGGTAGAATGCGCGCCCGGTTTTTGGAGAAGCTCATGACCCTGCTCAAATTCAGCGATGTGTCCCTTGCATTCGGCGCGATGCCGTTGTTGGACAAGGTGTCCTGGCAGATCGCCCGTGGTGAGCGGGTGTGCATCATCGGCCGCAACGGCACTGGTAAATCCAGCATGATGAAACTGGTCAAGGGCGACCAGAAGCCCGATGACGGCTCGGTGTGGCGTGCCCCCGGTCTGAAAATCGGCGAATTGCCGCAAGAATTGCCGGTGGCTGACGAGCGGACGGTGTTTGACGTGGTGGCTGAAGGCCTCGACGGTGTTGGCGCCTTGCTCGCCGAGTATCATCACCTGAGCCAGAACATCGTCACCGATGCCGATCTGGACAAACTGATGCACGTTCAGCACGACCTCGAAGCCCGTGACGGCTGGCGCTTGCAGACCCTGGTCGACAGCACACTGAGCCGCCTGCAATTGCCGGCTGACAAGACCCTTGCCGAATTGTCCGGTGGCTGGCGTCGTCGCGTGCTGCTCGCGCAGGCACTGGTGTCCGAACCCGATCTGCTGCTGCTCGACGAACCCACCAACCACCTGGACATCGGTGCAATTGCCTGGCTCGAAGAAGCGCTGAAAGATTTTCAGGGCGCCGTGCTGTTCATCACGCACGACCGTTCCTTTCTGCAAAACCTTGCCACGCGCATCCTCGAACTGGATCGCGGCGGCCTGATCGACTGGAACGGCGACTACGCCAGCTTCCTCGTCCACAAAGAGGCCGCGCTGGCTGCTGAAGAAACCGCCAACGCGCTGTTCGACAAGCGTCTGGCTCAGGAAGAAGTGTGGATCCGTCAGGGCATCAAGGCGCGTCGTACCCGTAACGAAGGTCGCGTTCGCGCCCTGAAGGCCCTGCGTGTCGAGCGCAGCGAACGTCGTGAGCGTACCGGCAAGGCCAATATCCAGCTGGAAACCGCCGACAAGTCCGGCAAGCAAGTGATGGTGCTGGAAAATGTCAGCTTTCATCACCCGGACGGCCCGTTCCTGATCAAGGACTTCTCGATGGTGCTGCAGCGCGGCGACCGTATCGGTTTGCTTGGCGCCAACGGTACCGGCAAGACGACCTTGCTCAAGCTGATGCTCAACGGCCTGCAACCGACCAGCGGTAAAGTTGAAGAGGGCACGCGGATCGATGTGGCTTACTTCGATCAATTGCGCCATCAGCTGGATCTGGAAAAGACCGTGATCGACAACGTCGCCGAAGGTCGCGACTTTATCGATATCGATGGCCAGAGCCGTCATGTGCTGAGCTACCTCGGCGACTTCCTGTTCAGCCCGCAGCGTGCTCGCACGCCTGTCAAGGCGTTGTCGGGTGGTGAGCGTGCTCGCCTGCTGTTGGCAAAGCTGTTCAGCAAACCAGCGAACCTGTTGGTACTCGACGAACCGACCAACGACCTCGACGTGGAAACCCTTGAGCTGCTCGAAGAGGTGCTGCTGACCTTCAACGGCACTGTACTGATGGTCAGCCACGACCGGGCATTCCTCGACAACGTCGTCACCAGCACCCTGGTCTTCGAAGGCGAAGGCAAGGTGCGCGAATACGTCGGTGGTTATCAAGACTGGATTCGTCAGGGCGGCTCGCCGCGTCTGCTGGGTGTAACCGAGAGCAAGTCGGGCAAGGCTGACCTGAACTCGGCGGTGGTGACGGCTGAGCCGGCTCCCGTCGCAGCGCCTGCCGTTGCTGCCCCTGCTGCAAAAAAGAAGCTGAGCTACAAGTTGCAGCGCGAACTGGAAGCGTTGCCGGGTGATATTGACGCCAAGGAGCAACAAATCGCTGCCGTAGAGGCCGAAATGGCCGAAGCCGGTTTCTATCAGCGTCCTGCGGCAGAGACTGCCAAGGTGATTGCCTCGCTTGAGCAATTGCAGGCCGAGCTGGATGCACTGGTGGAGCGTTGGGCCGAGTTGGATGCCTGATTGATCCAGATGTAAAAAAGCCCGGCGTTCAGTCATGAGCGCCGGGCTTTTTACGTAGTGTTGAAATCCATGGTAGGAGCGGGTTTGCTCACGATATCGGTATATCACGCGAAATCAAATTGGATGTGCCGACGTTTTCGCGAGCAAGCCCGTCCCTCAGGGTGATGCATTTCACTGTTTGACCAGGTGCACCGCTAGCACGTCACAAGGCGCGCCGTGCAGTACATCGTTGGCGGTCGAGCCGAGCAACAGCGCCAGGCCATGGCGTCCATGACTGCCCACCACGATCAGATCGCACTCATGCTCCTTGGCAAAATGGTGGATTTCCTGGCGTGGCTGGCCGTAGGTCAAGTGGCAGTCGGCGCCTTTGAGTTCGCAATACTTGAGTTTCAGGCGCTCAAGGCGTTCCTTGGCTTGATCGAACTGCTGCTGTTGCAGTTGTGATAGATCCATCGGCACGTCGCCGCCGAACGCCATGGCCATCGGCTCGACGATATGCACCAGCGAGAGCTTGGCGTCATTGCTCACCGACAGCTCTCGGGCGCGGTGGATCACAGGATCGCACTCTTCGGTCAGATCGACGGCGACCAGGATATGGGAGTAGGGCATGAGGTGCTCCTCGTGACGGTTCAATACTGTTAAGTATGGCTGGTTTCAACAAAGTGACACAATGCGCTCACCTTAAGTCGGGAGTAGAGATATGACGGTCTGGTTGGTGGTGTCAATCCTGTTGGTGGTTCTGAGCCCGCTGGCATGGTTGCGCCCATCGCGTGTGCAGAGCGGTCGAATGGCCCTGCGCATGGAGGCGCGGCGTATCGGGCTGGCTATGCAACTGGCGCCTCAGGAGTGGCCGCACTGGCTGTCTCAGGAGCCTCCCAATCCGTGTGCTCAATACCATCGGCCGCGGCGTGGCAGTCAGCCAGCGTGCTGGACTTACTGGCAGAAGTCGCCAGGGATATGGGTCAATCAATGGCAGGAAGTCTGCGAAGACCGGGCGCTGCTCAATCATTTCGAAAAGTTGCCAGGCAACGTGTTCAAGGTCGAGGCCGACAAGCAGATGATCGCCTTGTACTGGGGCGAAAAGGGTGAAGCCGCAGTTTTGCAGGATATCGATGCCACACTGAAAGCGCTGGCGTAACCCGCGGACATTTCGTACTGCAATGGTGCGCATCGTCCGGCAGACGAGCAACAAAAAGCCCGACATGATTCATCGGGCGGGGGCCAGGCAGGCCGGTAACTGTTTTTATCGCTGATTCACATTTGCGGAGTCAGCGAATCTCCCTGTAGTCCAGCCAGCGTAGCCCCTTAAACAAGGCTCGATGAGAATTAGGGCGACTTTTCTAACTATTGATTCTATGAATGGCTTCACATGCAGATGCGTGTTGCCGGTCTTCGTGGAGCGGAAATGACCGCAAAGTCGCCTTTCAACCCGTATTTTGGGCGATTGACAATTGTCGGAAATTCCGTGAAGGTGGCGTACCCAAATCAAACGGGCGTATGAATTGAGCGTTTGTCTTACAGATCGCTCCTACAGAATCCCGACTATCGCGTTGGCGGGTGTGCCGGGTGGATTGGCGTTAGCATCGACGAAAAAGCGTCCTGCCAAGCCATTCGCCTGCGTCCGACGTGTACTGTTCAGCTTCCATATCGTGGAGATCAGTTGATGATTTACGAAGGTAAAGCCATCACGGTTAACGCTCTTGAAAGTGGCATCGTCGAATTGAAATTCGACCTCAAGGGTGAGTCCGTCAACAAGTTCAACCGTCTTACCCTGAACGAGCTGCGTCAGGCCGTAGACACCATCAAGGCAGATGCTTCGATCAAGGGTGTGATCGTCAGCAGTGGCAAGGACGTGTTCATCGTCGGCGCCGACATCACTGAATTTGTCGAAAACTTCAAGCTGCCGGATGCCGAGCTGGTTGCTGGCAATCTCGAAGCCAACAAGATCTTCAGCGATTTCGAGGACCTCAACGTTCCGACCGTAGCGGCCATCAACGGCATCGCCCTGGGCGGCGGTCTGGAAATGTGCCTGGCAGCTGACTATCGCGTCATGTCGACCAAGGCCAAAATCGGTCTGCCGGAAGTCAAGCTGGGCATCTACCCAGGCTTCGGCGGTACCGTGCGTCTGCCGCGCCTGATCGGTGTCGACAACGCTATCGAGTGGATTGCCGCCGGCAAGGAAAACCGCCCTGAAGACGCCCTGAAAGTCAGCGCGGTCGACGCCGTGGTTGCTCCAGAGAAGCTGCAGGAAGCTGCCCTTGAGCTGATCAAGCGTGCCATCTGCGGCGAGTTCGATTTCAAGGCCAAGCGTCAGCCGAAGCTGGAAAAACTCAAGCTGAACGCCATTGAACAAATGATGGCTTTCGAAACCGCTAAAGGTTTTGTTGCCGGTCAAGCTGGCCCGAACTACCCGGCGCCGGTCGAAGCGATCAAGACCATCCAGAAAGCCGCCAACTTCGGTCGTGACAAGGCGCTGGAAGTCGAAGCCGCAGGTTTTGTCAAACTGGCCAAGACCTCTGCCGCGCAGAGCTTGATCGGTCTGTTCCTGAACGATCAGGAACTGAAGAAGAAGGCCAAGGCCTACGACGAAATCGCCAAAGACGTGAAGCAGGCCGCCGTACTCGGCGCTGGCATCATGGGGGGCGGTATCGCCTATCAGTCGGCGTCCAAAGGCACGCCGATCCTGATGAAGGATATCAACGAACACGGTATCGAGCAGGGTCTGGCCGAAGCCGCCAAACTGCTGGTTGGCCGCGTTGACAAAGGTCGTATGACCGCCGCGAAAATGGCTGAAGTGCTCAACGGCATTCGTCCGACGCTGTCCTACGGCGATTTTGGTCACGTTGACCTGGTTGTTGAAGCTGTCGTCGAGAACCCGAAAGTCAAGCAAGCCGTGCTGGCGGAAGTCGAAGACAAGGTCAAAGAGGGCACCATCCTCGCGTCCAACACCTCGACCATTTCCATCAGCCTGCTGGCGAAAGCCCTCAAGCGCCCGGAAAATTTTGTCGGCATGCACTTCTTCAACCCGGTGCACATGATGCCGCTGGTAGAAGTGATTCGTGGCGAGAAGTCCAGCGAGCTGGCTGTTGCCACCACCGTTGCCTACGCCAAGAAAATGGGCAAGAACCCGATCGTCGTCAACGATTGCCCGGGCTTCCTGGTCAACCGCGTGCTGTTCCCGTACTTCGGCGGTTTCGCCAAGCTGGTCAGCGCTGGTGTGGACTTCGTCCGCATCGACAAGATCATGGAAAAATTCGGCTGGCCGATGGGGCCTGCCTACCTGATGGATGTGGTCGGCATCGACACTGGTCACCACGGCCGTGACGTGATGGCTGAAGGCTTCCCGGATCGCATGAAGGATGACCGTCGTTCGGCTGTCGACGTGCTTTACGAAGCCAAGCGTCTGGGCCAGAAAAACGGTAAGGGCTTCTACGCCTACGAGACCGACAAGAAAGGCAAGCAGAAGAAAGTTGCCGATCCGTCGGTACTGGAAGTACTCAAGCCGATCGTTTACGAGCAGCGCGAAGTCACTGACGAAGACATCATCAACTGGATGATGATTGCGCTGTGCCTGGAAACCGTGCGTTGCCTGGAAGACGGCATCGTTGAAACTGCCGCCGAAGCCGACATGGGTCTGGTCTACGGTATCGGTTTCCCTCCATTCCGTGGCGGTGCGCTGCGCTACATCGATTCGATCGGTGTTGCCGAGTTCGTTGCCCTGGCTGACCAGTACGCTGATTTGGGCGCGCTGTACCACCCGACCGCGAAGCTGCGCGAAATGGCCAAAAACGGCCAGAGCTTCTTCGGTTAAGCGCCCCCAACTAGAGTGAGAGTGAACTTATGAGCTTGAATCCTAGAGACGTCGTGATTGTCGACTTCGGTCGTACACCGATGGGCCGCTCCAAGGGCGGCATGCACCGCAACACCCGCGCTGAAGACATGTCGGCGCACCTGATCAGCAAATTGCTGGAGCGCAACGCCAAGGTCGATCCTGCTGAAGTCGAGGACGTGATCTGGGGCTGTGTAAACCAGACCCTGGAGCAGGGCTGGAACATTGCGCGCATGGCGTCGCTGATGACCCAGATCCCGCACACCTCGGCCGGCCAGACCGTCAGCCGTCTGTGTGGCTCGTCGATGAGCGCTCTGCACACTGCTGCACAAGCGATCATGGCCGGTAACGGTGACGTGTTCGTGGTTGGTGGCGTCGAGCATATGGGTCATGTGAGCATGATGCACGGTGTCGATCCGAACCCGCACATGTCTCTGTACGCTGCGAAAGCCTCGGGCATGATGGGCCTGACCGCTGAAATGCTTGGCAAGATGCACGGCATCACTCGTGAGCAGCAAGACGCCTTCGGCGTGCGTTCCCACCAACTCGCCCACAAGGCCACCGTGGAAGGCAAGTTCAAAGACGAAATCATCCCGATGCAGGGATATGACGAGAACGGTTTCCTGAAACTGTTCGACTACGACGAAACCATTCGTCCGGAAACCACCCTGGAAAGCCTGGCGGCCCTCAAGCCTGCCTTCAATCCAAAGGGCGGCACCGTGACTGCCGGTACTTCGTCGCAGATCACCGATGGTGCTTCGTGCATGATCGTGATGTCGGCGCAGCGTGCGCAGGACCTAGGTATCCAGCCGATGGCGGTGATCCGCTCGATGGCAGTGGCGGGTGTGGATCCGGCAATCATGGGCTATGGTCCAGTTCCGGCTACACAGAAAGCCCTGAAGCGTGCAGGTCTTGTCATTAACGATATCGACTTCTTTGAGCTCAATGAAGCTTTCGCCGCACAGGCTCTGCCAGTGCTGAAAGATCTGAAAGTACTCGACAAGATGAATGAGAAGGTTAACCTGCACGGCGGCGCGATTGCCCTGGGTCACCCGTTCGGTTGCTCCGGTGCGCGTATTTCCGGCACCCTGCTGAACGTGATGAAGCAGAATAGCGGCACCTTCGGGGTGGCCACTATGTGCATTGGTCTCGGCCAAGGCATCTCCACCGTCTTCGAACGCGTTTAAGCGTCTCGTTGATGGAAGCCGGGGCCAAGTGCCCCGGTTTTTGTTTTTGTGGATTTATTTTGTTTTTTTTTGAAAAAATTTGAGTGAGGGCCGAAGCATGCCGATACAACCTGGGCTCTACCAACATTACAAAGGTCCGCAGTACCGTGTATTCAATGTTGCGCGGCATTCCGAGACCGAAGAAGAAGTGGTCTTTTACCAAGCCCTGTATGGCGATTATGGCTTTTGGGTGCGCCCTTTGAGCATGTTTCTCGAGTCAGTCGAGGTTGACGGCGAGCAGGTGCCACGCTTTGCTTTGGTGCAAGCCGAACCGAGCCTTTTTTCCAAGGCATGAGGCGAGTGCGCGCAGCACCCTGTGCTTGACCTCACCTTGTATCAACTATATATAGCGGTGCCGCGTCAGGCGCCAACCGCCTTTCACTTCTAGAATTCAGGAATTTTCTGATCCATGGGCAAATCGCTGGTCATTGTGGAATCCCCGGCTAAGGCCAAGACCATCAACAAGTATCTGGGTAACCAATACGTGGTGAAGTCGAGTATCGGCCATATCCGAGACCTGCCCACCAGCGGTTCGGCTAGCGCCAGCAAAGAGCCAGCCGCCAAGCGCGGCAAGGCTGCCGCGGGCGAAGGGCCGGTGCTCACGCCGAAAGAGAAAGCGCGTAAGCAGTTGGTCTCGCGTATGGGGGTCGATCCCGATCATGGCTGGAAAGCCCAGTACGAGATCCTCCCGGGTAAAGAGAAGGTCATCGAAGAGCTGCGCCGGCTCGCCAAAGACGCTGACACCATTTATCTCGCAACCGACTTGGATCGCGAGGGGGAAGCCATTGCCTGGCACCTGCGCGAAGCCATTGGTGGTGACGACAGCCGCTACAAGCGCGTGGTGTTCAACGAAATCACCAAGAAAGCGATTCAGGAAGCCTTCTCCGAGCCGGGCGAGCTGGACATCGATCGTGTGAATGCCCAGCAGGCGCGTCGTTTCCTCGACCGCGTCGTGGGTTACATGGTCTCGCCACTGCTGTGGGCCAAGATCGCCCGTGGCTTGTCTGCCGGTCGTGTGCAATCGGTTGCGGTGAAACTGGTGGTCGAGCGCGAGCGCGAAATCCGTGCCTTCAACCCTGAAGAATACTGGGAAGTGCACGCCGATTTAGGCACCACCAAAGGCTCGACCGTGCGTTTCGAAGTAGCGCGCGAGAAGGGCGAAGCCTTCAAGCCGCTGAACGAAGCCCAGGCAACTGCAGCGCTGGAGAAGCTGAAGTCTTCCAGCTACAGCATCGTCAAGCGCGAAGACAAGCCGACCAGCAGCAAGCCTTCGGCACCGTTCATCACGTCCACCCTGCAGCAGGCAGCGAGCAATCGCCTGGGCTTCGGGGTGAAGAAAACCATGATGATGGCCCAGCGTTTGTACGAAGCTGGCTACATCACTTATATGCGTACCGACTCGACCAACCTCTCGGCTGACGCCGTGACGATGGCACGCACTTACATTGAAGACGAGTTCGGCAAGAAGTACCTGCCGGAAACACCAAACGTCTACAGCAGCAAAGAAGGTGCACAAGAGGCTCACGAAGCGATCCGTCCTTCCGACGCCAACACCACGCCGAGCAAGCTGGCCGGCATGGAGCGTGACGCTGAGCGCCTCTACGAGCTGATCTGGCGCCAGTTCCTCGCTTGCCAGATGCTGCCCGCGCAATACCTGTCGACCACCGTGAGCGTCGCTGCTGGTGACTTCGAGCTGCGTGCCAAGGGCCGTATCCTCAAGTTCGACGGCTACACCCGCGTAATGCCGCAGATCGCCAAGCCTGGCGATGACGATGTTCTGCCGGACATGGCACAGGGCGACGTGATGAAGCTGATCAAGCTTGATCCGTCCCAGCACTTCACCAAGCCACCGGCGCGTTACTCCGAAGCCAGCCTGGTCAAGGAAATGGAAAAACGCGGCATCGGTCGTCCTTCGACCTACGCTGCGATCATTTCGACCATTCAGGATCGCGGCTATGTGACGCTGCATAACCGTCGTTTCTATTCGGAAAAAATGGGCGACATCGTCACCGAACGCCTGTCGGAGAGCTTCTCCAATCTCATGGACTACGGCTTTACCGCCGGCATGGAAGAGAACCTCGATGACGTGGCTCACGGCGAGCGCGACTGGAAAAACGTGCTGGACGAGTTCTACGGCGACTTCAAGAAGAAACTCGAAGTGGCGGAGAACCCGGACAACGGCATGCGTGCCAACCAGCCGGTCATGACCGACATTCCGTGCACCACGTGCGGCCGTCCGATGCAGATTCGTACCGCGTCGACCGGCGTATTCCTCGGCTGCTCGGGCTACAGCCTGCCACCGAAAGAACGCTGCAAGGCCACCGTCAACCTGGTGCCGGGAGACGAAATCGCTGCAGACGACGAGGGTGAGTCGGAGTCGCTGGTACTGCGTGGCAAGCATCGCTGCCCGATCTGCAGCACGGCGATGGACGCATACCTGCTCGACGAGAAGCGCAAACTGCACATTTGCGGTAACAATCCGGATTGCGCCGGATACGAAATCGAAGAAGGCAGCTATCGCATCAAGGGCTATGAAGGTCCAAGCCTTGAGTGCGACAAGTGCGGCAGCGAGATGCAACTCAAAACCGGCCGTTTCGGCAAGTTCTTCGGCTGCACCAACCCGACCTGTAAAAACACGCGCAAACTGCTCAAGAGCGGAGACGCGGCGCCGCCGAAGATGGATCCGGTGAAGATGCCTGAGCTGAAGTGCGAAAAAGTCAACGACACCTACATCCTGCGTGATGGTGCGTCCGGTCTGTTCCTGGCGGCCAGTCAGTTCCCGAAAAACCGTGAGACTCGTGCTCCATTGGTGATCGAGATTCTGCCGCACAAGAGCGAGATTGATCCAAAGTATCACTTCCTGTGTGAAGCGCCGCAGAAGGATCCTGATGGTCTGCCAGCGGTGATCCGCTACAGCCGCAAGACCAAGGAGCAGTACGTACAGACCGAAGTCGACGGCAAGCCTACCGGTTGGAAGGCTTACTACGACGGCGGCAAGTGGGCGGTTGAAGACAAGCGCAGCGCAAAGGCCAAGGCTGAGTAAGCGTTAGTCACATACTGAAAAGGCCGCATGAGAACCTTTGGGTTTTCATGCGGCCTTTTTGTTTTGTGCTTGCGGTGGGATTGGCTGATCCACGACACTGTCCGGCCTGTGTGAAGCAATTATTTCGTTGTGGAGGCAGCCGTCATGGCCCACGAACTCTATACCCGTACCAATCAGAAGATTTATTTTGCCGGCCTGTCGCTGGAAGCTCTGGCTCGAGTTGAAGAGGGGCGGGCGATGAATTCTTTGGCGCTGATTCAGGCCGGACGTGAATCGGCGCTGTTTCACCTCTACGGTGCCTTGTTGGGGCTTTGTCATGAAATCGCCGGTTTCTACCGTCTGCCTCAGGTAAATGAACCCCGGGCGGAGATGCTGCTGACGTGCGACGTGCTTGAGTCGATTGCTATCCCCGAACTGGCTGAAATGGTTGAGTTGGCGGGCAATTCGCAAACCTGGCTGGCCAAACTGTTAGCAGCGCATTCGGCGTTGTTCCAGTCGCCGAGGGTACCGCACAAACCCAAGGGAGATGTGACACAGCCGCTGATCCAGGCGGTTAATCTGGATGAAGAAGAGGCACCAGATGAGTTGAGTCGAGAGGAGTTGGAGAGCTGGCGGCAGAACCTGAAAGCTCTGGCGATCCGTTTTCGCGAAGGCTTGAATGAGTGCTGAGGGAGATTGACGCGGTGGCAATCTGAAACATGCTGCTGGTCAAGATCCCGAGCGAAGCCTGGATGATGTCTATATAATGCCTGCCTTTCGTGGAGAACAGACCTATATGCCAACGTCCTTTCTAGAAATTGTCGAGTTACCCGACGGCCGAATCGAACTGCGCAGGGCTGAGGACGAGGGGTCTCTGGTGACTCTGGATTTCTCCGAGGATGCCAAGACATTCCTGCAGGGCCAGCATGTAGAAATCGCCAAGGCGATGCTGAGCGTCGGTGTGCAGATGGCGGGTCGGATGATTGAGGGGGATTTTGACAAGGAAGAAGGGCCGCGGGTTCTTCATTGATCCCCGTCTGCTTTCCTGTTTGTCCTGTCGCTTCAGATCGGCTTCTCTATCCTTGGAGAAGCCCGGCGCTTCAAACAGCGCCCGTAACCAGCCAGCTAACCCAATCGAATATTCAGGCTCTGGGCGTTGCCCTTGCGTGCAGCGCTGATCAATTGTTGTCGTGAACCCGTGTTCAGTGGATTGAGCCAAGTGACTACAGTGTGACTTCGCCCCAGGCGCAAGGCTTCGCACGCCAGTTGCTGAGCACTTTGAGTGCCCCTCGGTTGCAGCAATAGAATGCGCTCGCGGTTCAGCCCTGCATCCCGCAGCCACGCTTGTGTCAGGCTGGCAGGTGGTGCAATCAGCGTTAGCCAGCGTGCGTCCTGATCATCGCTCAGTTCGCGAAGGATCGGAGCCAGCAGGTTTAGGCAGTTCCCGGTGGCACCGCGCAGTGACAGTTCACTGAATACTTCCGGTTCAACACTCCACGGGCGCTCGACCACTTCTTTCAGGATCGGCGCTATCGGTTGCGCTAGAAACGCTTCGAATAAAGGCAGTTGTGTCTGTTGAGGTGTGTGTGGGAACTGCATAAAGCCTCCTTTAACGGCGGATTACGCCGACACTCAAGCCTTCGATAACCAGTTCCTGATCTTTCAGGTCGACTTCGATGGGGGCGAACTCAGGGTTTTCTGCAATCAGCCAGACTTTGCTGCCTTCGCGCTTGAAGCGTTTGACGGTGACTTCATCACCGATGCGGGCGACGACAACCTGACCATTACGCGCTTCACGGGTGGTGTGAACGGCCAGAAGGTCGCCATCGAAAATGCCGATGTCCTTCATGCTCATGCCGTGTACGCGCAGAAGATAGTCGGCGCGAGGGTGGAAGAATGCAGGATTGATGTTGCAGGATTCTTCGATGTGCTGCTGGGCGAGGATCGGTGCGCCAGCAGCGACTCGGCCGATGATTGGCAGGGTCGAGTCGTCGGCTTTGGCTTCGAAACCGGGGATGCGAATGCCACGGGATGCACCTGGGGTCATCTCGATGGCGCCCTTGCGAGCCAGCGCCTTGAGATGTTCTTCCGCTGCGTTGGGCGACTTGAAACCCAGTTCCTGAGCGATTTCTGCGCGGGTCGGCGGGTAGCCGTTGTCTTCAAGGCAGCGTTTGATAAAGGCCAGAATCTCGGCTTGGCGTGGCGTCAGCTTTAGCATATTGATCGCTCTGTCTTTTTATACAGTGACTGGGATTATATACAGTGAAGCGGTCTTGGCAATGCCCGTTTTTTTACAGGCCGCCGGACGGTCGGCAGGCCTGCTTATTAATGCATCGGTCTTGTGTGGTTAAATAGCTGACCGACCATTCCCAAAACGAACTGGCAGGCTTGACAAGGCACAGGCTGAAACGTATGTTTCAAACAAGTGTTTGTCAGGCGGAGTAGCCATGGCCCAGTCGGAAACCGTTGAACGCATTCTTGATGCTGCCGAGCAGTTGTTCGCGGAGAAAGGTTTCGCTGAAACCTCATTGCGTTTGATCACCAGCAAGGCCGGCGTCAATCTGGCAGCGGTGAACTATCATTTCGGCTCGAAGAAAGCGCTGATTCAAGCGGTCTTCTCGCGCTTCCTCGGGCCGTTTTGCACGAGCCTTGATAAAGAGCTGGAACGGCGTCAGGCCAAGCCTGAAAACAAACCCACCCTTGAAGAGTTGCTGGAAATCCTCGTCGAGCAGGCGCTGGTGGTTCAGCCACGTAGCGGCAATGACCTGTCGATTTTCATGCGTCTGCTTGGTCTCGCATTCAGCCAGAGCCAAGGCCACTTGCGTCGTTATCTGGAAGACATGTACGGCAAGGTATTCCGCCGCTATATGCTGCTGGTCAACGAGGCGGCGCCACGTATTCCTCCGATCGAGTTGTTCTGGCGCGTGCACTTCATGCTCGGTGCTGCTGCGTTCAGCATGTCCGGCATCAAGGCCTTGCGTGCGATTGCTGAAACCGATTTCGGCGTCAACACCTCCATTGAGCAAGTCATGCGCCTGATGGTGCCGTTCCTCGCCGCGGGCATGCGTGCCGAAACCGGCGTCACCGACGCGGCCATGGCCACCGCTCAACTGCGTCCGCGCAGCAAATCAATGCCGGTCGCCGCCAAGGTTTAACCGCGCACGGGTGGGCGCGGCAGCTTGTATCCGCTAAGCTAGCTGCCCATGCCGACTCTCGTTCTGAAACCCTTCTGCATAGAAATTGCCGACGTGCCAGGCACCGCCCTTGGTAGCGATTTCATGTGGATCGGTTTTTTTGTTTTCAAGGAATCTCTATGACTGCTGGCCTGCAAGGCTCGTTGATGGTGGACGTCGCCGGTACCTGGCTGACGGCTGAAGATCGCCATTTGTTGCGTCAGCCCGAAGTGGGCGGCCTTATTATTTTTGCCCGCAACATCGAGCATCCACGTCAGGTACGCGAGCTGAGCGCATCGATTCGCGCCATACGTCCAGACCTGCTGCTGGCCGTGGATCAGGAGGGCGGTCGCGTCCAGCGCTTGCGTCAGGGTTTTGTCCGTCTACCGGCCATGCGCGCCATTGCTGACAACCCGAATGCCGAATATCTGGCCGAGCAGTGCGGCTGGATCATGGCCACCGAAGTGCTGGCGGTCGGCCTCGACCTGAGCTTCGCCCCGGTACTTGATCTGGATTATCAGCGCAGCGCCGTTGTCGGCACCCGCTCGTTCGAAGGCGATCCCGAACGTGCCGCATTACTGGCCGGTGCCTTTATTCGCGGCATGAACAGCGCCGGCATGGCGGCCACCGGTAAACACTTCCCCGGTCATGGCTGGGCGGAAGCCGATTCGCATGTGGCGATCCCGAACGACGAGCGTAGCCTCGATGAGATCCGTGCCAACGACCTCGTGCCATTCGCCCGGCTCAGCAAGCAACTCGCTGCTGTTATGCCCGCTCACGTCATCTACCCGCAAGTCGACTCGCAGCCTGCTGGTTTCTCCCGCCGCTGGCTGCAGGACATTCTGCGCGGCGAGTTGCAGTTCGACGGTGTGATCTTCAGTGACGACCTGTCGATGGCCGGCGCCCACGTGGTCGGCGACGCAGCCAGTCGCATCGAAGCCGCACTGACTGCCGGTTGCGACATGGGCCTGGTATGCAACGACCGCGCCGCGGCCGAGTTGGCCCTGAGCGCTGCACAACGTATGAAGGTCAGGCCATCCGCTCGCATCGCGCGGATGCGCGGTCAGGCGTTCGCCAGCACCGATTACCGTCAGGATCCGCGCTGGCTCAGCGCCATCGTTGCGCTCAAAGACGCTCAACTGATCGATTAAGGATTTTCCGTTATGGCGGTTTTCGCAATCATTGGTGGCACCGGCCTGACCCAGCTCGAAGGCTTGAGCATTCGCCAGTCGTTGGCGGTGGACACGCCTTACGGCGCGCCATCGGCCGACGTGCAGGTTGGCGAATACGCGGGCAAGGAAGTGCTGTTCCTCGCCCGGCACGGCCATCCGCACCGTCTCCCGCCGCACAAGGTCAACTACCGCGCCAATCTTTGGGCGTTGAAGCAGGCCGGTGCCGAAGCAATCATCGCGGTCAATGCCGTCGGCGGGATTCACCCGGCCATGGACACCGGGCATTTCTGCGTGCCGCATCAGATCGTCGATTACACCAGTGGGCGTGAGCACACCTATTTCGCCGATGACCTGGAGCATGTCACCCACATCGACTTCAGCTTTCCCTACAGCGAACCGTTGCGTCAGCAGTTGATTGCTGCGTTAGCCGCCGAAGGCTGCGGATACAGCGATCAGGGCGTTTACGCCTGCATGCAAGGCCCGCGTCTGGAGACTGTCGCAGAAATCGTCCGTCTGGAGCGTGATGGCTGCGACATCGTCGGCATGACCGGTATGCCGGAAGCGGCGCTGGCTCGTGAACTGGATCTGGACTACGCCTGTCTGGCACTGGTGGTGAACCCGGCGGCGGGCAAGACCACTGAAGTCATCACCATGGCCCAGATCGAGCAGGCGTTACAGGACGGGATGGGTGCGGTGAAGTCGATCCTGTCACGCGTTTTGGCGGGTTGACAGCGTGACTACGATAGTTGAGCAACTGGATGCTCTGCCTTGGGAAGATGTGTTCAGCCAGCGCACTCTGGACAGGGCTCTGAAGTATGCGGACGAGGATCGGATAGCGATCCTTCAGATCGACGACTCAAGGGTCGTCGCTTCGTGTGTCGGCTCTGGGATTGAGGTGTATGAGCAAGTCATTGAGCTTGTCAAAGCGGGGGGGCATTGGCGGCTCGAATGCTCTTGCTCTTGCCCTGTCATGCTTTATTGCAAGCACTGCGCTGCGGCTATTTACCACCTGAAGGAGGAAGTACCCGTTAATTCATCTGACAGTCGCGCTCCGGTTCAACTCAATCGTGAGTTGGAGCGTTGGCTCGCCGATATACCCGCGGCGACAAAGCCTGGCGGGGAACTGGCGCAAGCGGCGAGTACGCGGCTGTTATACAAACTCAAGGAAACCCCTGCTACAGGGAAGTGGCTGGTACAGATTTTCAAGGGTTATCAGCTCAAGAGTGGCGAGTTGCGCGATATCAAGTCGCTGTATTCGCTGTCGGACTTGCTGATCCGCCAACCTGGTTACTTATCCGAACTCGACTTGCGCATTGCCAGGCTGTTGGTCGCCATGCACTCCCATCATGCGTATTACAGCGGCTATCCTCTGGAGGGTAGCAGTGGTGCTGAATTGCTTGAGATGTTGTTGAATACCTCACGACTCTTCCTGGATTTTGAAGTGTTGCATCCTCTAACCAAAGGCGTGAGGAGGGTGGGGCGTTTTGCTTGGGCCGAGCAGCCAAACGGCAGTTTCCGTTCTCAGTGGAGCAGTGACGAAGCCGCGGTGGAGTCGCCACTGGCTGTGGAGCCTCTTTACTATCTTGACCGCGAGCGGCATCAGATCGGCCCTCTGTTTAGCGACCTGGAAGAGAAACTGGCTTGTCATTTGACGCTGGCTCCGGAAATTCCGGCTCGTCAGTCGATGCAGTTTAGCCATCGCATGGGCGCTGTGACCCAGGTTGCTCCGCCGCATGCCCTCACTGATCGTGTTATCGACAACGTTCTGCCCAAGGCTCACCTCACTCTCGCCAGTGGCAAGCGTTATGCGCGCTGGCAATATGAGCTGGAGCATCGGGCGGCATTGGCGTTTACCTACAACGGACATCCAGCAACGGACAGAAATCCGGAAGTGTTGGTCCTCAGTGGTGTTGAAACTCAGCGTATTCAACGCCAACCCGCCGCCGAGAAAGCCTTGCGCCAGCTCTTGACGAAGCAAGGTTTTAAAAAGGCCACGCGCAAAAGTAGCATTGACCGTCCGGGCGAGATGTTCGCCCTGCCCGATGATTCGGCCTGGCTATTATTTATGCAGGATGGACTCGCGGTGTTGCGCGAGGCTAACTGGAAAATCGATATCAGCCCTGGCTTTCATTTCAATTTGCAGCCTGTGGAGCAGTGGTATGCAGAAGTCGAGGAGGAGTCCGGGCATCAGTGGTTTGATCTGCAGCTAGGTATTGTCGTCAACGGCGAGCGGTACAGCCTGTTGCCGATCCTGCTGCATTTGTTACGCAGCCAGCCACAGTTGCTCGAGCCCTCCAGCCTGGGTCAGCGCAGCGATGATGAGCAACTCTTGATCGAGCTGGGAGGTGGTCACCTCGCTTCCCGTGCAACTACAAAAGTCGCGCTACCCTATGGCAGGGTCAAGCCGCTGATGGCCACGCTTGCTGAGTTGTATCTGGGCAATCATCAGGGCGATGCGTTGCGCTTGAGTGCTCCCGATGCTGCGCGTCTGAGTTTACTGGAAGGCGTGTCGCTCGACTGGCAAGGTGGTGATCGATTGCGCGCTTTTGCAAAGCGATTGCGCGAGTCGACGCATGCGCACGTCGCTGCACCCGCCGGTCTCAAGGCGCAGTTGCGTCCCTACCAGCTCGAAGGTCTGAACTGGATGCAAACCCTGCGCGAGCTGGAGGTTGGCGGTATTCTTGGCGATGACATGGGGTTGGGGAAAACCCTGCAAACCCTGGCGCATCTACTCACGGAAAAGCAGGCTGGACGGCTCGATCATCCTGCACTCGTCGTGATGCCCACAAGCCTGATACCCAACTGGCTGGATGAGTCACAGCGTTTTACTCCGCAATTGAAGGTGTTGGCGCTGCATGGCGCGACGCGTCAAAAGGATTTTGCCTGCCTTGCCGAGTACGACTTGGTACTGACGACCTACGCGCTGCTGCCGCGAGACCTTGACGCTCTGCAGCCGCAGATGTGGAGTGTGCTGATTCTCGATGAGGCACAGAACATCAAGAATCCAGTCAGCAAGGCTGCTCAGGCGGCCCGTGATCTGCAGGCTCGCCAGCGGTTGTGCCTGAGCGGAACACCACTGGAAAACCACCTGGGCGAGTTGTGGTCTCAGTTTCACTTTCTATTGCCTGGCTGGCTTGGTGATAGCAAATCGTTCAATCGCGACTACCGTACGCCCATCGAAAAACACGGCAATGCCCAGCGTATGCAACATTTGACGGCCAGGATAAAGCCGTTTCTGTTGCGTCGAAAGAAAGACCAGGTGGCGACCGAGTTGCCGCCAAAAACAGAAATTGTGCATTGGGTTGATCTGAGCGATGGTCAACGAGACGTTTATGAAACGGTTCGCGTGGCCATGGACAAGAAGGTGCGTGAGGAAATTGCCCGCAGCGGTGTAGGCGGCAGTCAAATCATTATCCTTGACGCTTTGCTCAAGCTGCGCCAGGTCTGTTGCGATCTGCGGTTGATCAAAATGCCGCTGACGCCGAAGACCCTTCGCTCCGGCAGCGGAAAACTGTCCAGTCTGATGGAGATGCTCGAAGAGCTGCTTGGTGAGGGCCGCAGAATTCTGCTCTTTTCACAATTCACGTCGATGCTCGCCCTGATTGAGCAGGAGTTGCAGCAGCGTGGTCTTGGCTATTCGCTGCTGACCGGCGAAACGACGGATCGGCGTACACCGGTGAAAGACTTTCAGGGCGGTAAGGTGCCGTTGTTTCTGATCAGTTTGAAAGCCGGCGGCACAGGTTTGAACCTGACAGCGGCGGACACAGTCATCCATTTCGACCCGTGGTGGAACCCTGCGGTAGAAAATCAGGCGACAGACCGTGCCTACCGGATTGGGCAAAACAACCCGGTGTTCGTCTACAAAATGATTGCCCGAGGCACGGTGGAAGAAAAAATACAGGCGATGCAGCAGGAGAAAGCGGCGTTGGCCGGTGCGGTGCTTGAAGGCGGTACCACTGGCGGCTGGAAGCTGGAGCAAAGCGATATTGAGGCACTTTTTGCGCCGCTGCCTGCCCCCAGGAGTTGATAGCTGAACCTTGCAGTATTGCCCCGCTGTTCCCAGTCTGGAGTTGTGAGCACTACAGATCCAGGTTGGGAGAGGGCTTGCTCGCAAAAACTGCCCGACTGACGCCGACAGTCTTAGCGCTTCTCGAACTTATCCGGCAACGGCGCAAACAGCGCTTCAATGTCATCGCTCTGCAATTTCCAGTCCCCCGCCTTGCGCCCATCCAGCACGCCCGCCGCCAGGTCGGATTTTTCTTTCTGCAGGTGCTGAATCTTCTCTTCCACCGTGCCTCGGGCAATCATCTTGTAGACGAATACCGGTTTCTCCTGGCCGATCCGATACGCGCGGTCAGTCGCCTGATTCTCGGTCGCCGGGTTCCACCATGGATCGTAGTGAATCACTGTGTCCGCTTCCGTCAGGTTCAAGCCAACACCGCCGGCCTTCAGGCTGATCAGAAAAATCTGACGCTTGCCACTCTGAAATTCCTTCACCGGCGTACGTCGGTCCCGGGTCTGCCCGGTCAGCAAAGCGTAGGAGATATTGCGTTTTTTCAGCTCGTCTTCAATCAATGACAACATCGAAGTGAACTGCGAAAACAGCAGTATCCGCCGACCTTCCTCGAACAGCTCCTCCAGCATCTCCATCAAGCTGTCGAGTTTGCCTGAGGTACTGCCGCGAGCGGGCAGGGTAGCTTCGTTAACCAAGCGCAAATCACAGCAGACCTGACGCAGTTTCAGCAGCGCTTCAAGAATGATGATCTGACTGCGTGCCACGCCTTTGCGGGTGATCTCGTCGCGGACTTTCTTATCCATGGCCAAGCGCATGGTTTCGTACACATCGCGCTGGGCTTCGTTGAGATCGACCCAGTGGATGATTTCAGTTTTGGGTGGCAGTTCAGTCGCAACCTGCTCCTTGGTGCGGCGCAGCAAAAACGGTTTTATCCGACCGTTGAGGTGCTGAAGTCTGACTTCACTCCCGCGCTTTTCGATCGGTACGCGGTAATCGGCGTTGAAGCTTTTGACGTCGCCGAGCCAGCCGGGCAGCAGGAAATGGAACAGCGACCACAGTTCACCCAAGTGGTTTTCCAGTGGCGTGCCGCTCAGGCACAGGCGTTGGCGAGCGTTCAATTCGCGCGCAGCCTGGGCCGCTTTGCTGTTTGGGTTCTTGATGTACTGCGCTTCGTCCAGCACCAATACGTGCAAAGGCTGTTGCGCCAGACGCTCGATGTCCTTGGGCAGCAGCGCGTAGGTGGTGAGGATCAGGTCATAGTCGGCCAAATGATCGAAATGCTTTTTGCGGCTGGCTCCGTACAGGGCCACCACTTTCAGTTGCGGTGTGAAGTGCGCCGCTTCATCAAGCCAGTTCGGGATCAGGCTGGTGGGCATCACCACCATGCACGGGCGGTTCAGGCGTCCGGCATTTTTCTCGCTGAGAATATGCGCCAGTGTCTGCAGGGTTTTACCCAGTCCCATGTCGTCCGCAAGAATCCCACCGACCTCCAGCTGCCGCAGCGATTGCATCCAGCTCAAGCCTTCGAGCTGGTAGGGGCGCAACGTCGCGTTCAATCCCTCTGGTGCTTTTGCACTGAAATCGCGAATGTCACGCAGACGCTGGGCAAAGGTGCGGATCTGTTCGCCACCCTCCCAAAGCAGCGGAATGCCTTCCAGCGAATTCAAGCGTGTGGCGTCAGCCTTGCTCAGGCGCAGGGTGGTTTCCCCGGGTTCCTGCAAATAGAACTCGCCCAAGGTCGCGAGTACCGGTTTCAATCGACCCAGCGGCAGCGCTACTTGCAGCGGCCCGTGCTCGCTGTTGCGTTGCGGAACATTGACCAGAATCAGCTCGTCATCGCGGCGGCGTGCAAGGCGTTCCGGATTGAGGATTTCAGCATGGGAGCGCATCAGGTTGAGCAGGATCGGCAACAGGCTCAGGCGCTCACCGTTGACGATAATCCCCAGCTCCAGATCAAACCAGTCGCGCTCCGGCGCCTGTTCTACGGTGGCGTACCAGTCATCCACGGCAGTCAGGTCGAAGCCGAACTCTTCGTCGATCTGTAATTCCCAGCCGTGTGTGCGCAGCTTCGGCAAATCATTGAGGGTAAAGGTCAGCCAGGCGCTGTCATTGACCATCTCATAGAGTTCGCCAGCACTTTCCGGCAAGGCTTTGCTTTGTCGCGTGGCGATACGGAAGCCGAGGATTCGTAACTGTTCGCGGTAGGACTGTTCTATTTCCGGGTGGCGTTTTATCCGCAGCGTCTGGGCTTCCTGGCGAATCAGGATGTCGCTGTTTTTCTGCCCGCTGACGTATTCGTCCAGATAACTGAAGGACAACGCCGCGCGATGTTGAATATAGCGCTGCATTTTGCCGTTGCGCGGTTCGAAAGCGCTGAACTCGACACTGGCCAGCCACAGGCGTGGCAGCGGTTGCACGTTGTCGATCAGCACTTGCGGCGGGGCTTTGGGGCTGCGGTTCTCCAGTACGGCTTGAAGTTTTTCCAGCAGTTCGGCGTCTTTGGCGGCGGCGGGGAAATCGAGGGTTTCCTGTATATGCAGCAACACCGCTGCGCAGTGTTTGCAGTTGATGCGAACCGGGCAGGTGCACCCGGCGTCCACCAACAGCAAGGTGCCTTTGGCTGACTCGCGCAAGTGAATGGTCTGACGGTAGACGTTACCGCCAGAGCCTTCGCAACTGGCGGTGATGGTCGCATCGCCGACCTGGGCGATGCGTACCCGGTTTTCCAGGGCGTAGCGGCGGCCACGCTCCAGGCTTTGTTCCTTGAATCGGCTGACCCAGGAGGGTGCCAACGGTTTACTTAAGGGGGCATACATAAGGACTTCGGTCAGTCCGCAATGGCTTCAGGCGCTTGCCGTGGAGCTGGAGCCGTCAGGGAAGTGATCTTGATCAGCAGGGCCAGGTGGCCGTTGTCGAGATAGTTGAGTTGGCCGTTTTTGGTGTGACTGTCCTGTCGCAGGCGTTCGCTTGAGGTGACCAGGCCATTGGCGTCGATCTGATTGACCCAGAAGTCGGCCGTCACGTCGGTGAAACGCCCGAGCTTCATCTCAAGCGTGCCTTCGATCGGGAACTGGCCGAACTGTTCTTTGCCGTCGCTGACAGCGACTTTGGTCGGCGCCTCGCCAAGTGGCTGCTGCCAGGCTTTGTGCATCAACACGCTGTAGTCGCCGCTGGCGGTGAGTTTGCTGGCAACATCGCCGAGCGCAGGTGTGCGGTTGCTATCATCGCCCAGGCGCTGGGCGCCTGCGGCCCAGTCTTCCGGTGCGGTGCGACTGACAATCGCCGGAACCGCGTTCTGGCGGACCAGAATCATTTCAACTTGATAGGTGTCATCGGCAAATGCCGTGGGCGCTACCAAGGTCAGTAGCAAGGTCAGTGAGCGAAACAGGCGCATGCGGCGTCCTTCAAGCAGTTTTCGGGATGAGGCGCTCGAACAGCGCCTCTACAGTATTAAAGCGCTCTTCCGGGCGCTCCATCGGCACCTGGAACTTGAACATCGTGGCGCCTTCGAATTTGTAGCGTTTGGGCTGGCTCTGGATCAGTTTGATCAACGTCATCGGGTCAACCGGCGTCTGCGCGGCGAATTCGATACGTCCACCTTGCGGCCCGCCATCGACCTTCTTGATGCCCAGTTGTTCGGCCTGCAATTTCAGCGCAGTGATGCGCACCAGATTTTTGGTCGGCTCCGGCAGCAGGCCGAAGCGATCGATCATCTCGACCTGCAAGTCCTTCAAGCCTTCCTCGTCAGTCGCCGAGGCAATGCGCTTGTACAGGATCAGTCGGGCATGAACATCCGGCAGATAATCTTCCGGAATCAGCGCCGGCACTCGCAGATTGACCTCCGGGCCACCGCCGAGCGGTTGATCGAGGTTCGGTTGCTCGCCCTTGCGGATCGATTTCACCGCGCGCTCAAGCATCTCCATGTACAGCGTGAAGCCCACGGCTTGAATCTGACCGCTCTGGCCATCGCCGAGCAATTCGCCTGCGCCGCGGATTTCCAGGTCGTTGGTCGCCAGTACGAAACCGGCGCCAAGGTCCTGGGTATTGGCGATCGCCTCCAGACGCTTTTCTGCGTCCGAAGTGATTTGCTGGCGTGGCGGTGTCAGCAGGTAAGCGTAAGCCTGGTGGTGACTGCGACCGACGCGACCGCGCAACTGGTGCAACTGCGCCAGACCGAACTTGTCGGCGCGCTCGATGATGATGGTGTTGGCACTTGGCACATCGATGCCGGTCTCGATAATGGTCGAGGCGATCAGCACGTTGAAACGCTTGTGGTAGAAGTCGCTCATCACCTGTTCGAGTTCGCGTTCGCGCATCTGCCCGTGGCCGATGCCGATCCGCGCTTCCGGCACCAGTTCGGCCAGGTCGGCGGCGCACTTCTCGATGGTTTTCACATCGTTGTGCAGGTAGTAAACCTGGCCGCCGCGCAGCAGTTCACGCAGCAGGGCTTCTTTGACCGTGCTCTTGTTCTGCTCCATGACGAAGGTGCGCACCGACAGACGTCGTGCCGGTGGCGTGGCAATGATCGACAGGTCACGCATGCCTGACACCGCCATGTTCAGCGTGCGCGGGATCGGCGTAGCGGTCAGCGTCAGGATGTCGACTTCGCTGCGCAGCGCTTTGAGCTGTTCTTTTTGACGCACGCCGAAGCGGTGCTCTTCGTCGATGATCACCAGCCCAAGGTTTTTGATCTTTACGTCATCGGACAGTAGCTTGTGGGTGCCGATGACGATGTCGATCTTGCCTTCGGCCAGATCGGCAATCGCAGCGTTGACTTCCTTGGCCGATTTGAAGCGGCTCATCACTTCCACGGTCACCGGCCAGTCGGCGAAGCGATCGCGAAAGCTGTTGTAGTGTTGCTGGGCGAGCAGGGTGGTCGGCACCAGAATCGCCACCTGGCGGCCGCCGTGCACGGCAATGAACGCCGCGCGCATGGCCACTTCGGTCTTGCCGAAACCCACGTCGCCGCAGACCAGTCGATCCATCGGTTTCGGCGCGAGCATGTCTTCGCGCACGGCTTCGATGGTCGATTGCTGATCCGGCGTTTCCTCGAACGGGAAACCGGCGCTGAACGTCGCGTAATCGGCTTTCGGGTCGGCAAAGGCGTAGCCTTCGCGAGCGGCACGACGGGCGTAGATATCGAGCAGTTCGGCAGCCACATCACGCACTTGTTCGGCGGCTTTGCGTTTGGCTTTCTGCCAGGTCTCGGAGCCGAGGCGGTGCAGTGGGGCCAGCGCATCGTCGCTGCCGGTGTAGCGAGCAATCAGGTGCAAATTGGCGACGGGCACGTAGAGCTTGGCGTTCTCGGCGTATTCCAGGGTGAGGAATTCCGCCGCCTGATTGTCGATTTCCAGAATCGTCAGGCCCAGATAGCGGCCGACGCCATGGTCGATATGCACCACCGGTGCGCCTTCGCGCAGCTCGGTGAGGTTTTTGATCACTGCGTCGTTGTTGGCGTCGGTCCGCTTTTCGCGGCGACGACGCTGCATCACCCGCTGGCCGAACAGCGGACTCTCCGCCACCAGTGCCAGCGAAGGCGTGTCGAGCAGCAAGCCTTCGTCGAGCGGGGCAATCGTAATTGCCAGGCGATCCTTGCTCTCGACAAAGTCCGGCCAACTGTCGACGGTTTTCGGCCGTAACTTCAGGCGTTCCAGCAGCTCCAGCAACACTTCGCGACGGCCCGCCGATTCGGCGGTGAACAGCACGCGGCCGGGGAACTCATCGAGGAACGCTGCCAGCGCCGCCAGCGGTTGGGTGGCTTTGGCTTCGATGGCCAGATTCGGCAGCGCTTGAGCGGGGAAGCGTTCGCGACCAGCGCCAGTGTCCACGTCCTGCTGGCTGGCGACCACCCGCGGCCAGTTCTTGAGGCGGGCGAAGCAGTCTTCCACCGGCAGGAACAGTTCGGCGGGTGGCAATAAAGGACGCGATGGATCGACGCGGCGTTCTTCATAGCGGTTGCGCACGTCGTTCCAGAAGTTCTCTGCCGCTTGCTCGATGCCCGGCAGCGAGAACACTTGGGTGTCCTGTGGCAGGTAATCGAACAGGGTCGAGGTTTCATCAAAGAACAGCGGCAGGTAGTACTCGATACCGGCCGGCGTGATGCCGCTGCTCAGGTCCTGAAAGATCGGGCAGCGACGGAAGTCGACATCGAAACGCTCGCGAAAACGCGCCTTGAAGCGGGTCACCGCATCTTTTTGCAGCGGGAATTCCCTGGCCGGCAGCAGCTTGACCGAATCGACCTTGTCGATGGAGCGCTGGTTTTCCGGGTCGAAAGTGCGCAGGGTTTCGATTTCGTCGTCGAACAGATCGATGCGATACGGCAGTTTGCTGCCCATCGGGAACAGGTCGATCAGCGCGCCGCGCACGGTGAACTCGCCATGTTCGTAAACGGTGTCGACGTAGCGATAGCCGCTGGCTTCAAGCCGCGAGCGCATCTGTTCGACATCAAGCTTCTGGCCGACGTCCAGCACCAGGCTGCTGCCGAGCAGGAATTTGGTCGGTGCCAGGCGATGCAGGGCCGTGGTGATCGGCACCACCAGCACGCCGTGCTCCAGTTCCGGCAGCCTATATAGGCTGGCGATGCGCTGGGAAATGATGTCCTGGTGCGGCGAGAACAGATCGTAGGGCAGGGTTTCCCAGTCGGGGAAATGCAGAACGGGCAAATCCGGGGCGAAGAAACTCAGCTCCTGTTCCAGTCGTTCAGCACTCTGGCTGTCGGCGGTCAGTAGCAGGGTGAAGCGCTTGGCAGCGCTGGCAGCCTCGGCAATCGCCAGGCTCAGGGCGGCACCGGGCAGGTTGCCCCAGTGCTGTTTACCTGCCTCGGCAGGGAGAAGCGGTAGACGCAGAACAGGCACGGAAGGTTGAGCTCCAGGCGTTGCGACAAAGTCGGTAATTGTAGCGGCGTCAGGTGCTGCCTGTCAGTTGCAGACTGTGTCTATCTTCGCTGATTGCGCAAAATGTAGTGGTAACCATAAAAACGAGTACTTTTTTAATGATTATGTAGTGCCGAAACCGGGTGGTGTTACGGAGGGTTACGGACATCGTCTAACAGTCGTCGAAAAATTGACTGCGCTGCAGGCCCCGGTTTTACTGGGCTGGAGAAGGGCGTAATTTTTTTGAACGGGATTTTGTTACCGGTTGCGCGACAAGCGCGCATTGCTACAAGAGGCTCCCGGCGGCATAATGTAGCCCCTTTTTTCTGCCCCTACATGTGGAAGGTTACCGTGACTCAGAAGCCCGACCAGTGTCTTGGTGAATGGATCGACCGTGAAGCACTCGCAGAAGCGATGATTCCGCTTATCGGTCAGCTTTACCGCAATAACAACGTGGTGAGCTCGATCTATGGCCGCAGCCTGATCAACCAGTCTGTCATCGCGATTCTCAAAGCTCACCGCTTTGCGCGCCACCGTTCTTCCGACGACAGCGAACTCTCCGTCCACGAAACATTCCCTCTGCTTAAAGCCATGAGCGAGCTCAAGCTCGGCGCGGCTTCGGTAGACCTGGGCAAGTTGGCGTTCAAATTCCGTAACGAAGGCAATGGCCGCACCGCCGAGCAGTTCGTTCGCGAAGAGATGGCTGACGTGGTTGGCCAGCAAAACGCTTCGGCCCGCAAAGGCACCGACGTTGTACTGTACGGCTTCGGTCGTATCGGTCGTCTGCTGGCACGCATCCTGATCGAGAAAACCGGTGGTGGCGACGGTCTGCGTCTGCGTGCCATCGTGGTGCGCAAAGGCGCCGACAACGACTTGACCAAACGCGCCAGCCTGCTGCGTCGCGACTCGGTTCATGGTTCGTTCAACGGCACCATCACCATCGACGAAGAAAACAGCACCATCACCGCCAACGGTAACCTGATCCAGGTGATCTACGCGAAGAACCCGACCGAGGTGGATTACACCCAGTACGGCATCAAAGATGCGCTGCTGGTGGACAACACCGGTGTATGGCGTGACGCCGATGGTCTGGGTCAGCACCTGGCGTGCCCGGGCATCGACCGCGTTGTTCTGACCGCGCCTGGCAAAGGCAAGCTGAAGAACATCGTTCACGGCATCAACCACGGTGAAATCACCGCTGACGACAAGATCGTGTCCGCCGCTTCCTGCACCACCAACGCCATCGTGCCGGTGCTCAAAGCTGTGAATGACAAGTTCGGCATCATCAACGGTCACGTCGAAACCGTTCACTCGTACACCAACGACCAGAACCTGATCGACAACTTCCACAAAGGCGATCGCCGTGGTCGTTCCGCTGCGCTGAACATGGTCATCACCGAGACCGGTGCTGCTACCGCTGCTGCCAAGGCCCTGCCTGAGCTGGCCGGCAAGCTGACCGGTAACGCGATCCGTGTTCCGACGCCAAACGTGTCGATGGCCATTCTCAACCTGAACCTTGAGAAAGCTGCCACCCGTGAAGAGATGAACGAGTACCTGCGCTACATGGCGCTGCACTCCGATCTGCACAAGCAAATCGACTTCGTCAACTCGCAGGAAGTGGTATCCACCGACTTCGTTGGCTCGCGCCACGCCGGTGTTGTCGACGCTGAAGCAACCATCGTTCAGGACAACCGCGTTGTTCTTTACGTCTGGTACGACAACGAGTTCGGTTATAGCTGCCAGGTTGTTCGCGTGATGGAAGACATGGCCGGTGTAAACCCGCCAGCCTTCCCGCGCTAAGCCTTAGCTGCACATGAAAACGCCCCGACTTTGGTCGGGGCGTTTTTGTTTGTGCGGCTGTTGAAGGTGTCCTGTCAGGCGCCGCCGACTACCGAGGCTTGCGCCGTGCGCAGTTCATGCTTATTGCCACGAAACAGCACCAGCGTCGCAATCAACCCCAGTACCGCCGCACCGCTGAGCCAGATCCCCGGCGCAGCCTTGTTGCCCAATATATGGATCAGGTATGTACACGCCGCTGGAGTGAAGCCGCCGAAGGTAGCCGTCGCCAGGCTGTAGGCCAACGAGAACCCGGTCGTACGAACCTCTACCGGCATGATCTCGGTCAGTGCCACCACCATCGCGCCGTTGTACGAGCCGTACAGGAACGACAGCCACAACTCGACGATCAGCAGATGGCTGAAACTCGGGTTCGCCACCAGCCACGACAGCGCCGGATAAGCCGTCAGAATCGCCAGAATTGTCGCCGCCAGCAATAGGGGTTTGCGGCCGATCTTGTCGGATACAGAGCCCATCACCGGCAACCAGAAGAAGTTCGACAGGCCGATGCACACCGTCACCAGCAATGCATCCAGATCCGACAGATGCAGTTCAGCTTTGCCGAAGGTCGGGGTGTAGGCGGTGATGAGGTAGAACGAAACCGTGGTCATCACCACCAGCGCCATGCCGGCGAGGACGATGCCAAAGTTCTGACTGATCGAGCGGACGATTTCCCGCAAGGTCGGGCGATGTTTGCGCGCCTGGAATTCCGGGGTCTCCTCCAGCGAGCGGCGAATGACGAAGATTATCGGAACGATCATGCAGCCGATCAGGAACGGCACGCGCCAGCCCCATTCGCCCATTTGCTCCGGACTCAGCCAGTGGTTGAGGCCGACGCCAAGCAGGCCGGCAAATACCACGGCCGCTTGTTGGCTGGCGGATTGCCAACTAACGAAAAAGCCCTTGCGCCCCGGGGTGGAAATTTCCGCCAGATAAACCGAGACACCGCCCAGTTCTACACCCGCCGAGAAGCCCTGCAGCAGGCGTCCGAACAACACCAGTAACGGTGCGGCGACGCCGAGCGTTGCGTATCCCGGTACGCAGGCAATCAGCACGGTGCCGGCGGCCATCATCGCCAGGGTAATGATCAGGCCTTTGCGACGACCATGGCGGTCGATGTAAGCGCCCAGAAAGATCGCGCCCAGTGGCCGCATCAGGAAGCCGGCGCCAAAGGTGGCGAGCGAAAGCATCAGGGAGGCGAAGGCGCTGTCGTTCGGGAAGAAGGTCTTGGCGATGGCCGTGGCGTAGAAGCCATAGACCATAAAGTCGAACATTTCGAGGAAGTTGCCACTGACAACGCGAAAAATCGCTTTGCCTTTGCCCGTTGTAGAGGACATGTGCAGGTACTCACTATTGAATTTTTATGAAGTCGTTGCGTTCGTTTGGGAGCTAGCGGGGTCTGTAGCCCATAATGGCTGGCGCGGTTTTGCAGGGAGATGAAGAATTGTTAATTGGACGCTGGGGGTGGCTCGTGGTGCTGGCTGGCATTTTGTCCGGCTGCGGCAACGGCGATTCCATGGAAAGCTTCGGCGGCCCGGCCATGGGCAGCACGTGGTCGGTCAAGTATGTGCGCCACGCCGGTCTTGCCGAACCGGCGATAGTTCGCAGCGAAGTGGAAGGCATCCTCAGCGAAGTTGATCAACAACTGTCCACTTACCGTAGCGACTCGGACATCGAGCGTTTCAACGCGTTGCCCGCTGACAGTTGCCGAGCCGTGCCCGCGTCGGTGCTCGAATTGGTTCGGGTCGGCGAACAACTGGCAGAGCAAAGTGAAGGCACCTACGACCTCACCGTCGAACCGCTGATGAATCTCTGGGGGTTCGGCCCGCAAGGTCGCGAAGAAAAAATCCCCGACACCGCTGCATTGGCTGAAGTGATGCAGCGGGTCGGCCATCAGCATCTGCGCATTGAGGGCGATCAGTTGTGCAAGGACGCCGCTGTTGAAGTCGACTTCAACAGCATCGCTGCCGGTTACGCCGTCGACACGATCGCTGCCAGGCTGGATGCCATGGGCATCCACGATTACCTCGCCGAGGCCACGGGCGAGCTGAAGGCGAAGGGCAAAAAACTCGACGGCTCGCCATGGCGCATCGCACTGGAAGAGCCTCGCGATGATCAACAAGTCGCCGAGCGCATCATCAACGTCAATGGCTACGGCGTTTCCACCTCCGGCGACTACCGCAACTATTTTCTGCACGATGGCAGGCGCTATTCCCACACCTTCGATGCTCGTAGCGGTGCGCCGGTCCTACATGACCTCGCGTCAGTCACGGTGATTCATCCTTCAGCGTTGATGGCCGATGGACTATCGACACTGTTGCTGATTCTCGGTCCTGAAAGGGCGTGGGACTATGCCGAAAAACATGACATTGCTGCATTCTTTGTAATGCGTGCCGATACAGGTTTCGTCATACGCACCACTCAGGCTTTCGAGCAGCTCAGTGGCACAAAAACTGACTGAGGACAGTACGAAAGCTGGCGTTGTAGTGCAGGCAAAAGTAGCCTACGACGCGACCAAGGGTTAATGTGCGCGGCGGTGACGCTTCTATAGACTGTGTCCGGGTTCATTACTGGCCCCCAATTGTTCCTTCGCGCCGCCATTCGGCGTGATTTAGCCGCAGGTGCTGCTGGCACCTCGGCCTGTTCTGAGGAGTACGCATGGCTGTCTACAACTACGACGTGGTGGTACTGGGTTCTGGCCCAGCGGGAGAAGGCGCGGCAATGAACGCCGCCAAAGCAGGGCGCAAGGTCGCGATGGTCGACAGCCGTCGTCAGGTCGGCGGCAACTGCACCCACCTCGGCACCATCCCGTCCAAGGCACTGCGTCACTCGGTGCGGCAGATCATGCAGTTCAACACCAACCCGATGTTCCGGGCGATCGGTGAGCCGCGCTGGTTCTCCTTCCCGGATGTGTTGAAAAGCGCCGAAAAAGTCATTGCCAAACAAGTCGCCTCGCGTACCGGCTACTACGCCCGTAACCGCGTCGACGTGTTCTTTGGTACTGGCAGCTTCGCCGACGAGCAAACCATCGAAGTGGTCTGCGCCAACGGTGTGGTCGAGAAACTGGTGGCCAAGCACATCATCATCGCCACCGGCTCGCGTCCTTATCGCCCGGCCGACATCGATTTCCACCACCCGCGTATCTACGATAGCGACACCATCCTCAGCCTCGGCCACACACCGCGCAAACTGATCGTCTACGGCGCGGGCGTGATTGGTTGCGAATACGCTTCGATCTTCAGTGGTCTGGGGGTACTGGTTGAGCTGGTGGATAACCGCGGTCAATTGCTGAGCTTCCTCGACTCGGAAATCTCCCAGGCGTTGAGCTACCACTTCAGCAACAACAACATCACCGTGCGCCACAACGAAGACTACGAGCGTGTGGAAGGCGTCGATAACGGCGTGATCCTGCACCTCAAGTCCGGCAAGAAGATCAAGGCCGACGCCTTGCTCTGGTGCAACGGCCGTACCGGCAACACCGATCAGTTGGGTCTGGAAAACATCGGCGTGAAGGTCAATAGCCGTGGTCAGATCGAAGTCGACGAGGCATATCACACTTGCGTGCCGAACATTTACGGTGCGGGCGACGTGATCGGCTGGCCGAGCCTGGCCAGTGCCGCCCACGACCAGGGTCGTTCGGCGGCCGGCAGCATCGTTGATAATGGTAGCTGGCGCTTTGTAAATGACGTGCCGACCGGTATCTACACGATTCCGGAGATCAGTTCGATCGGCAAGAACGAGCAGGAACTGACCCAGGCCAAAGTGCCGTACGAAGTCGGCAAAGCGTTCTTCAAGAGCATGGCGCGAGCGCAGATTGCCGGCGAGCCGCAAGGCATGCTGAAAATCCTGTTCCACCGTGAAACCCTGCAAGTGCTGGGCGTTCACTGCTTTGGTTATCAGGCGTCGGAGATCGTGCACATCGGTCAGGCGATCATGAGCCAGCCGGGCGAGTTGAATACCCTGAAGTACTTCGTCAACACGACGTTCAACTACCCGACCATGGCCGAAGCCTATCGGGTAGCGGCGTACGATGGCCTCAACCGGCTTTTTTGACGGGCTCCGGCCGGTGGCCTGAGCCGGCCGGGGAGACCGATTTCAGCAATTCTCGAGGGTGGCAGTGGCCAAACCGGGAAAGTCTGTAATCAGGCTGTCAACGCCGAAGTCGGCGAGTCTGCGCATCAGCGCAGGCTCGTTGACGGTCCATACCGACACATGCAGCCCCTGACGCTGCGCCTTTTGCAGGCGTTCCGGCGTACACAGCGTCCAGTTCAGCGCCAGAATCTCACAGCCATAATTCTGGGCGACCTTCAACGGATCGAGCCAGGCGTACTCGGCTACTAGGCCGCGCGACACGTCCGGCACCAGATCCAGCGCCGCTTTCAATACTTCTCGCGAACTCGAAGTAATCGTGATCTTGTCCAGCAAACCGTGGCGTTGAGCCATTTCTCGAATCGCCAGTACCGTGGTCGCGGCACGGGTGCGTGAAGCGCTTTTGACTTCCAGTTGCCAGTGTTCGAAATCGCATTTCTCGAACAACTCTTCCATCGTCGGAATCGGGCACGGCTTGATCCAGCCCGGGCCGCCCTTGCGCGCGTCGTAGGTCACCAGTTCGGCGGCAGTGTGTTCGACCACTTTGCCGCGCCGCTCGGTGGTGCGCTTGAGCGTCGGGTCATGGATGACCATCAACTCGCCGTCCTTGGACAGGTGCAGATCCAGTTCGCAACGGCGTACGCCGTGCTTGAGACATTCCTGAAAGCTGGTCAGGGTGTTTTCCGGTGCTTCGCCCTTGGCGCCGCGGTGGCCGTAGATGAGGGTCACGGTGCTTCCTTAATTTAAATGCCAGACTCGTTCTGTTCGCGGGCCAGACGTCGTTCCTGAGCCTGCTTCTGCAAGATATAGCGGGCGAGCAACTGCCGCTGGGCATCGGTCAGGTGTTCGAACTCGGTGCCGACGTCATAGCCGTCACCCTTGCGGTCGCAATGGGTGACGCGGGCGCGCAGTAGCAGGCCCAGCGCCTGAGGCATCAGCACCAGTTTCACCGACAGGTGCGCACCGACCGCAATCGGCGTCGGGTACTGAAAGTCGATCCCGCCTTCGGAGATGATCACCGGTTGCGGCTCGCCGATGTGGCCGAGCACGGTCAGGGCGACCACCTGGCTAAGCAGGTCGATGCGCTTGTTCTGCGATTTCAGGAACGCAGCGATGGCCCTGTCGCGTTCGCTGATCTGGCGCAACAGGTGCTGCGACTCGAATTCACTCAGGTGCAGTTCGCTGAGCAGGTTGAAGAGTGGGGAAGCATCCTGCAACACTTCCTGGCCTGCGGCTTCGGGAGCAGACAGAGGCCTAATTTCCAGTGCGATCGTGTCCTCGATACGGTAGTATTCGCGGCGATCTTCTTCATCTAATGTCGACATGGCGAACCCATGGTAGCGGCGGTGGTCTGAGTGTAAAGCTGGTTATCGACCCCCGCCACAAGGACGTTCCTTTTCCCTCCGAACAAGCCCCGACATGTTCAGACCTCTCTTCGTATTTATCGGCACGCGTTATACCCGTGCAAAGCGTCGCAATCATTTTGTGTCATTCATTTCCCTGACCTCGATGATCGGGCTCGCCCTTGGCGTGGTCGTGATGATCGTCGTGCTCTCGGTGATGAACGGCTTCGATCATGAGATGCGCACCCGCGTGCTGGGCATGGTGCCCCACGCGACCATCGAATCCACCGAGCCGATCAACGATTGGCAAAGCCTGGCCGCCAAGGTCAAGCAGAACCCGCAGGTGGCGGCGGTTGCGCCGTTTACCCAGATGCAGGGCCTGCTGACCAACAACGGTCAAATCTCCAAGGTGTTGCTCAATGCCATCGACCCTGCGCTTGAGCGCAACGTGTCGATCATCGACAACTTCATGAAGCAGGGCAAACTCGACGACCTGACGCCGGGCAGCTTTGGCATCGTTATCGGCGACAAGGCCGCCACCAAGCTTGGTGTGGGCCTCGGTGACAAGGTCACCTTTGTTGCGCCGGAGGTCAGCGTGACCCCGGCCGGGATGTTCCCGCGCATGAAGCGCTTCACCGTGGTGGGCATTTTTCATGTCGGCGCCGGTGAACTGGACGGCTTTCTGGGCGTCACCAACCTGCAGGATCTGGCGAAAATGCGTCGCTGGAAACCTGATCAGGTGCAGGGTATCCGTCTGAAGTTCGACGACCTGTTCCAGGCGCCGCGCGTGGCATGGAGCATCGCCCAGCAACTTGGCGAAGACCATTACTACGCTCGCGACTGGACGCGCACCCACGGCAATCTGTATCAGGCGATCCGTATGGAAAAAGCCATGATCGGGCTGCTGTTGCTGCTGATCGTCGCTGTTGCGGCGTTCAACATCATTTCCACGCTGGTGATGGTGGTGAACGACAAGAAGGGCGACATCGCCATTCTGCGTACTCTCGGTGCGACACCGGGCACCATCATGCGCACGTTCATGGTGCAAGGCACGGTGATCGGCGTGGTTGGCACCGCCATTGGCGCGGTGGTCGGAATCCTGGCCGCGCTTAACGTCAGTGCTGCGATTTCGGCCCTTGAAGGCCTGATCGGCCACAAATTCCTTAATGCTGACGTGTATTTCATTGATTATCTTCCGTCGCAGGTGCAGAGCCAGGATGTGGTCATGGTCTGCGCCGCTGCGTTGGTCCTGAGTTTCCTCGCCACCCTGTATCCAGCCTGGCGTGCCGCGCGCACCCAGCCGGCGGAGGCGCTACGTTATGAGTGAGTCGGGCATGAGTGAACAAGCAATCTTGAGCTGCCGCAACCTGGGCAAATCCTACGAGGAAGGTCCGGAGTCGGTAGAAGTGCTGGCCGGTCTGCAACTGGAGTTGCACCCGGGCGAGCGTGTCGCAATCGTCGGCACCTCGGGTTCGGGCAAAAGTACCTTGCTCAACCTGTTGGGTGGCCTCGACACGCCGACCCAGGGCAGCGTCTGGCTCGATGGCGAAGAACTCTCGGCGCTGAGCGAGAAGAAGCGCGGCCTGCTGCGTAACCGTGCGCTGGGGTTCGTATACCAGTTTCACCACCTGCTGCCGGAATTCACCGCACTGGAAAACGTCTGCATGCCGCTGTTGATCGGCAAGACGCCGATCCCGCAAGCACGTCAGCGCGCCACGGCGTTGCTGGAGCGGGTAGGGTTGGGTCATCGTCTTGAGCACAAGCCGGCCGAACTGTCCGGTGGTGAACGTCAGCGTGTCGCCATCGCCCGCGCCCTGGTCAACAATCCCGGCCTGGTGATGCTCGATGAGCCGACCGGCAACCTCGATTCCCATACCGCCCAAGGCATTCAGGATTTGATGCTGGAGCTCAGCACTTCGATGCGCACGGCGTTTCTGGTGGTGACTCACGACATGAACCTGGCTCGCCAGATGGATCGCGTCCTGCATTTGCAGGAAGGTTGCCTGACGCCCATCTGATTGGGCCCAAACCCGACGTCTGAAAGGCGTCGGGTCTATTATTTTTATACGGTGCCCCAGCGAATGTTCAGACCGTTATCGATCTTTATCGGCGCACGCTATACCCGAGCCAAGCGCCGCAATCGCTTTGTTTCGTTCATTTCGATGACCTCGATGATCGGCCTCGCCCTCGGCGTGCTGGCGATGATTGTTGTGCTGTCGGTGATGAACGGCTTCCAGCGTGAAATGAGCTCGCGCATCCTCGGTATGGTGCCTCACGCGACCATCGTTGGCGTCAAGCCGATTGACGACTGGCAGCCCGTAGCCGCCGCCGCGATGAAAAATCCTGAAGTGACCGCCGCCGTGCCGTTCACGGAAATGGAAGGCATGCTCTCCTACAAGGGCTTGATGCAGCCGATCCAGATCAGCGGCGTCGATCCTGCTCAGGAAGGCAAGGTGTCGATTGTTGCCCAGCACATCGTCCAGGGCCGCCTCGATGCCTTGAAACCCGGTGAGTTTGGCGTGGTGATCGGCGAAATCACCGCCCGCCGTTTCCGTTTGAATGTCGGCGACAAGATCACCCTGATCGTGCCGGAAGTCAGCACCGCACCGGGGGGGATCACTCCGCGTATGCAGCGCCTGAACGTGGTTGGCGTGTTCAAGGTTGGCGCTGAACTGGACGGTTCCATGGGGCTGATCCATGTCGCCGATGCGGCGACCATGCAGCATTGGCAGCCGAATCAGGTGCAGAGCGTGCGTCTGGCGGTCAAAGACTTGTACGCGGCGCCGAAGGTCTCTGCGGACATCGCCGCCGGTCTGGGCGCCGATTTCAAGGCTGACGACTGGACCCACACTCAAGGCAGTCTGTTCAGTGCCATGAAAATGGAAAAAACCATGATCGGTCTGCTGTTGCTGATGATCGTCGCGGTGGCGGCGTTCAACATCATCGCAACCCTGATCATGGTGGTGAACGACAAGGGCGCGGACATCGCGATCCTGCGTACCATCGGCGCTACGCCCCGGCAGATCATGGCAATCTTCATGGTGCAGGGCACGGTGATCGGGATTGTCGGCACCCTGATGGGTGGCGTGCTGGGCGTTATCGCGGCGCTGAACGTCAGTGAGATGGTCGGCTGGGTCGAGCGGGTGACTGGGCAGCACATCTTCAGTTCCGATGTGTATTTCGTCAGCAATCTGCCGTCGCAATTGCAGGCGGGGGATGTGCTGTTGATCTGTTCCGCCGGGTTCATCCTGAGTTTCCTGGCGACGGTGTATCCGGCGTGGCGGGCAGCGAAGATCGAGCCGGCTCATGCGCTGAGATATTCGTAAGCTGTTATATCGCTTTCGCCAGCAAGCCCGCCTCCACAGAGGATTTGTGTACGACGCAGATCCAGTGTGTGCGGGCTTGCTCGCGAAGGGGCCGGAACGATGAATCTCAGTCTTTCTTGGGCAACTCAATCACAAACCGCGTCCAGCCCTGATCCGATTCGCAATGAATCTGCCCACCATGCGCCCGGACAATCGATTGAGTAATCGCCAGCCCCAGCCCCGCATGTTCACTGCTACCTTCCTGTCGCGCCGGATCCGTCCGATAAAACCGGTCGAACAAGCGTGGCAACAGCTCAGCCGAAACCTCTTCACCACTGTTCTCGACGGACACCCGCACAACATTCGTCTTATCCAGTATGGTCAGACGTACATGGCCTTCGGCCGGCGTAAACCGCAGCGCGTTATCCAGCAGATTCGACAGCGCCCGGCGCAACATGCTGCGGTCACCCTCGATTCGCGCATTCCCTTCGCGGCTCAATTGCACCCCGGCGTCTTCTGCCAGCGGCGCAAAAAACTCCAACAACGCATCCGCTTCTTCCGCCAGTTCCAACGGTTGACGCTTGGGCATCAGCAAGCCGTGGTCAGCCTTGGCCAGGTACAGCATGTCGTTGACCAGTTGCGCCATCCATTGCAGTTCTTCGAGGTTGCTGTGCAGCGCTTCGCGATAATCCTCGATCGGCCGTGGGCGGGTGAGGGTGACCTGGGTGTGGGTCAGCAGGTTGGAAAGCGGCGTGCGCAGTTCATGGGCAATGTCGGCAGAAAACGCCGAGAGGCGCTGAAAAGAGTCGTCGAGACGTGCGAGCATGGCGTTGAAGCTGTGGGCCATTTCCGCAAGCTCTGGCGGCATTTGCGCTTCCGGCAGTCGGGCATTGAGCGATTGCGCCGATATCCCACGGGCCACCGCACTCATCTGCCGCAGTGGCCGCAAGCCGCTGCGTGCGGCCCAGGCGCCCAGTAGCGCAGTGGCCAGCGCCGAGAGGCCGACGGTCAGCCAGATCAAATGCTGCATGCGTTGCAGGAAGTGCTGGTGATGAGTGATGTCCAGCAACAGGGTCAGTTGCGGTGAATCGGTGTTGTCCGGGTAGAGTGGGGCGTTGAGTACGCGGTAGTCAGTGCCATCATTGCGGATCGTCGACAGGCCCAGGTGTGACGGTAATTGCTTGGGGATCTGTGTCGAGCTGTCGTACCAGTGTTGGCCGTCACTGCCATTGATGCGCAGCGACAGATCAGCCTGACGGCTCAGTTCATCGGTCAGGCGCGCTTCGCGTTGGCCGGGTTGAACATCCTGCAGGGCGCGGCGCAGGCCGATGAGCTTGCCGTCCAGCAACTGCTGATCGAGTTCGACGAAGTGTGCCTCGCTGGCGTGGTTGAACAGGACCCCGGCACACAGCGACACCACGGCGGTACAAGCAGCAAACAGCAAGGCCAGTCGCGAGCTCAAAGACAACCGGCGCATCAGGCTGAGCGCTCTTCAAGCACATAGCCCATGCCGCGTACGGTGTGGATCAGTTTATTGGGGAATTCGTCGTCGATCTTCAGGCGCAAGCGGCGAATCGCGACTTCGATGACATTGGTGTCGCTGTCGAAATTCATGTCCCAGACCTGCGAGGCGATCAGCGATTTTGGCAGCACTTCGCCCTGGCGGCGCAGGAGCATTTCCAACAGGGCGAATTCCTTGGCAGTCAGGTCAATGCGTTGGCCGCTACGCTCGACCCGGCGGCGGATCAGGTCCAGGCGCAGATCCGCCAATTGCAGGCTGGTCTCCTGTGCGGTGGCGCTGCCGCGACGCAACAGGCTGCGCACTCTGGCCAGCAACTCGGAAAAGGCGAAAGGCTTGACCAGGTAATCGTCGGCACCCAGTTCGAGACCGTGAACCCTGTCTTCCACGGCGTCTTTGGCCGTCAGAAAAAGCACCGGTGTGTCGAGACCCGCACTGCGTACCGCTTGCAGGATTTGCCAGCCGTTGCGCCCCGGGAGCATGACATCGAGGATCAGCAACGCATAGTCGCCGCTCAAGGCCAGTTGCTGGCCGCTGTTGCCGTCGGCCACCAGTTGGGTATTGAACCCCGCCTCGGTCAGGCCCTGGCGCAGGTATTGGCCGGTTTTTGCTTGGTCTTCGACGATCAACAGTTTCATGGGCGACTCGGGTTGATTCGGGGTGTAGGAACGAAAGCTTTATACCGTGGGGCATCTCGGTAAGCGCGAACCTGACAAAGTTGTAATCTGCCTGTCAGGTAGATGCCAGCGCAGGCCGGCTAAAGTTTCCCACAGGCTGAACCCTCTCTTGTTGGAGTACGACCATGTTTTTGCGTAAATCCCTGGCGGTGACCGCGTGTCTGTTGACGTTGAGCTCGCCAGTGTGGGCCGCGTCGGCACACACCTATGCCTTCGGCGAACCCGCGCCTGCCGCCAAAGCCACGCGCAGCATCGAAGTGGTGATGGCTGACCTGTCGTTCGACCCGAAGACGATCCAGGTCAAGGCCGGTGAGACCGTTCGCTTTGTGCTGGTGAATAAAGGCCAGTTGCTGCACGAATTCAACCTGGGCGACGCGGCGATGCATGCCAAGCACCAGCAGGAAATGTTGCAGATGCAACAAAGCGGCATGCTCACGCCTGCCGGCATGAAAGAAATGTCCCACGACATGGCGGGCATGGATCACGGTGCGATGAGCCATGGCATGAAGCATGATGACCCGAACAGTGTGTTGGTCGAGCCGGGCAAAACCGCTGAGTTGACCTGGACTTTCAGTAAAGCCACCAACCTGGAATTTGCCTGCAATATCCCCGGCCATTATCAGGCGGGGATGGTCGGCAAACTGACTGTCAGTCAGTAAGCACTCAAAGGCGCAAGCAAAGGCTGTTAGAATCCGCTGATTCTTCAGTCAGGTTTCCGCCATGCATCCCGCAGCCGAACACTCGCCGCTGGGTAAATCCAGCGAATACATCGCCACTTACACGCCGTCGTTGCTGTTCCCGATTCCGCGCACCGCGAAATGGGCCGAACTGGGCCTGACCGCCGATACCCTGCCTTATAAAGGTGTGGATTTCTGGAATTGCTTCGAATTGTCGTGGCTGCTGCCCTCGGGCAAGCCTGTGGTCGCGATCGGCGAGTTCAGTATCCCGGCGGATTCGCCAAACATCATCGAGTCCAAGTCGTTCAAGCTGTACCTGAACTCGCTGAACCAGACGCCGTTCGCTGATGTGGCCACGCTTGAAGCAACGCTGGCCAAAGATCTGTCCGCTGCTGCCGGCAAACCGGTGGGCGTGCGGGTTCGCAGCCTCAAAGACGTAGAAACCGAAGGCGTCGTCGCGCTGCCGGGTGTGTGCATCGACGATCTGGATATCAGCGTCAGCAACTACGAGCATCCGCGGCCGGAGTTGTTGCGGTGTGATGAATCGCGGATGGTCGAAGAGAGCGTGCACAGTCATCTGCTCAAATCCAACTGCCCGGTGACCAGTCAGCCAGACTGGGGCAGTGTGGTGGTGGAGTACCGTGGCTCGGCGCTGGATCATGCCAGTCTGCTGGAATACATCGTCAGCTTCCGCCAGCACTCGGATTTCCATGAGCAATGCGTGGAGCGGATCTTCCTCGATCTGCAGCGGTTGCTGAAGCCGGAGAAATTGACGGTATTTGCGCGGTACGTGCGTCGCGGTGGGCTGGATATCAACCCGTATCGCAGCACTGAGAGTGTGCAACTGCCGAACCATCGACTGGTGCGTCAGTAAGCATCCCGTTTGGTAACAGGCTGCATTTCAAATCGCGAAAACGAAAAAGCCCTGCCATTACTGGCAGGGCTTTTTGCGTTTAGGGCGTCAGATCCCCATGCTGCCCAACGCATTAACGATGTTGCGCAGCGTGCCAGCGATCCCGGGGTGTTCGAGTTCAAAGCGTTCAACCGCCAGGGTCACGCCGTCGGCGATGTTGGAATCCTGGGTTTTGGTTTCGAGTTCAAGTTCCGCTTCGATCTGTTGCATCAGGTCGTGCAGGTTAGCGCGCTCATCTTCAGACAGCGGTGGATTCTGCTCCAGTTGCTCGCGCAGGGTATTGAGTTGTTCTTGCAGTTCGCGGGCGGGCATGGTGGTTTCCTTTTATCGAGAGGCACTGGCATAGACCGCGGCCGCGCGCCAAAGGTCTATGGCTGGCCTTTAGATTAATCCACTCTCGGCCAGCCTGCATGATCCCGATCAGGGCTTTTCGCCTTTGAGGCGACGCAGGCTGATGTCCGCCAGACAGGTTTGGAGCTCACCCAAATGATCGATCACCGAGTGCACGCCGAGTCCGAATAACTGCATGGTCGCCTTGCCGCGCAACTGCTCCCGTTCTTTTTGGCTCAAGGCTTGCCACTCCCCCGGCGCCAGGCCGCACAACGAGCCGCAGGAGGCGAGACCGATTGTCCATAACCCGGCATTCAGGCCGGCTTGCAACAGTCGTGGCTCGCCGCTGACCAGTACGCATCCGTCCAGACTGTGGACATTCAAATCCATGAGCGCTTGCCAGCAAGCGTTGGGCGCCGGCCATGGATTGATTGTTGCTGGATGTTGCGCGGGTTTGATCCAGTTCGGTAAGGCGGCTGACAGCGATTGCGCCAGGGCAGGGGACAGCTCATCCAGCCACGCGCATGGTATCTGCTGGCGCTGCAAGCTGTGCAGGCTATCGATTGCTCCAGGGGTGGCCTCGGCGTGCTCTGGCAGGATGGCCGCCTGTCGGCGGGCACGGGCACCGAAATCCACCAGACATCCGCTGAGGCCGAACAGCACGGCGGTCAGGCCGGGCGCGCTGAGGGGCAAAGTTTCGGCATGTGACATGGCAACGTCCCTGAAATAGCGGTAAGGCTAGGACCTGCCGGTGACAGTTGGATGACAGCTGCGTTAAAGCCGTTGCAGGAATCGTCCTACAGGTCGCTTCATTCGCAGACTGCCCAAAAGACCTTTTGCGCTTATACTAGCGCTCTTAACGCCTAGGCCTTGAAGCCCGCGCCAGTATAAATCCAAGGAGTTTTTCTATGCGCTGGAGCAACCCGCTCGCTCAGCTTTGTGTATATGCCGGCCTGCTGCTGGCTCCGTTCGCCACTCAGGCTGCAACGGAAGAAGACCCTTGGGAAAGCGTCAACCGTCCAATTTTCCGGTTCAACGACTTCGTCGATACTTACGCGCTGAAGCCTCTGGCGCAGGGGTATGAGTTCGTGACGCCGCAATTTCTGGAAGATGGCATCCACAACATGTTCCGCAACGTGGGTGACGTGACCAACCTGGCGAACAACATTCTGCAGGGCAAACCGGCAGCGGCGGGCGTTGATACTGCGCGCCTGATCTTCAACACCACGTTCGGGTTGCTCGGCTTCTTCGATGTCGGGACCAAGATGGGGCTGAACCGCAGCGACGAAGATTTTGGCCAGACGCTCGGCTACTGGGGGGTTGGCAGTGGCCCGTACGTGATGCTGCCGCTGCTCGGCCCAAGCACACTGCGTGACGCGCCTGCTAAATACGTCGACGGCTATACCGGTCCTTACCCTTACATCAACGATGTGCCGGTGCGTAATTCAGTGTTCGGCCTGAACATCGTCGACACCCGTGCCAGCCTGCTGTCGAGCGAGAAGCTGATCAGCGGCGACAAGTACACCTTCATTCGCAACGCTTACCTGCAGAACCGCGAGTTCAAGGTGAAGGATGGTAAGGTCGTCGACGATTTTTAATCTCGACCGATAAAATGAAGAGGGCGGCCTGTGGGCCGCCTTTTTTTGTTTGCGCTTATTTCATCTGCAGAATAGTCAAACCGAGCTTTTGGCCGCCGCCATCCTGTGCCCGGACCCAGACCACTTCGGTCTCGGCTTCAAGCCCGCTGAGCGCGGCATGTTCGGAGTCGATGCGCACGCTCAATCGGTCGCCGACCGCAAATTGCCTAGGCGCCTCTACCTGCATGCCGCTGCTGGAGAGGTCGATGCATACCGCTGACACCTGATCACCTGCGTGAATCAATACGACATCGGCATCGACCCGCATACGGATGAAATCGCGCTTTTCGCTGTAGTCCCGACCGGTTTGACTCATGGCTTCGTCCTTCCATTGGGTTACGGTTTGAGTTGTTCTTATAACTCTCTGTGATTTGACAAGTAAAGTCGTCAAGCGACCATCGGCACATGCTTGAAACACCCCGCGGATGGGAGTACCGTCTGCGCCTTAGAAGGGCACCTCTGGTGTAATCGTCGTGCAGAGCAAACGCTCGAAAGCGATGCAGCAGAGAGGCTAGAAAGCGAATCCAGTAGTCAGTGCAGGGCTGTAGCCCCGCCCGCTACGCCAACCTAATTCTGGCGCCGTTTGCCCACATGCCAAAAACCAGTGCCACGCTGCTGATAATCGATGATGACGAAGTAGTGCGCGCGAGCCTCGCCGCCTATTTGGAAGACAGTGGTTTCAGCGTCCTGCAGGCCAGTAACGGCCAACAGGGTCTTCAGGTATTCGAGCAAGACACGCCCGACCTGGTCATTTGCGATCTGCGCATGCCGCAGATGGGTGGTCTCGAACTTATCCGTCAGGTCACCGAGCTATCGCCGCAAACACCGGTGATCGTGGTGTCCGGTGCCGGCGTGATGAACGACGCTGTCGAGGCCCTGCGTCTCGGTGCGGCGGATTACCTGATCAAGCCTCTCGAAGATCTGGCCGTGCTCGAGCACTCCGTGCGCCGGGCCCTGGATCGCGCGCGTCTGCTGCTGGAAAATCAGCGCTACCGCGAGAAGCTGGAAAAGGCCAATCGCGAGCTTGAGGCCAGCCTGAGTCTGCTCCAGGAAGACCAGAACGCCGGTCGCCAGGTGCAGATGAACATGCTGCCGGAAAGCCCGTGGAGCATTGACGAGCTCAGGTTTGCTCATCAGATCATTCCGTCGCTGTACCTGTCCGGTGATTTTGTCGACTATTTCCGTGTCGACGAGCGCCGGGTCGCGTTTTACCTGGCAGATGTATCAGGTCATGGCGCCTCTTCAGCGTTTGTGACGGTGCTGCTGAAGTTCATGACCACGCGTCTGCTGTTCGAGTCCAAGCGCAACGGCACGTTGCCGGAATTCAAGCCTTCGCAGGTTCTTGGTCATATCAACCGGGGGCTGATCAGTTGTAAGCTGGGCAAACACGTCACAATGGTCGGTGGAGTCATCGACGAGGAGACCGGTTTGTTGACCTATAGCATTGGCGGCCATCTGCCTTTGCCTGTGTTGTACACGCCTGACAGTGTTCGTTACCTCGAAGGGCGTGGTCTGCCGGTAGGCCTTTTCAATGAAGCCGCCTACGAAGATCACGTACTTGAGCTGCCACCGACGTTCAGCCTGACGCTGATGTCTGACGGTATTCTGGACCTTTTGCCAGAACCTACGCTCAAAGAAAAAGAAGCGGCTTTGCCCGAGCGGGTGAAGTCAGCGGGCGGCAGCCTGGATGGTCTGCGGCAAGTGTTTGGATTGGCCACGCTAGGGGAGATGCCGGATGATATCGCCCTGTTGGTGTTGAGCAGGAACCTTCAATGAGTACCGGTAGAATCCAGTTCGCCGAGCAGGACGGCACCTTCGTCCTGAAGTTCGTCGGTGAAGTTCGCCTGACCCTGTGTTCGGCGTTGGATGCGACTATTGAGAAAATCTTCACCGCGCTGAACTTCAACGCGATCGTGATCGATTTGACCGAAACCCGCAGCATCGACAGCACCACGTTGGGGCTGTTGGCCAAACTGTCGATCCTGTCGCGGCAGAAGGTCGGCCTGCTGCCGACCGTCGTCACCACCCACGATGACATCACCCGACTGCTGCAATCGATGGGCTTCGAGCAGGTGTTCAACATCGTCAATCACCCGGTGCCTTGCCCGGAGTGCCTGGACGATCTGCCTGATCAGGATCAGTCGGAAGAGGTGGTGCGGATCAAGGTGCTTGAAGCGCACAAGATCCTCATGGGGCTGAACGATTCCAACCGTGAAGCTTTCCATGACCTGGTGAATGCCCTCGAACGCCATTGATCCTCTGAAATCAGGTTGCCTGGCCAGGCCCCTTCGCGAGCAAGCCCGCTCCCACTTTTGATCTGTGTCGAGCAAAAAAAGACCTTCGGGAGTTTGCTTGCTCGCGAAAGCGTCAAATCTGACGTTACATTTGCCAGTGCTGGTGCAATGAAAAAGGGCGAACCTGTTAGGGTTCGCCCTTTTTGCATTTCACTCAGTCAAATCACAGTTTGGCTTGCAACAGCGCCTCAAGCTTCTCCTGGTCGCGAGCGAACTGACGAATACCTTCGGCCAGTTTTTCGGTCGCCATCGCGTCCTCGTTGGACAACCAGCGAAATTGCGCTTCGTTCAGGCTCAGACGTGCTTCACCGGCATTGCCTGGCGCCAGTTTGCGCTCAAGCTTGCCAGAGTCCGCCGCCAGCTTGTCGATCAGGTCCGGGCTGATGGTCAGACGGTCGCAACCGGCCAGTTGCTCAATCTGGTTCAGGTTGCGGAAGCTCGCACCCATGACCACGGTCTTGTAGTCATTGGCCTTGTAGTAGTTGTAGATGCGCGTCACGGACTGCACGCCCGGATCGTCGGCGCCGGTGTAGTCGTTGCCGTTGGCCTTCTTGTACCAGTCGTAGATGCGGCCTACGAACGGCGAGATCAGGAACACGCCGGCATCGGCACATGCCGCCGCTTGAGCGAAGGAGAACAGCAACGTCAGGTTGGTCTGGATGCCTTCCTTTTCGAGGACCTCGGCAGCGCGGATACCTTCCCAGGTCGAGGCGATCTTGATCAGCACGCGATCGCGGCCAATGCCAGCCTTGTCATACAACTCGATCAAGCGATGCGCACGCTTGAGTACACCTTGCTGATCGAACGACAGGCGCGCATCCACTTCGGTGGAGATACGGCCCGGGATAACCTTGAGAATTTCCTGGCCCACCGCGACGCCGAAACGGTCGCTGGCCAGGCCGACATCACCCTTGCAGTCGCTGACGCAAGCATTCAGCAATTGGGCATAAGCGGGGATGGCTGCCGCTTTGAGCAGCAGGGATGGGTTGGTGGTGGCATCGACCGGTTTAACCCGGGCGATCGCTTCGAAGTCGCCGGTGTCGGCAACCACGGTGGTGATTTGTTTGAGTTGTTCCAGCTTGGAAGTCATGTGTGTGCTCTGTCCTGTGGGTTTGACGACATTACCCGAGCGCTGACAGCCACTCAAGGGCGGGTGCGTGTATCGACGGCCCCTGCGGCAACAACCTGAAAACGATTGTTTGAAAGGTAGGGCGCGGTATCGATGAGTTCGATAGCGAAACCGCCCACAGGTTCAAAGCAACCGACCTGCGCACAGATCGGTTACGCCACGCCTACTGAGCATTCAAGAGCGTTGCGGCGGCCGTTTTCGCCGGTTTCGGCTGACCGCCCGAGGTCAGAAAACCGAAGTTCTTCTCGCGATCATTGCTGCCCGAATCGCTGTTCTTCCATTCGTATATTGATGTCAGCGGGATGTTGAGCTTTTTTACATCGGCGATGAACGCACTGATTTTGCTGGCTTGTCCGGCGTTCCCACCGTTGGAGGTGAGTGCCGATATACCCCACTCACTGATAACGCCCGGCAAATGGAAGTTCTGTTGAATAAAGGCCTGCGCGTTGCTGATCTGCGCCGGCGTCATGCCGTAGGGGTGATAGGAAATGGCGTTCAGGCATTTGGGGTACTCACTGACGATGCGGTTTAGCGCAACGGTCGAAGCCGATCCCGCCGTTGGCGCGCGGGCGAAGCCGTAACCGACCCGTGGCGTGGATTGGGGTTTGCCTTGCAGGGATTTGCACACCGCGCTCATGAACGGCACAAATGTTGTGTCGAAATGGCGCGTCGGCCAGTAGGTTTCGAGGTCCGGTTCATTCCAGATTTCAGTCGCGACCAGTTGCGCGCTGTAGGCGTCTTCCAGGCCCGCCAACACATTGGCAAACGAATCGCCGGCGGCCTTCAGTTGACGGGTGTTGCCGGGCGTCGCGGTCAGCGGTTTGATCGCGCGCACGGTCAACAGGACCGGCAAACCAGCGGAACCGGCCGCCGCAAAAGCATCGCTGACCTGCTGCTGATACGCCCTGGCGCTGAGACTGTCGCTCCACACACCGAAACGCACAAAGCTGAAGCCTGCGGCTTTGATGTGTGCAGCGTCGTCGGCGGAAAAGTTCTGGATCTTCACCTGAACACCGATGGTCCTGGCGGGAAGGTTGGGAAACAGATCACTGGCCTGCACGTGAGTGGCGGCACTGAGCGCCAATAACGCCGAGGCACTGAATCGTATGAGATGGGCGGATTTCATGTCTGATCTCCAATGAGAAGTGACAACAGCGAATAGTGATCTCGTGACATTCGTTTTGAAACTAACAAGAGCGCTAAGTGCGTGAGTGTTATTTTTTGTCAGTAATTCATTATCTGAAAATCACAGTTATTTTTGGTCCGGTAATTCTGGTTGGGGCGCTTTTAGGGCTGTGGTACTTAATACGCTGTATTAACAGGGCGAATCTATTTCTGAGTGCGGGAAGATCTAGCGGGTTCATTTAAACCGCTCTAGATGTTGGCAGTTTGATATTACACAGGAAAGTACACCTTGTTCAGAAAGATCCTTGTCGTCTGCGTGGGCAATATATGCCGAAGTCCGACAGCAGAGCTCATGCTGCGTAACGCGCTGGCCCCCTCATCAATCACGGTTTCCTCCGCCGGCCTCGCCGCGCGGGTTGGCGAATCCATAGAGGCCTCGGCCCGTCAGGTGCTGGAAGACCACGGGCATTGCGCCGAGGGTTTCAAGGCGCGGCAACTGACCTCGGACATCGTTAATGAATCAGACCTTATTCTGGTGATGGAAAAAGAGCATGTAAAACAAGTATTGAACATGGCCTCTCATGCGAGAGGCAAAGTGTTTTTGCTCGGTAAGTGGCAGAGCGAGCGCGAAATACAAGATCCGTACCGTCAAGGCAAGGCCGCTTTTATTCATGCCCATGCATTGATTGAAGATGCTGTCAGCTCTTGGGCACAACGTCTCGCGCGTTGATGAATATTCTTCAGATCAATGAATGGTAAGAACAGACTTATGCAGTTACCGTCAGTAATCGGCACCCGAAGCAATGATCAAGACAGTATTGATCTGCTCGGCATATTCGGCAGTCTGATTGACCAGAAATGGTTGATTGGCGCACTGACCGGCGCCTTTATGGTCACCGGCGTTGCCTATGCAGTGCTGGCCACGCCGGTGTATCTGGCGAACGCGCTGGTTCAGGTCGAGCCGAAAAAGAACGACATGCTCGGTTTCGCCGATCTCAACAGCATGCTCGGTGGGCAATCGCCGTCGGTGACCGAAATCGGCATCATCAAATCCCGCGCCGTGATTGGCAAAACCGTCGACGATCTGCGTCTGGATATCGATGTCACCCCCAAGACCTTCCCGCTGATTGGCGCTTTTCTCGCTCGCCGTTATCGCGGCGAGACGGCGTTCAGCGTGGCGCCACCGCGTTTTGGCCTGAACAGCTACGCCTGGGGCGGTGAACGCGTGGAGATCGCTCGGCTCACGCTGCCGAACGCGTTGCTGGGCAAGAAGCTCACGCTGATCGCCGGCGAACAGCAGCGTTTCCAGTTGTTCGATGATAACGACAACCTGCTGGCGCAAGGCGTGGCTGGCGAAGCCTTCGTTGAAGAGGGCGTTGAAGGGCTGATCGCACAACTCTCGGCGAACCCCGGCACGCGCTTCGAAGTGGTGCGCAACCCTCGAATCGTGACCATCCAGGGTTATCAGGATGCGCTGGATATCTCCGAGCAAGGCAAGGAGTCGGGGATTATTCGTCTGGCCCTGGCCAGCTCCGACGCGCCCGAGGCCGTGAAAATCCTCAACAAGATCGCGGCGCTGTATGTGCAGCAGAACGTGCAGCGCACCTCGGCGGAAGCGGCGCAGAGCCTGGCCTTCCTGCAGAGCCAACTGCCTCAGGTCAAGCGCGATCTGGCCAAGGCCAGTGATGCGCTCAATGCCTATCAGACCCGCGGCAAAACGGTGAACATCTCCCTGGAAACCCAATCGGTACTGGGCCAGACCGTTGCGCTGGACACGCGCATCTCCGAATTGAAAATGCAGCAGGCGGAGATGGATCGCAAGTTCACCCGACAGCATCCGGCCTACCGTGCGTTGATGTCGCAGATCGCCGAACTGACCCAGCAACAGAAGTCGCTGGAGAGCAAAGTCGGCGATCTGCCGGCCACACAGCAGGAGTTGTTGAACCTGACCCGCGATGTTGAAGTCGCCTCGCAGATCTACACGCAACTGCTGAACAAATCTCAGGAGCTGGACATCGTCCGCGCGGGTGCGGTAGGCAACGTGCGCTTGATCGACACGGCGGACGTCGACCTGACCAGTCCGGTCAAGCCGAAAAAAGCCCTGATTGTGCTCATCGCCACTTTCCTCGGCGCCTTTGTCGGCGTCGCGCTGGTGTTGCTGCGCAAGTCGCTGAGTCGCGGCCTGGAAGGGCCAGAAGCCATTGAACAACTCGGTTTGCCGGTGTACGCGTCGATCCCTTACAGCACGCTGCAGCAGGAGGAGGACGGTAAGAAAGGTCGCGCGCGTGATGGCGTCGATAAACCGGCGTACCTGTTGGCCCTGCGCAACCCCACGGACCTGTCCATCGAGTCGATCCGCAGCCTGCGCACCTGCCTGCACTTCGCCGGGCTGGATTCGACCAACAACCGCATCATGATTTCCGGGCCGAGCCCGCAAGTCGGCAAGACGTTCGTCTCCTCCAACCTCGCCGCAGTCATGGCCCAGAGCGGTCAGCGTGTGGTGCTGATCGATGCCGACATGCGCAAAGGGCATTTGCACAAAACCCTCAATACCCCGATCAGCAATGGTCTGTCGGACCTGCTGGTCAAGCGCTGCAGCATCGAGCAGGCGATCAATAAAATCGAAGTCGACAACCTGCACTTCATCAGTCGCGGGCAGGTGCCGCCCAATCCTTCCGAGCTGTTGATGCATGTCAACTTCCGCGAACTGCTGGCGCAACTCAGCGAGATGTATGACGTGGTGATCATCGATACGCCGCCGCTACTGGCCGTGACCGACGCGGCGATTGTCGGCCGTGAAGCCGGCATCAGCCTGATCGTCACGCGCTTTGGCGTGAACCCGGCCAAAGAGATCGAGTTGACCATTCGCCGCTTTGCCCAGAACGGTATCGAGTTGAAGGGCGCGGTGTTCAACGGCGTCGAGAAGCGCGCAGCCAGTTACTACGGCAATGGCGGCTACGGCTATTACAACTACGAATACGCGTCCGACAAATCCTGAGATGTCCTTACATGTTTGAAGTGGGTGAGTTGTGAAGAAAATACTGCACGTAGCAGAGACGATCAAAGGTGGCGTCGCGACCGTCATTCGGACGATCTCGGCATCGCCCGAAGGCGACGCGGCGAACTACCAACGGGTTTACCTGGTCCCGCAGGATCAGGAAAAAGAATTGCACGGCATTCCCGCGCCTCAGATTCGCACCTTCGCCCGAACCGGACGCAATGTGTCGTCGCTGCTGCGTTTCGCCTGGCGTCTGGCCCAGGTGATGCTCAAGGAAAAACCCGACGTGGTGCATTTGCACAGCACTTTTTCCGGGGTGATCGGCCGTTGCGTGTGCGTGCTATTGAGTCCATGGCGCAAGCCGAAAATCGTTTACTGCCCGCACGCCTTTTCGTTCCTGATGGAAAGTTCGCCAATCAAGCAGAAGGCCTATGCGTGGATTGAGCGCGTGCTGCAGAAGGTCACCGACGTGATCATTTGCGTGAGCCAGTACGAGCTGGATAGCGCCGCGAAATTTGGCATCGAGCGCAAGCGCATGACGCTGATCTACAACGGCATTCATCAACGCGACGAAGTACCGAAAGTCGATAGTCCGGAGCCGATTCATCTGCTGTTTGTTGGCCGTCTCGACTACCAAAAAGGCTTCGACGTATTACTCAAGGCCTTCGCCAAGGTGCAACGCAGCGATTTGAAACTGACGGTGGTCGGCAGTGCGGTTAATGAAGATTCGGTCGAATGCCCACCGATGGACGCCGTTGAATACCTGCCTTGGGTCACGCCCAGCGAAGTTCAGGCGCTCTACCAGAAAGCCGATGCGCTGATTGTGCCCAGTCGCTGGGAAGGGTTTGCCATGGTGCCGCTGGAAGGCATGGCCATGGGCTTGCCGGTGATTGCCAGTAACTGCACGTCACTGCCCGAACTGGTTACCAACGAGGTGTCCGGTTACGTCTTTCCGACCGGAGATCACCAGGCCCTGGCCGATGTGCTGGGGAAAATCCAGAAGCCCCGATTGCTCGACCTCGGCAACGAAGGTCGCAACATCGTGCGTGAGCGCTTCAGCGCCACGTTGATGATCCGCCAGACCTACGACGTGTATTGCGCCCCCACTTATTAAGTAGAACTCAGCTTATGAACGTAACGATTTTGCATGGCTACAGTGCGTCCAACTCCGGTGACGGCCTGCTCGTGGATCTGGCGATTGCCCTGGTGCAGCGCAACTTTGGCGACGACACGGCGATCAGTGTCGTGGCTTCCGATCCCGAGTCCTTCAGCTACCTGCCGCACCCGCGTTTTGACGCGCCAGTGATGGCGGCCAAGGGATTGGGGCGGGTCAAGCAAGCGGTGTTCCTCAATCAGTCTTACGCAGGCCTTGCTGACCTGCTGAAGAAAACCGATCTGATTGTCGGCGTCGGCGGTGGCTACATGCGCTCCAAAAGTGCCTTCGAGCACATCAAGTTGAAACTGGGCCACGCCAAGCAACTGGAAACCGCGATCCTCAGTAACGTCCCTTCGATTTATCTGCCGCAAAGCATCGGGCCCTTCCATGGCGAGAGCCGCAAGATCGTCGAGCACTACGCCAGCGCCGATGCGGTGTTCGTGCGCGACAACCGCTCCTCGGCGATGTTCGACGCCTGTGCAAACGTGTACCGCGCGCCGGATCTGGCGGTGCAGTCATTGGCCAGCAAAATCCTGCAGCAGCCGAAATTCACCCGTTGCGCGTCGTCGCCGGCAACCGTCTGCGTGGTGCTGCGCAAGCCGCCGCAGTGGAGCAAGGAAAAGAAAATCGCCTACGTGGCCAACCTGAAGTTGTTGCTGCAGCGGTTGAAGGGCAAAAGCAAAGTCGTCTGCGCCGTCCAGAGCGCCGTTCGCGGCAACGATGACGGCGCGTTTTATCGCGAACTGGGCATTACCGAAGACCTGCTGCCCTTGAAGGCGACGCTGGCCAAATATCAGCCGGATCTGGTGATCTCCGTGCGTTTGCATGGCGCCATCGAATCGCTGCTCAGCGGCGTTCCGGCGTATCACATCAGCTACGAGCGCAAAGGCTTTGGCGCCTATCAGGACATGGGCGTGGAAGACTGGGTGATCAACGGTGGCGACATCAATGTCGACACCATCCTCGACACGGTTTACGCGCCGAACGCACTGGCGAATTTTGGCAAGCGCCTGACTGACACCTGCCGCGAGATCGAGGCGAAAACCGTGGCCATGGACGACATCATCAAAGGTGTCGTTCGATGATATTTCGGCTACTGCTTCGCGGCGGAGCATTGGGCGCGAAGTTTTTGCTGGTGCTGGCCATCACCCATTTCCTCGGTTACGAGGCGTTGGGTTTTTACGGCGTGGTCGTGGCGGCCTCGTTGATCGCGTCGAAGTTCTACAGCGTCGGTTTCAGTTCCGAGATCAATCGGTTGATCAGCGTGGGTGGCAGTTCGCGCCGGGTCGTCGACAAGGTCTTGCTGCTGTATCTGGCGGTGGGGCTGGTGTTGTCGCTGGTGACCGTGGGGATTTATTCACTGTTCCAGCAGGTCGAGGCGACGAGCGCGCTGATCCTCTGCGTGACGCTGGTGTTGCTCACTGAACACCTGTCGTTTGAACTCAACGCCTTCGTGTTTTCCGCGCAGAAAGCCACGGCGGGCGCGCTGCTGTTTTTCATCAAAACCGGGCTGTGGGCGGTTTTGGCGGTGGGCGGGATGATGCTCGGCTGGATCTCGGGGATTGTCAGTGTGTTGTGGCTGTGGGTTGCCGCCAACGTGCTGGTGATCGTCGCCGGTTACCTGATAGTGGTGAACGTTCACAAAGGCCGGACGAGCGGCACGCTAGCCACGGCCACCGTGTGGAAGGCCGGGTTGCCGTTTTATCTCGGCACCGGATTGATCGCGTTGAGTCAGTACGCCGAACGCTTTCTGATCATTGATCTGGAACCCTACGCCAGCCTCGGTAAATACGTGTACGCGTGGTCGGCGGCCAACACCTTGCAGGCTCTGTCTTACGCGGTGGTGGCGGTGGTGGGCATTCCGGTACTGGCCAAGCGGTTTCAGGCCGATCAACAGCCGTTCACGGTCAAGCAATTGTTCGTGAACAAATGGGTGATGCGCTCGCTGCTGGTGTCTGCGGCGGTCGCGGTGGCGATTTATCTGTTCTTTAACGTGGTGCTCGATTACGTCGCCACCCCTGTGCCGCGTCCAGACAACGCGATCCTCGGCGTACTGATTTTTTCCTTTGCGTTGCGCGCCATTGGCGACATCGTCTGGGGTGGTTTGATCGCTTCGAAGAACAGCCGCGTATCACTGCTCAGTGCAGCCATTTGCCTGTTGATTTCGGTGCCGGTCAGCTACGTGCTGATCAAGCACTATTCGATCTACGGCGCCGCGTGGGGCAACGTCTTTGCGGTCATCGTTCAGCTCGGCGTCATTGCCGTGTTGACCCGTGTGACCCGGGCGAAAAAGGCCGTGCTGTCATGGGCCTGAAGCTGCCGTGCATCGAGTTTCGTGGCAAGAAACTCGATTCGTCGATCTCGTTCCTGATTTTGTTCACCGGGTTGTTTCTGTCGGTGGCCATGCCGCTGCTGATCCCCCGCGATCCGGGGCCGGATGCGATGACGTTGTGGTCGTCCTACGCCCGTGCCGACAACTGCAATTTCTGGAACCCGTTCTCGCCGGATCGTTCGTCCTACGAGTGTTCGGCGTTCCTGCTGCGGCCCACCGGGATCAACCTGACCAACGCCTGGGCCTACGGGATGTTCTGCAATTTTTTCCTCACGGCGATTCCGGTGGTGGTGTTCCGGCGCATGCCGCTGGCGATTTTCGGCACCCTGTGTCTGTGGGGCATCGTTCGCTCGTTTTTCCTGGAAAACCTGACCAAGGAAATCATCGTGTCGGTGGCCGTGTTGAGTATTTTGCTCAGCTCGTTGACGCGCAAATACCGTGGCGGGTTTTTTCTGTCGGCGGTGATCTACGGCGTGCTGATCCGGCCCTACTGGATTCTGTTTTCGCTGTCCTGGGTCGGCGTCTGCGTGATGAAGAAGTACGTCTCGCGCTTCACTTTTTTCCTGATGCTGTTCCTGTTCTACCTGGCCGTCGCCATGGCCATTCAGGTGGCGCTCGGGTTTCCGGTGTCGTCGATCCGTGCCAGCAACAACGAGTTGCGCACGGCGGGCGAGGAGGGGTCGAAATCGTTGATCGTGTCCTGGCTCAGTGGCGGTGACTTCGTCTCGCAGGCGCTGGACTCGATGATCATCTTCTTCCGGCTGTCGTTCCCGGTGGAGTTGATTCTGTTGTCCGGGCCGGGGCAGGTGATCTTCGTCGCATTGATGATCATGACCGCGCTGCTGCTGTTCAAAGTCATCACTTCGACCGACTACAAAGGTGCGCCGATCCAGACCAAACCCAAGGAGCTGATCGCGATACCGCTGGCGTTTTTGCTGGTGCAAGGCCTGTTCGAACCGGACTTCGGTTCCTTCGCCCGGCACTTCTCCATGGTGGTGCCGGTGCTGTTTGTCGGTCTGGGATTGATGCTGCGGGCCAACAAACCCGTGCAGGTCGAATCAAGAATTCTGAATTGAGGCAGGTGCTTTATGTCGAGCAAGAAAAAGTCCCTGGAGATCGAAACCCTGCGCGGCCTGGCATGCCTGCTGTTGGTGCTCTATCACGTCATCGGTCCGTTGGGCGGTGGTTTGAAAATAGACATCGGCTCGCCGTTTCGAGTGATTGCCGACTCGATGGTGTATGTGCGCATGCCGCTGTTCACCTTCATTTCCGGGTACATCTACGCCCTCTACAAAATTCGCGGCAATGACTTTTCCGCGTTCTTCGCCGGTAAGGTGCGGCGGCTGATCGTGCCGTTGTTCTGCGTGGGCGTGCCGTTCTCGGTATTGCAAGCGGTGGGGCCAGGGGTCAACAAGGACGTTGGCGTGATCGACGCGTTGTTGTCGTTCTGGGTGCCGATCAACCACTTCTGGTTCCTGCAGGCGGTGTTCATCATTTTCATGTTCGTCGGCTTGCTGGAGTGGCGTGGCTTGCTGCGTTCGGCAACGCGCTTGTACCTGCTGTTTGCTTTCGCGGCGGCGGTGTTTTTGCTGCCGCCGTTCACGTTCGATGCCTTCGGCATCAATGGCGCCCTTTACCTGTTGCCGTTTTTTGTGGCGGGGATGATTGGTCAGGCAAACGTCAGCCAGTTGAAGCAGACATTCAAGGTGATCGGCCCGCTGGTGTTCGTGCTGATTTCGCTGGCCTTGCTGTACGTGGCGGCGGAGGACCGGGCGTTGATCGTCGACCGTCGCAGCCTGATCGGGTTGACCGTGGGCTGCGTCTCTTGCTTGGCACTGTTGTCGAGTGACATGCGCTCGAAGTGGCTGACGTGGTTGGGCGGCTATTCCTATGCGATTTTCCTGTTCCATGTGCTGTTCGCCGCCACGTCGCGGTTCGTACTGGGACGGTTGGGCGTGAAGGATGAAAGCCTTCTGGTACTCGGCGGCGTTGCGTGTGGCTTGCTGGGGCCGGTGGTGCTGTCGCTGGTTTTCAGTCGATTCAACTTCACGTCTGTGCTGTTTTTGGGTGAGCGGGCGGCGGTGAAGAAACCGGTGGCGACCATCGCACCGGTTGCGCAGATCAATCGCTAGAAGCTTCGCGGGCATCTCAGACTGAAGGAATTGATCCATGGTTGCAGTCGATGACGGCCAGCCTGTTGCGGCGTCGGTGATAGAGGTCGGTGATGCGCGCGAGCGCTTTGCAAAGTGGCGAGAAGGCCAGGCCGGCAAAGTGTTGTCGGTCTCGGTGATCGGCGACAGCTACAGCGCCGGGCAGGATTTCTATCTGAACAAACTGGTGCAGCGAGTAGCCGGGGAGGTCGGTTTCGCCGGGCCTGGCTACGTTGGTTTCAACCATGGCGCAGCACTGGGCGGCACGCATTTCAAATACACCCGCCGCAGTGAAAAGTACTTTGGTGGTGACTGGCGGGTGTCTGGCCTCGGTCAGGCCAGCCCGGATAGCCGCACCCTCACCGGTCGGCCCGGTTCATGGCTGCAAATAGACGCCCGCCCGACACCGGCCATCGACACCGTGATTACTCAGGCAAAGTTGCTTTACCTCGGCAACGGTCAATCCAGTGAAATCCGCTACCGCTGGACGCCATCCCAGAACTGGCAACCGTTGAAGCTCGCAGGTGTCGGGGTTCAGGAGGTGCCATTGCCGGGCACACCGGCCGCGGCTGATTGGGCATTCAAACTGGAAGTGGTGAAAGGCGCGCCCACGCTGTTCGGCGTCTGGATGAGCAACGATCAGACCGGCATTCGCGTCTCCAAACTGGCGGCGTCCGGCGCAGCGTCCGCCGATTTCTATCACCGCGATCCACAGTGGCAGATGCAGTGGAAAGCCGTGGTGGCGAAGATCCCTGCCGATATTTACCTGATCATGCTCGGTGGCAACGATCAGGGCTTTGGTGTGACGCCTGCGCAGTATCTGCAGAACGTTCAGGGCCTGGTGGGGATGATCCGCGAGATTCAACCGGCGGCGAGCATCAACCTGATCATGCGGCAGGACACCACGCGCTCCAGTGCCTATCCGATGTCGGCTTACGCACAGGTTTTAGCGCCTTGGGCACGGGAACAGCATCTGGGTTACGCCAACCTGCAATGTGCGTTCGGCGCCGACGTCAGACGCTACGCTGCTACGATGATCGGCCCGGACAGGATCCATCCGCAGCCCGCCACGGGCGGCAAGGTGATTGCCGATTATTTCTACCGCTGGATCGTGGGTGGCAGGGAAGGCAGCTGCAACGAAACACCTGCCCTGTAACCCACTTTGATCATCTTGAAACGTTGTGTGTTCAAGCTTTTTCGAACGCATCCAACTGACTCAACAGTTCGGCGGTTTTCTGCGGCATCAACCGCGTATCACAACGGGTTTCCACGTTGATGATGATCCCCGGATCGTTGCAGCAGATGCGTACGCGAAAGCGCCAGTCGCTGAGTATCACTTTCAGGCCATCGCGGTCATCCATCTCCAGTGCCTGCTCACCATAGATGCTTTTCAAATGCGCGAGCAGGGGATAGGGATCGGACATCGACCGGCGAATATCACCGGACGAAGGAAACATGCCGATGCGCTCAACCAGCAAAATCGTGCCCAGCCACGACTCATTGGCGCTGGGCAATGGCTGATGGCGTGACAACCAGCTCATCACCCCTTGGTTGCCCACTTCTCGTTCAATGTCTGCCGAATGTTGTGCAATGTTCATGGTTGTCTGCCTGAAGTGGAGAGTGGGCGGGGGATGTGGCCGGTTCAGCGGCCCTTGAGGTACACGTTTTCGTAGCAGAAGTTGGTCGCCTGCAGATACCCTTCGGCGTCGCCGCAGTCAAAGCGCAAACCCTTGAATTTGTAGGCCAGCACGCAACCGTTCTGCGCCTGTTTCATCAACGCGTCGGTGATCTGGATCTCGCCACCTTTGCCTGGCTGGGTGTCGGCGATCAGGTCGAAGATGTCCGGTGTCAGAATGTAGCGGCCGATGATCGCCAGGTTCGAGGGGGCGTCCTGCGGCGCAGGTTTCTCCACCATGTTGTTGACCCGGTAGATGCCATCGGAAATCAACTCACCGGCGATCACGCCGTATTTGTGCGTCTGGTCGGCCGGGACTTCCTGGATGGCTACGATCGAGCAGCGGAATTTTTTGTAGAGCCGGATCATCTGGCTGAGTACGCCGTCACCTTCCAGGTTCAGGCACAAGTCATCGGCCAGTACCACGGCGAACGGTTCGTCGCCGATCAGTGGCCGACCGCTGAGAATCGCGTGGCCCAGGCCCTTCATTTCCACCTGGCGGGTGTAGGAGAAGGTGCAGGTGTCGATCAGCGCTCGGGTGCCGGCGAGGAATTTTTCCTTCTCGGTGCCGCGAATCTGGTGTTCGAGTTCGTAGCTGATGTCGAAGTGGTCTTCCAGCGCGCGCTTGCCGCGGCCAGTAACGATGGCCATGTGTTGCAGACCGGCGTCCCGCGCTTCTTCAACGGCGTACTCGATCAACGGCTTGTTGACGATCGGCAACATTTCCTTGGGCATCGCTTTAGTGGCCGGCAAGAAACGCGTGCCATAGCCGGCAGCGGGGAACAAACATTTACGAATCATAAAAGTATCCTGGACAGTCATGGAACACAGGCGACGATGGCAGGCCATAACAAATGGCTGCAAGTTTCAATGATGATTGAAGGTCTACTTTAATACCTGAGTCAGGTTGTTAATGGCAATGAATCGAGGGGGTAAAACATGGCAATGTTATGAGATGTCGGTCAGCGCGTTATTAGTTATTTTTAGTCGGTATCTGTTGATAGTGACAAGCACACTTGCAGTGCTAATAAGTACCGGGCAATAGAGTGTGACCTGCAAAGATATTTATTGCCAGTCATTGAACCAGTTTTGTTTTCGGTTGTTGTCGCCTTGTTTGTGTGGTGTACCACACAAAATCCAACAATGAGGCTTGACACGCTACTTGGCACTTATTCAATAACGGACCGCGCTATGAAAATTCTGGTAACCGGTGGTGCCGGCTATATTGGCTCGCACACCACACTTGCGCTGCTTGAAGCAGGTTATGAAGTTGTCGTGCTGGATAATCTGTGCAACAGCAGTGAAGCGGCGTTGCATGCGATAGAAGCCATCTGCGGCAAAAGTGCCTGGATGATTCGAGGCGATGTCTGTGACAGAGCCTTGCTCGACCGGATTTTCCGCGAGCACGCGATCGAGGCCGTGCTGCATTTTGCCGGGCTCAAGGCGGTGGGCGAGAGCGTGCGCAAGCCGCTTGCGTATTACGAAACCAACGTCAGCGGCAGCATCACGCTGTGCCAGGCGATGGCTGCGGCGGGGGTGTTTAACCTGGTGTTCAGCTCATCGGCCACGGTGTATGGCGAGCCTGAGCAAATGCCGATCCGCGAAGATTTCCCCACCGGCAATCCGACCAATCCCTACGGCCAATCCAAGCTGATCGTCGAGAACGTGCTGCGCGACCTGTGTCAGTCCGAGCCGCGCTGGAGCATCGCCCTGTTGCGTTACTTCAACCCGATCGGCGCCCACGACAGCGGCCATATGGGCGAGGACCCCAGCGGCATCCCCAACAATCTGCTGCCCTACATCAGCCAGGTGGCGGTCGGTAGCCTGCAAGAGTTGTCGATCTTCGGCGACGATTACCCCACCGTCGACGGCACGGGCGTGCGCGACTACATCCATGTCGTCGATCTGGCGGACGGGCATTTGAAGGCCTTGCAGTCCATCACCGGGCGCACCGGCATTCATACCTGGAACCTGGGCACTGGTGACGGTTACAGCGTGCTGCAAGTGCTGCACGCCTTCGAGCAGGCGAGCGGGCAGCCCGTTCCGTATCGGGTCATGCCGCGTCGCTCGGGCGATATTGCCGAGAGCTGGGCCGATGCCTCCAAGGCGGCGAGAGAACTGGGCTGGAAAGCCACGCGCAACTTGCAGGACATGGTCACCGACACTTGGCGCTGGCAATCGAATCATCCCAAGGGTTACTTGCGATGATGGCTATTTAACCCAATGTTATTTTCAGTCAGGTTGTTAGATAACGTCGGGAAATTACACTGGCAATGCTTATTGCAAGTCCGTAGATATAAACCTGCCGTTCGACTTTTATCAGTTGGGTAAGACTGTGAAAGAACAACGGATCTTGTTCGCGCTTTTTGCGGACTTGAACTCTACCACCTCTAGCACACACCCGATTTCGATCAGGTTGAATGTTAGAAAGGAGTTGATATGAAAAAAGTGATGGCAATTGCCCTGTTGACGATGTTGAGCAACTGGGCAGCCGCCGCTGAAGCGCCGCTGACAGCGGTAACCAATGTAGGTGGCAATGTAGCGGCTTCTCAAGCGCCTGCAGCCAGTACTGCAATGGTTGCCAGTGCTGTAGCGGCGTCCAACAGCGGTGGCAGTGCCAACGGCGGTACCACCGGTACGACGGGTACCACCGGTACCACCGGCACGCACAACTAACAGGAACATTTGTTAGTGCAGTACAAGGTCGCCCGACGTAAGTCGGGTGACTTTGTTTTTGGATTCGCCCTTGAATAGCGTAGTGCCATTATGACTCGTAGTTTTTCTCTTTTAATGTTGGCAAGTCTCGCTTTGCAAGGTTGCATGTTTTCCCCCGGCCAATACCTGAGCACCGGTGACATCACCCGCCAAGGGGCCAGTGAAAGTAGCCGGGTCGAGCTGATTCCGATCACCCCCAAACTGATTGCCATGAACCGCGCCACGCAAAAGCGTGAGCCGGTGCCGGCGGCACTGTTGGCAACGCCGTCCGAGTACCTCATCGGCAACAACGATGTCTTGTACATCACGGTGTGGGATCACCCAGAGCTGACGGCCCCGTCCGGCGCGCAACAACAGATCGACGCCAATGGCCGTCTGGTGCGTTCCGATGGCACGCTTTATTACCCCTACATCAAGGAAGTCCAGGCCGCCGGGCGAACCATTCAGCAACTGCGCTCAGACATCGAACAGCGGCTGTCGGCCTTCATCGCCGAGCCACAAGTGGATGTCGCGGTGTTGCGTTTCGCCAGCCAGAAAGTCGTGGTGACCGGCGCGGTGACCAAGGCTGGCCCACAAGCGATTTCCACCACTCCGCTGAGTGTGGTCGAGGCCCTCGGCTCAGCCGGCATCGACACCAACAACGCTGACTTGTCCGGCCTGTTGCTGACGCGCCATGGGCAAACGTATCCGCTCAATCTCGACTCGCTCAACCAGCCGGATTCGGAGTTGCAGAACGTCTACCTCAAGGGTGGCGATAAGCTTTATCTGCCGTACAACGACAACAAGCGCATCTACGTCATGGGAGAGGTCAATCAGCCCCGTGCACTGAGCTTCAAGACCGCGACCATGAACCTCTCGGACGTGCTCGGCTCGGTCGGAGGCTTGAGTCAAACCACCTCCAATGGCAACGCGGTTTACGTCATTCGCGGGGTGGAAAACCTCGATGTCGAGCCGGCGAAGATCTACCAGTTGGAGGCCCAATCGCCGACCGCCATGGCGCTCGCTTCGCACTTCCAGGTGCGTCCTCAGGATGTTGTTTATGTCGGACCTGCCAACGTGACTCGCTGGAACCGCTTCATCAGCCAATTGGTGCCATCGGCATCGATTGTCGGTACGGGCGCTTCCGCTGCGAAGAACTGGAGCGAATACAGTAACAACACCAAATAAGGCCGCCGACTGTGAACACCTTGAAAGTGGGCGTCTGCCTGATAGCGGCCACGTTGTTGTGTGGCTGCAACCCGTTGATGAGCGCTTCGTTGAACAACCTCAAAGCGGCGGTCATCGGCCCGGATGAAGTGGACGTGTCGGCGGCCGAAGTGGCCGGGGTCAATTATCCGCAACTCAAACTGACCACGCCGTCCGGCTCCGGGGTGCTGGCGCTGGTGCGCGAGCGTGAGGATCTGCAGTTCTGGGTCGCCTCCGGCAAGCAGGTGTTGCTGCTTCGTAACGGCCTCGCCGTGCGCAGCGTTGGCCTGGGCCTGGAGGGCGATCTGGATGGCATGCGTCAGTCCGACGATTCGCCGTTCAAACAAGGCCTGCATCAGGTTGCGGACGGCTACACCACGCGGCGCTGGATCGACCTCTACAAAGGCCAGGAGGTTGGCGTCATCGTCAACAGCCGCTTCTCCCGCCGATCCACGCAAACCCTCAGAATTCTTGATAAGGACTACACCGTGCTGCGTGTCGATGAGCAGATTGATGCCCCGGCCATCGGCCTGCGGGCGACCAATCGTTATTGGGTCGATCCGCGTGACGGTTTCATTATGCAGAGCGAGCAACAACTGACCTCGCAGTTACGCGTGAAGATTGTGCAACTGACGCCTGACCGCAGGCACATCCCGTGAAGCGGCTCGGTATGTTATCGGCGAGTCTGATGTTGATCAGCGCAATGAGCCACGCCGCCGTCACCGTCAGTGGCGATGTCGCCAATCCCGGGCCGGTCGAGTTGCCGGCGAATGGGCGCTTGCTCGATGTGATCAACGAGGCCGTGCCCAATGCCGAGGGTTATTGGCTGGCGGGTGTGCTGCTGCGTCAGTCACTGCTGCAAGAGCAGGCGCGGCTCAAGGCCGGTGTGCTGTTTGATCTGGATGTGTTGCGGCGTATGGCCTTGCTCTTCGATCGACCGGGTCGCGCAGCGCTGGCTGCGCGGTTGATCGAGGACGTCCGGCAGATGCCGGTCACTGGCCGGCAGATCGCCGATCTTGATCCGGTGGCATTGGAAGTTGGCTTTGCGCGCAACATTCGTCTCGACAACGGTGATCGGCTGATCTACCCGAAGCGGGTCGACGAAGTTGAAGTGCTTGGTGCAGTCGCCGAGCCTTGCCACTTGCCGTATCAGCCCTTGCAGGAGGCTCGCGACTACCTGCAAGACTGCACGATTCTGGCCGACGCCGAGGCCGACTATCTGTGGCTGATCCAGCCCAACGGCACTTCGCGGCGCGTTGGCATTGCCCACTGGAATCGCGAAAGCGGCCAGCTTCCCGTTGCCGGCAGCAAGATTTTTGTACCGGTAAAAAATGATGATCTTGATCCGCCTGTTCCTGAGCTGAATCAGCAGTTGGCTGAATTGATTGCCACGCAGTTGGTTGAGGTGGTTCGTTGAATTTACGGTTTGCAGCTGTGTTGTTATTGCCATGCGGGTTGGTTCATGCCGAGCCGCGCATTACCCAGAATGACTTCGGTGGCACGGGGCTGTTGCAAACGCCGACGGCGCGCATGGCGCCGGCCGGCGAGTTGAGCGTCAACGCCAACCGCACCGAGCCTTACAGCCGCTACAGCGTTTCGTTGCAGCCGCTCGATTGGCTCGAAGGTTCCTTTCGCTACACCGCAATCACCAACCGGCCATACGGCTCCGAGGCGCTGAGTGGCAGCCAGAGCTATAAGGATAAGGCGGTCGACGCCAAGGTCCGGCTGTGGCAGGAGAGTCATTGGGCGCCCGAAGTGGCGCTGGGCTTCCGGGATATCGGGGGTACGGGTTTGTTCTCCAGTGAGTTTTTCGTCGCCAACAAGCGCTACGACAACTTCGATTTCAGCGCCGGTATCGCGTGGGGCTATATCGGCAATCGCGGCGACTTCGACAACCCGTTGGGCTACGCCGATGACCGTTTCAAAACCCGCCCGGCAACTGAAGGTACTGGTGACGTCAACGCCGGTTCGTACTTTCGCGGCAGCCCCTCGCTTTTTGGCGGCGTGAGCTACCAGACGCCCTGGGATCGCCTCAGCCTGAAACTCGAATACGAAGGCAACGATTACAAAAGCGAACCGAAGGACAACGTGATCAAACAGGACTCGCCGATCAACCTCGGTGCGGTGTTCAAGGTCACCGATTCGATCGACCTCAGTGCAGCGTGGGAGCGTGGTAATACAGCGATGTTTGGCGTGACGTTCCACACCAATTTCGTCAGCCGCAAAGCCCCGGCCAAAACGTACGATCCCACTCCAGAGCCGTTGCCGGCAAAAATGCCGACCACGTCGATGGAACAGGTCAATTGGGCCGACGTGTCGCAACGCCTGCAGCAGAATGCCGGCTATAAGGTCGAGCGCATCAGCCAGCGCGATCGCGAGTTGATCGTGTATGGCGAGCAACAGCGCTACTTCCATTCGTCCAAGGCGGTCGGCCGTGCGAGCCGGGTTCTCGACAACAGCGTCAACGACGACATCGACTGGTTCACCCTGGTCAACAAACGCTACGACCTGCCGCTGGAAGAAACCAGCGTACCGCGCCAGACCTTCCGTGAAGTGATCAACAACGAAGAGCCGCTGGAGTCGTTGCACCGCACCACCGAGATCAACCCGGCGATGCCGCGCAACGAGAAGACTCTCTACACCGAAGCACCGCAGCACTTCAGTTATGGCGTTGGATTGGGCTTCAAACAGAACGTTGGCGGCCCCGATGGTTTGCTCTATCAGTTCAGTGCCGATGCGGACGCCGAATACCGCTTCAACCGCAACACCTGGTGGAGCGGCCTGCTCAGCGCCAACCTGGCGAACAACTTCGACAAGTTTTCCTACGATGCGCCGAGCGGCTTGCCGCGCGTGCGCACGGATTTACGTCAATACCTGACCACCTCCGAAGTGACCATGCCGTTGTTCCAGGTCAGCCATGCCGAACAGTTGGATAAAGACCTGTATGGCATGGTGTACGGCGGGTATCTGGAGTCGATGTTTGCCGGGGTTGGCGGGGAAGTACTGTTCCGTCCGACGGGTGAGCGTTGGTCGGTGGGAGCGGATCTCAACTACGTGCGTCAGCGCGATTTTGATCAGGGCTTCGCGCTGCGTGACTACTCGGTAGTGACCGGGCACATCACGGGCTACACCGACCTGCCCTACGACACGCTGGCGGCCGTCAGCGTCGGCCGATACCTGGCCGGCGACTGGGGCGGCACGCTGGACATCTCGCGTGAGTTTTTCAACGGCGTACGCTTTGGGGCCTGGGCGACGATCACCACCGCCGGCAGTGCCGAGTACGGTGAAGGTAGCTTCGACAAAGGCATCTACCTGTCCATTCCGTTCGACGAAATGATGAGCATGTCCACCATGCGCCGCGCCAACCTGGTGTGGGCGCCACTGACTCGTGACGGTGGCGCAAGGCTCAATCGCAGCTATCAATTGCACTCAATGACCGATAGCCGGGAAGGGGACATGTTCTATCGCAACTTCGAGAAGATCACCGAGTAACCCTCGCTAAACCGGTGGGAACCCCTGTGGAGCAGGCTTGCTCGCGACGGCGTCGGCACATCCAGCATTAATGTTGCCTGACCCACCGCCATCGCGGGCAAGCCACGCTCCCACCGTGTTATCTGCCGAACCCCAACCCCGCTGCCCGCCGAGAATCCCTGTGGGAGCGGGCTTGCTCGCGAAGGCGTCGGCACATTCAGCATCGATGTCGCCTGCCCCCCCCCCAAAAAAACAACAGGCACAAAAAAGGGGACTTTCGTCCCCTCGCGGTGTTAAGCCTTCAACCTCAGTAAATATCCTTCGACAGCAGTGTAAACGGTGTCTTCACCAGGATCTTCAGATCCAGCCACAATGACCAGCTATTGATGTATTGCAGGTCGATCTCAACACGCTTTTGCATCTTGTCGATGGTGTCCGTCTCGCCTCGGCAGCCGCTGATTTGAGCAAGCCCGGTGATCCCCGGTTTAATCCGGTGACGCGCCATGTAGGCAAGGATCTTCCCCGAGTAAAAATGGTTGTGCGCGACAGCATGGGGACGCGGCCCCACCAGGGCCATATGCCCTTGCAGCACGTTGAACAATTGCGGCAACTCGTCCAGCGATGTGCGACGGATAAAGCGGCCGACCGCCGTAATACGCGAGTCGTTACGGCTGGCCTGTTTCACTTCATGGTCATCGTGCATACGCATCGAGCGGAACTTCCAGACCTTGATCACCTTGCCGTTCCAGCCATGGCGATCCTGCTTGAAGAACACCGGGCCGGGCGAGTTGAGTTTGACCGCCAGCGCAATGACCAGTAGCACCGGACTCAGCAGGATGATGGCCAGCAGCGCCACACTTTTCTCCATCAGACTTTTGCTCAGGGCCGCCGTCGGGCGGCTGGTCAGCGGGCTCTCGTTCAGGTAGATCGCCGGCAGACCGTCCACGACTTTCACCGAGTGATTGAGCAGCGTCAGGCTGTTCAGATCCGGCACCCAGACAACGTCCACGTTGGCCCCCAGCAAATCGACATACATCGCTTCGATTTTCGCCGCTTCGCACAGCGGCAGCGTGATGTACAAGCGGCGGATGTCATGGGCCTCGATCAGCGTCAGCAACTCTTCCTGAGCGCCGACGATGCGCGGTGCGTCCGAGTCCAGGGCCGGCAGATCACCGTTGCTGACCAGACCCACCAACGGCAGGTTCTCCAGTTGGTTGAGCTTCTTCGCCAAGCCCAGTGCCAGTTCGCCTGTTCCTACAATCAGGGTCTTGTGCTCGCTTTTACGTGAGCGCTGATAGAACTTCGAAAACGCATGCAGCGGCGCGTACAGCAGTGCCTGACCCAGGAAGCCATACACCGCCCAACTCAGAATCACCTGTCGTGAGAACAGTTCATCGGCCTTGCAGACAAAGGCGATGAAGGCCAGCGCCGCCATGGTCATGGACCAGCCCATCAACAGCCGACCCAACCCGGTCAGGTAATTGTCGCGTTTGCGATAAACGCCGCTAAACGTGTAAGCCGGGACCGAGGCCAATACCGCCAGCGTTGCGCACATTCGGTAGTAGAACGCCACGGTACCGGTGTGCTGTTCAGCGAGCATGAACAACAGCGTTACAACAAAGCCCTGTGCCAGCGCCCATTGGCCCCAAAAGGTCAGTCCTTTGAGGCCTGCGCTTCGATTGATACTAAGAGAAAGATCCATACGATATCCCCAAAAGACGTCCATTCAGGTTTCAACAGTTGAAAACCGAGTTGTTAGTCAGAGTTATTGTTTTTGTTTTAACGAGTGTCCTGAGGTAACAACGTCGATAGGCCGAACTGTCGTCAATCAATAGACTAAGTTATTGTCGGGGATGGTGTCTGACGAGTTCTAACAAGGTGGCATAGTGCCAACTTTTTAATAATTAAATAGAGGGGTGTTAGAAAAGGTCGTGGAGGAGGGGGTGAATAGGTGATGTCGTTTTTGTTACTGTTGTCGGGGTGGAGGCAGGGATGTCTTATTTGGCGAAGGGAGGTAAAGTCAAACAGAGTGCTCTTCTTGTTTTTGTAATCGCACTGTTATCTGTTTGCTTTGTATGGAGCGGTCGCCGTGTTTACGCGACGATTTCCTGGATGAGGCAATAACCGCGATTTCTTACGGCACGGAACAATCGCTCACCCTTGCTGGCGCTTTTGAATTTGTCTTGCAGGCGACTCAGGCACATCTCCAGGCCGCGATACTGCTCCGGCTCTCGGCCGATGCTGAGGATCAGGTCATCGCGACTGACAACACGCTCTTCATGGTTAAGCATTTTCTTGACCAATGCTGTTTCCAGGCCAGTCAGACTGATTTCGACGCCTTCTTTGCTCAGTGCGCCCTGATCATCATCAAGATGCCAGGTTTCGCTGCAAGGCGTGTCGTCCATGATGACTGGAGGCGTGTTTGCCGGAACGCTGTGAAATGGATTCGCCGACTGTGCAGCCAGCCATTCGGACTCAAGAGTGGCCAATATTCGCTGTGTGTCATGTTCAATCGTGCGGGCGACGTTTCTTCGGGTGCCGTTTGCGTAGGTGAACTCCATCAGCATGGGGGCGGAAGAGGGCGAAGTAGCACCTTCAATAAACATTTGTGCCTGAGACGTACCAAACGAATTGAAGCGCTTGCTGGACAGCATGCTCTCAAGTTCACGCTGAGAACTTGTACTGTGAGTCACGACAACAAAATATTTTCTTGGGAGGGTTGTACTAGTTTCCATGTCTCTCTCCTAAATACACACCAAAAATGGCTAAAAGATAAATCGGCAGGCGAGCAATGACTTCCTTGGAAGTAATCGATAGGCAGGGTCTGGGCCCAATGATAGCTCTCGATGAATTCCACTCGATCTGCTGCTATGTTGTTGAATTTATTATTATGTTGGCGTGCTCATTCAAGCGCTTTGTTATTAGTAGGCGTGAGGTATAACTAGAGCTATATGGTTGCATCAGACGATCCTTCGTAAGTATGCAAAAGGGAGGGTGCCCTTGAGTCAGGCAGTCGATATCAGACCGCGCATCAGGCGATAGCCGTAGCCGCGGATGCTCTGAATCGCGTTCGTACCATACATGTCCTTGATTTTTCCACGCAAGCGGCTGATTGATTTTTCCAGCGCCCTGGGATCGTAGAAATTGGTATTGAGCCCCATGATATCGGCGATTTCATCGTGGCTGAGGATGTGATTACTGGTTTGCGCAAAGGCTTCCAGGATCTTCATTTCAGCGAAAGAAATATCCAGCTTCTTGCTGGTATCCATCAGGCAGATACGAGTGGGGTCGAGTGTCAGATTGACTTCTCTTTGCCATTCTTCACTGTTGAAGAATTCGCCAAGTGACTCGGCGCCATCGTCGCAAGGAGTGTTGACCTTGATACAAAAGTCCGCCCCGGCTAGAAAATACTTGATCTTGTTGAAGGCGCCGCGACCGGTGATGACCGCACAAATGATAGGTTTCAAGTTGTCAGTGCGCAGGCTCTCCACCAGCGCAAGATTCTCTTCAAGAGCCTGGGGGCTGTCGATGACAATGAAGATGGCTCGATACGAACCAGGGTGTTCATTCTGCTCATATGAACTAGTGTAGGCGTTGGCATCCAGTGCCATATCGCTTCGTATGTGCCGGGCGATCAGCGCTCTAAAGTGTTCAGCCACGCCACGGGTTCGACCCAGAGTGAGAACGCCGGGTTCGTCGTTTGTCGGGCGCGGACTTCTAGTCGCCAAGTTCCCTGAGAGCATCATGCATTGACTCGAATTAAGTGCTGACATCGGGATGTTAAAGCACTAATTCTCATCTGTGACTGACAATTGGTAACATTCACGCGATTTTTAGACGTGGCTCCCGAGTTTTATAACAATAATTAAGCATTCCATGCTTTTAGTTGATTTTCTCGAGGTGCTGAACTAGCTGCCAGATGGTGGCAATATGAAATTGTGCCACTGTTTTGAATCAGTGGCCATTACTGGTCTGTGTCCTTTTGCCATTATCTAGCCATCGAAGAGAGTGTGATATTGATCACACTTTTCCCGGTTGGCAAACTTTTTCTATTAAAGTGCCTGAATATTTTTCGAGTAGTTCGTACGCGGACGATTACTAACATGGCTTGAGTGTGTCTTTTGATAAGGCATATTCTGCGTCGCCTACTCAGCAATGGGGCGATACGGCAATTGTTTCAATACCGATACTCAATTTCTGAGTGCAGTTTTAACGGGTCGCTCGCCACGAGCACTCTGACGGAGGATTAATGGATTTCTGGACCCTTTTCCAGGTGTTGATATTAGGTGCGGTAGAGGGCCTGACCGAGTTCCTGCCTATCTCAAGTACCGGCCACCAGATTATCGTCGCCGACTTGCTGGATTTCGGCGGCGAACGTGCGATGGCCTTCAACATCATTATTCAACTGGGGGCCATTCTTGCCGTCGTCTGGGAGTTCCGGCCGAAGATCTTCGCCATCGCCAAAGGATTGCCCACTGAGCGTAATGCTCAGCGCTTCACCCTCAACTTGTTGATCGCCTTTCTCCCCGCCGTTGTACTGGGAGTATTGTTCGCTGACAAAATCCATCAATACCTGTTCAACCCCATCACCGTCGCTGTGGCTTTGGTCGTCGGCGGTGTTGTGATGCTGTGGGCCGAACAGCGTAATCACGTCGTGAGTGTCGATCACGTCGACGACATGCACTGGTCTGACGCGCTAAAGGTCGGTTTCGTACAATGCCTGGCGATGATTCCAGGCACCTCGCGCTCCGGCTCGACCATCATCGGCGGCCTGCTGTTCGGTCTGTCGCGCAAAGCCGCCACCGAGTTCTCGTTCTTCCTCGCCATGCCGACCATGGTCGGCGCTGCCGTGTACTCTGGCTACAAGTACCGCGACCTGTTTCAGCAAAGTGACCTGCCAGTCTTCGCCCTCGGCTTCGTTACTGCGTTTGTTTTCGCGATGATCGCCGTGCGCGGCCTGCTCAAGTTCATCGCCAACCACAGCTACGCCGCGTTCGCCTGGTATCGGATCGCGTTTGGCTTGCTGATACTGGCAACGTGGCTGTTCGGCTGGGTGAACTGGACGGAGGCAGCGGCGGGATGAGGATCAAGCCAGGCGAATCAGCTCGCCTGGCCAGTTTGAGGGGAGGGCATCAACGGCCTTCAAGCAACTCCGCCGCCTGATCCAGCAACGCCAGCGGATCCTTGGCCTTGTGAATATCCACCGACAACAACTGACGAAACTTGCGCGCCCCCGGGAACCCGGTGCCCAAGCCCAGCACATGCCGCGTGATGTGATGCATCGAGCCCCCGGCTTGCAAATGCTCGGCAATATAAGGCCGCAACTGCGCCAGCGCCTCAGCGCGGCTGATCACCGGCGCTGAACTAGCAAACAACTGCTGATCCACCTCCGCCAGCAAATACGGATTGTGATAAGCCTCACGCCCTAGCATCACCCCGTCGAAGGTCTGCAAATGCTCATGGCAAGCCTCTATCGTCTTGATCCCGCCGTTCAGTACAATCTCCAACGCCGGAAAATCCGCCTTCAACTGCGCGGCAACGTCATAGCGCAACGGCGGGATGTCGCGATTTTCCTTCGGCGATAACCCCTCCAGAATCGCAATCCGCGCATGCACTGTAAAACTGGTACACCCGGCATCCCGCACCGTCCCGACGAAATCACACAACTGCTCGTAACTGTCGCGCCCATTGATCCCGATCCGATGTTTCACCGTCACCGGAATCGACACTGCATCGCGCATCGCCTTCACACAATCGGCCACCAGTTGCGGATGCCCCATCAGGCACGCACCGATCATGTTGTTCTGCACACGATCGCTTGGGCAGCCGACATTGAGATTCACCTCGTCATAACCGTGTTCCTGGGCCATCCGCGCGCAAGCGGCCAGATCCAGCGGAACGCTACCGCCCAACTGCAACGCCAGCGGATGCTCGGCTTCGTTGTGACGGAGGAAACGTTCGTGATCGCCGTTAAGGAGCGCGCCGGTGGTGACCATCTCGGTGTAGAGCAGGGCGTTCTTCGACAGCAGGCGTAGGAAGAACCGGCAATGGCGGTCAGTCCAATCCATCATCGGGGCCACGCTGAAGCGGCGAGACGGCGCAGGCATTGATTTTACTGGGCTAAGGCTCTGATTCTGTACCATTTTACTCAACGTGTTTTCGGCGTGTTTTAGGGCGTTTTCAAGCGTTTTTCAGGTCTCGGTGGTGCGATCTACCACTTCAAAACCGACGCGTACCACTTTTGATATGGCAGCTATGAGGGCAAGAAAACTGGCGGATGGGTCTGTGAGCTACACCGCTCAGATCCGCATCAAACGTGATGGGGTGCAAGTCTACCAAGAGAGCCAGACCTTCGCCCGGAAACAGGCTGCGCAGGCGTGGGCGCGTGAGTCGGAACTCGATGAGCCTGGTGCAATCGAGCGGGCGAGCCGCAAGGGCGCCACCGCTAAAGAGATGATTGATCAGTACCTGCGCAAAGTTGAAAGCGCGTGGCCGCATAGCATCGAGATGCTCTGTCCAGCCAACGCGCCACCAGCGGCCCCACCACCTAGGATAGTGCCTTGGCGCCCGGCTTCTTTAGGTTTGTTCTCGGCTTTGTAGATCTCTGAGGCAGCAAAGGCAGGGGTTATGATCCAAGCGACTTTTCTCGTGACCTAGCATTAGGCGTGATGATCAACAGATCAACAGATCAACAGATCAACAGATCAACAGATCAACAGATCAACAGATCAACAGATCAACAGATCAAGCGCTCAAGCTCGACTCAGTTGATAATCGCTTTTTTTCAAGTATGACAAGGATTGATCGGATGATTATCACCACCACGCCCTCAATTGAGGGGCGTCAGATAACGGCTTATCTGGATGTCGTTAGTGCCGAATCCGTGCAGGGCGTAAACGTGATTCGCGACATGTTCGCGGGGATGAGGGATTTTTTTGGTGGGCGCTCTCAGACCCTGGAGCGCGCGTTGAAAGAGGCGCGTATCCAGGCAACTGACGAGATCAAGGAACGAGCGCGTGCCTTGCAGGCGGATGCTTTGGTTGGAGTGGACTTCGAGATCAGCATGCCAGCGGGCAAGGGCGGTATGGTTGTGGTGTTCGCAACAGGGACAGCGGTCAAGTTGCGCTGATTATCGGCACAAACTCGGTGGCCGATAGATTTCGCTGTCACCGTGTTCAAGTTGTTGTCAGCGGGTGTAGGCCGCTCGTCGGGCATGGGTCGATCTGAACCGCAAGTCCAGGAATGACCAGCTAGTCTCAAAAGTCTTGGAGGTCGATATTTTTTCAGGCAAAAGCGCTTTGCTGGTGTCGACCCATTTCTCAGGGGCGAAGGTATGACTGATCCGTATATCGAAGACGATGGTGCTGAGTTTCCATTGAACAATTGCGTACGATGCGGCCAGACCGATTATCAGGCTGGCTTTGGCGAGGATCCGGTTCAGATCGGCAAGATCAAGTCCAAGGCACCCAAAGGGCCGAAGGCGAAGTTCCTGCCCAGGGTCGCGACTCGAGCCCGAAAATAGTCTGCAGCGAGCGACCCCGCCAACAAGCGGGGTTTTTTGCGTCTGACGAGTAGGCTGGAAATTTCCTACAGATGACGGGTGGCTTGGCAATGCTTTCACAAACTTTTCACGTCTATCAAAGTAGGGTGAAGCCATCCGTTAGAAAGCAAGTCTCCAGCCCGTCTCCCCAGCGGGCTTTTTTTTGCCTGCGATAAAACCTTTTGCGAAATCGCTGTCCAATCGGCGCCGAATGCGTGCCGACAGCATTGAATGCCGGCCAATTTTTTCATCGCGTTTTTTGAGGTTTTTGTCATGCGTTTAACACTGCCTGCTCTGGTTCTTGGGCTTCTGGTCGCTCAAAGTGCGATGGCTGCTGGAGATGGCACAGCTGCGCTCGGCGGTGGCCTGGGTGGCGCTCTGGGTAATGTGGTCGGCCAGAAAATGGGCGGCAGCAATGGTGCAGCGATTGGTGCTGGCGTGGCAGGCGCCGCAGGCAGTGCAATGGCGGCGCGTAAAGGCAGCCGGACCAAAGCAGCCATTGGCGGCGGTGTCGGTGCGGCCGGCGGTTCGATCATCGGCAACAGCCTCGGTGGCAGGAACGGTGCGACCATCGGTGCAGGTCTTGGCGGGGCGGCTGGCGGTGCGGTGGGCAGCAATCTGTCGAAAGGTCACAAGCGTCACTGAGACTGATCGTCTGTCTTCGTCCTGAAATAGGTTTAATCCTGTTCCACCTAAACGCCCGGTGCACCCCATCGGGCTTTTTCGTTGGTGAACGTTTGTTCCGCAGGCGGCTCCAATCTCACATAGGCCCTCTTTGGGGCGGATTATCCCGATTCGGGAACTGTGAGGTTCATATGCGACTGTCATTATCTGCACTGTTTTTCGGATTGCTGGTTTCGCAAGGCGTAATGGCTGCCGGCGACGGTACGGCGGCTGTAGGGGGCGGGCTGGGTGGTGCGTTGGGCAACGTGGTCGGCGGGCAACTCGGCGGGAGTACAGGCGCGGCTGTGGGGGCGGGCGTTGGCGGCGCGGCGGGCAGTGCCGTCGGGGCGAATAAACGCAATCGTACGGAAGCCGCCATTGGCGGAGGCCTCGGCGCAGCCGGCGGCTCGGTGATCGGTAACAGCCTGGGTGGTTCCGCGGGGTCAACCATCGGTGCAGGATTGGGTGGCGCGGCGGGTGGTGCGGTCGGCAATAATCTGGGTGACGATGGTGGGAAGTCTCATTCCGGTGGTGGTCATAAACATAAGAACAAACATAAAAACCGACATCATTGATTGACGATTCAACACAAACCCGGCCGTGTGCCGGGTTTCTCGTTTCTGCTGGTCAGTCTTTGGAACGATTGGCCCTGGGGCTTTTCGAACGTCATAGACTCCCCCGAATTCATGAGGTTTGCCATGACTCCCGAAACTGAAGGCAAGGAAGAGAAAGGCCCGAGTGGGCTGCCGTATATCAATGATCCGGGGAATGAGGATCCGGGGTCGCTGATGGATGATGCGACGGTGCCGTTGGATGATTCGGATGAGGCAGATATGGAGTCTGAGGAGGATGAGGATGAGCAATAAGTTGTCTTGAGAGTCGAGAACGGCAGCACACTGAATTTAAATATCCGGGGCCTGTACTTCAGGCCCTTTGATTCGGATCGGTTTGCTCGCGACGTCACGGTCGGTAAAACAGACGTAAAGGCGGACGAAAGCAAACCGACAAAAAATATTGTTATTTGGCAGTTAAGTCAGGGTTGACGAGTACGTAAAGGTTATCTGATGTCGACATTTTTTCTATTCGACCTGATGCGATGTATTCTTGAAATTCCTTTTCAACTGTTTTTTTGTCGCAGTATTTTTTATATTTAGATGGCCTATCGCTAGCGTAAATGTAAAGGCGCCATACATCAAAGCCGTCGATTCTGTTATCCGAACCATAATCAAAGTCCACTGATTCTGATGGGAAGTGAATGGCGCACCCTATGCCGTGTAGTTCATACTGAATTTCATCAGTTATTTCACCGCAGCGTTCGATTTGCTTGCTCCGCCAAAGTCTTAAAATATTCCGAGTGCCAAATTTTTTTTGTAGTAGTTCTGTTCCACTTTCAACTTTTGAAAGAAAGTCAGTTATCAGATCCCCAAGATTTTTATCGTCTTTTTTCATCTTCTTCTGTGATGCTCCAATCGGTCGTGTCCGACATTGTTAGCTGATTCAATGACTTCTTCGATCGTATTGAGCTCTCCTTTGTGCTCTCTGATGTTTGTGATCAGTTTTATAGTTATAGGCGTTGCTGTTTGTTTTGCAGCTGCTGCACGGTGATGTCCATCCAGAATATAGAAGTTGCCCTGATGTTCTGCTACGTCTATGGGATAGCTGACATCGTAGCCGCCTGCTCGCATTTGATCCCTTATTTTTTCGACGTGTTTAGTTGATTTTTTTCCCATAATTGCATGCGTTCGCTTCACTGAATGTGGGTCAACGCCATGAATCAAGTCCGGTAATTGTGGTTCACCCTCATCGACCTTAGCGCCACCAACCCCACCCGGCAGCTCACAACCCTGGTTCTTCGGCGGCGGACAATTGGAACTCAACCCCAACGGATCCACCCACCCCGTCGGATTCGGCACATACCGATACTGATTCAACCCACCCGCCAACTTCACCGGGTCCGGTGTCAGATACCTGCCCAGCCGTGGGTCGTAATACCGGTGCCGGTTGTAATGCAGCCCGCTTTCCCCATCGAAATACTGACCCTGAAACCGCAGCGGCTGGTCCAGGTAGTCCTCGCCAGCCAGGGTGA
>NZ_CAXAON010000026.1:0-91381 GCF_963970495.1 Pseudomonas sp. EA_65y_Pfl2_P78 | reverse complement strand
CGTCTCAACCGAGGCGCGCATTCTACAGCAGCCTCATTTACTGTCAAGTGATTATTTTCAGAAGCTTTCGAAGAATTCTTCAACAACTTCAACCACTTGCGCCTTCGATCTCTCGTCAGCGGGAGGCTAATTCTACAGCGTTACACGCTGCTGTCAACACCTCTTTTTCAACTTCTTTCTGGCTTCGATGAACTGAAGCAACTTGCTGCCGAAAACCTCATAACTCATTGAATCTCAGGGAGTTTTTCGTTTCGACTGCGCCGGAAGTGGGGCGAATTATAGACGTCTGGAATTCGCCGTCAACACCTATTTTCAATTCCCCTCAGACTTCAACGAAATACGCGCGAATGCCTTCTTACCGGCCTGGCAAACGTGAGTCGCCCCCAGTACGTATATAAAGGAGCGATCAACCACCTCACCATCAACCCGCACACCACCAGAAGCCAGCAGATCTCGTGCAGCAGCGGAGTTCTTCACCAGGCCCGCCTTGTTAAGGACAGCAGCGATTGGCATATCTTCAGCAGAAGCCAATTCGATCTCCGGCAGATCATCCGGCAACTCGCCATCCTTCATACGATTACCCGCTGCGCGGTGAGCATTGGCAGCCGCCTCTTCACCATGGAAGCGTGCAACGATCTCTTCAGCCAGTTTGATTTTGATATCGCGCGGATTGGCTCCAGCCTCTACATCAGCACGGAACGCACCAATCTCATCCATGGTACGGAAACTGAGCAACTCGAAGTAACGCCACATAAGCGCATCCGGAATAGAAACCAGCTTGCCGTACATGACACCAGGCGCCTCCTGGATGCCGACGTAATTGCCCAGCGACTTGGACATTTTCTTCACGCCATCCAGCCCTTCCAGCAGCGGCATAGTCAGAATGCACTGAGCCTCTTGACCATAACCACGTTGCAACTCACGCCCCATCAGGAGATTGAACTTCTGATCGGTACCACCCAACTCGACATCCGCACGCAGAGCGACAGAGTCATAACCCTGAACCAACGGATAGAGAAATTCGTGAATCGCGATCGGCTGATTGGTGGTGTATCGCTTATCGAAGTCATCACGTTCAAGCATGCGAGCAACGGTGTACTGCGAAGTCAGACGAATGAAATCTGCCGGCCCCATCTGATCCATCCAGGTGGAGTTGAACGCAACTTCGGTCTTCGCCGGATCAAGAATCTTGAACACCTGAGTCTTGTATGTCTCGGCATTTTCCAAAACCTGCTCACGAGTCAGCGGCGGCCGTGTTGCGCTCTTGCCGCTCGGATCACCGATCATCCCGGTAAAGTCACCTATAAGGAAGATCACCTGATGCCCCAGCTCCTGGAACTGGCGCAGCTTATTAATAAGCACGGTGTGACCCAAGTGCAGATCGGGAGCGGTTGGATCGAAACCAGCCTTAATACGCAGCGGCTGGCCACGCTTGAGCTTCTCGACCAGCTCGGACTCGACCAACAGTTCTTCCGCACCACGTTTAATCAGCGCTAGCTGCTCTTCAACCGACTTCATAACAGACCCGCAAGGCTCAGATTCAAAGGGAACCAACCATACAAGATCGCGCACCAATTACAAGTTTTGCCCGGCGTACGGACACCAATCCACAGACGCGAGGTCTGTAGACTTGCTTCAGAGATGATTTGGTTATATTTTATACAGTTATTTCATCTTCATCATGTCATTCATCTTTTCCAATTCATCATTTTTCAAAGTCAAAATTACTTATGACCACAGAACAGTCTAAAGCGCCGCCGCTTTACCCGAAGACCCACCTGCTCGCCGCAAGTGGAATCGCCGCCCTTCTCAGCCTGGCGCTCCTGGTATTTCCTTCCAGTGATGTTGAAGCCAAAAAGACAACCCTGAGCCTTGAACTGGAAAGTCCTGCTGATCAACTGGCACAAGATCAAGACGCCGCTGACGCGGCTCAAGCCACAAACGAGCCAGTAGCTTCGCCATTTGCACAGGTAGAAAACAGTAGCGAAAACGCCCCTGAAACCGCCTCTGCGACAGCTCAGCCCCCCGAAAAACCGAAAGACCCCGGACACCGTGAAATCGTCGTCGCCAAGGGCGATACGCTGTCCACATTATTCGAAAAGGTGGGGCTGCCGGCTTCGGCCGTGCATGAAGTACTGGCCAGTGACAAGCAAGCCAAGCAATTCAGCCAGCTCAAACACGGCCAGAAACTCGAATTCGATCTGAATCCGGAAGGGCAACTGACCAGCCTTCACAGCAAGGTCAGTGATGTCGAAACCATCACCCTGACCAAGAATGACAAAGGTTATTCCTTCAACCGTGTTATCGCGAAACCTACCGTTCGCACTGCTTATGCACACGGCGTCATCAACAGTTCGCTGTCGCAGTCCGCTGCGCGTGCTGGTCTCTCTCACAGCCTGACCATGGATATGGCCAACGTATTCGGCTATGACATCGACTTTGCGCAGGACATCCGTCAGGGTGATGATTTCGACGTCATCTACGAGCAGAAAGTGGTTAACGGCAAAGCTGTCGGCAACGGTCCGATCCTGTCCGCGCGGTTCACCAACCGAGGCAAGACCTACACCGCAGTTCGTTACACCAACAAACAGGGCAACAGCAGCTATTACACGGCTGACGGCAACAGCATGCGCAAGGCGTTTATCCGTACCCCGGTGGACTTTGCCCGCATCAGCTCGAAGTTCTCCATGGGACGTAAACACCCTATTCTCAACAAGATCCGCGCTCATAAAGGTGTCGATTACGCAGCACCACGCGGCACCCCAATCAAGGCTGCCGGTGACGGCAAAGTGCTGTTGGCCGGCCGTCGCGGTGGCTACGGCAACACAGTGATCATCCAGCACGGCAATACTTACCGTACCCTTTACGGCCACATGCAAGGCTTCGCCAAAGGCGTAAAAACCGGTGGTACCGTCAAGCAGGGCCAAGTGATCGGCTACATTGGCACCACCGGCCTCTCCACCGGTCCGCACTTGCACTATGAATTCCAGGTCAACGGCGTTCACGTCGATCCACTGGGACAAAAACTGCCAATGGCCGATCCGATCGCCAAATCCGAGCGCGCTCGCTTCATGGCTCAGAGCCAGCCGCTGATGGCACGCATGGATAAAGAGAAGGCCACAATGCTGGCTTCGAGCAAGCGTTAAGCCATGACCCTGTATATCGGTGTAATGTCGGGCACCAGCCTCGATGGCCTGGACATCGCGCTGATCGAACTTGCCCCGGCGATCAAACTGATCGCCTCGCATTACATCCCTATGCCTGAACCCCTGCGCGCCGAGCTACTTGGCTTGTGCGCCAGCGGCCCTGACGAGATCGCCCGCTCTGCGATTGCACAGCAGAACTGGGTAAAGCTCGCCGCTCGGGGCATTCACACCCTCCTCGATCAGCAGAAGCTCCAACCTCAAGCCATACGCGCGATAGGCAGTCACGGCCAGACCATTCGCCATGAGCCCGCACGCGGCTTCACCGTACAAATCGGCAACCCAGCCCTGCTGACAGAGTTGACGGGGATCACCGTGGTCAGCGACTTCCGCAGCCGCGATGTCGCTGCCGGAGGCCAAGGCGCGCCACTGGTACCAGCCTTCCATGAAGCCTTGTTCGAAGAGCGTACCGGCAACCAGGCTGTCTTGAATGTCGGCGGTTTCAGCAATCTCAGCCTGATCGAGCCGAACAAGCCTGTAGCCGGTTTCGACTGCGGCCCCGGAAACGTGCTGATGGACGCCTGGATTCACCAACAAGTAGGAGAAAACTACGATCGCAATGGTCAGTGGGCAGCCACTGGCGCCGTTGAACCAAGCCTGCTCAAAGCACTGCTCAGCGACCCTTTCTTCGTGACCAAAGGGCCGAAAAGCACGGGGCGGGAAGTGTTCAATCTGCCTTGGCTGGAGCAGCACCTCTCGCACCTACCGAAGCTTGCTGCTGAAAACGTCCAGGCCACGTTGCTGGAGCTGACTGCGCTGACTATCGTTGAGTCGCTGCAAAGCGCTCAATCCGATACCAGAGAACTGTTGGTCTGCGGTGGCGGCGCGCACAATGCCACGCTTATGAAGCGACTGGCCGATCTGCTGCCGAAGGCAAAAGTCGCCAGCACCGCCACGCGCGGTGTAGACCCGGACTGGGTCGAAGCCATGGCTTTCGCTTGGCTGGCCCATTGCTGTCTCGAAGGCATTGCCGCCAACCGCCCAAGTGTCACCGGCGCCCGCGGCCTTCGAGTACTTGGCGCCATCTATCCGGCCTGACTCAACTCACAGAAAACAAAACGCCGCAGAACCGTGAGGCTCTGCGGCGTTTTGCTGTGTACAGCGAAGTGCGATCAGATCGAGAACGAAGATCCGCAACCACAGGTCGTGGTGGCGTTAGGGTTCTTGATCACGAAACGCGAACCTTCCAGACCTTCCTGGTAATCCACCTCGGCACCGGCCAGGTACTGGAAGCTCATCGGGTCAACCACCAGACTCACGCCTTCGCGCTCGACGATGGTGTCGTCCTCTGCCACCTCTTCATCGAAGGTGAAACCGTATTGAAACCCTGAACAACCGCCGCCCGTAACGAATACGCGCAGCTTCAAGCGATCATTCCCCTCTTCATCGACCAGGCTCTTCACCTTGTGCGCGGCACCGTGGGTGAATTGCAAAGCCGTGGGGGTGAAGGATTCGACGCTCATGCTGACTATCTCCCGGCGTTACGCCGCCATAATGCGTGATGACGCGCATTATCCGCTTGTCCGAGAAAATCGGTCAACTATTGTTACGGTATATCAATCAAGCCGATCGGCGGTTCAGAACGCAAAAAGGCCCGTTCAACGAGCCTTTTTACTGTGCAAACGAAAGGTTACGGCAGCATACCGGCGTGGGACAGACCGAAACGCTCGTCCAGGCCGAACAGGATGTTCATGTTCTGCACCGCCTGCCCCGACGCGCCTTTGACCAGGTTGTCGATCACTGACAACACCACAACCAGATCGCCATCCTGCGGACGGTGAACCGCAATACGGCAAACGTTGGCGCCGCGCACACTGCGGGTTTCCGGATGACTGCCGGCTGGCATCACATCGACGAACGGCTCATCGGCATAACGCTTTTCGAACAATGCCTGCAGATCCACCGAGCGATCAACCACGGTCGCGTAGAGCGTGGAATGAATGCCACGGATCATCGGGGTCAAGTGAGGAACGAACGTCAGACCGACATCCTTGCCCGCTGCACGACGCAGCCCTTGGCGAATTTCCGGCAGGTGACGGTGACCTTTCACCGCGTAGGCCTTCATGCTTTGCGACGTCTCGGAGTACAGCGAGCCTACAGCCGCGCCGCGACCTGCACCGCTGACACCGGACTTGCAGTCAGCGATCAAACGCGTGGTGTCGGCCAGACCGGCTTCAAGCAACGGCAGAAAACCCAACTGTGTTGCGGTTGGATAGCAACCCGGCACCGCGATCAGGCGTGCTTTCTTGATTTGCTCACGATTGACTTCAGGCAAGCCATAGACAGCTTCATCCAGCAACTGCGGAGCACCGTGAGGCTGACCGTACCACTTTGCCCATTCTTCAGCGTCTTGAAGACGGAAGTCCGCAGACAGGTCGATGACCTTGGTGCCTGCGGCCAGCAATTCACCTGCCAGTGCGTGAGCCACACCGTGCGGCGTCGCGAAAAACACCACATCGCAAGCGCCCAACGTTTTGATATCGGGCACGCTGAACGCAAGGCCGTCGTAGTGTCCGCGCAGGTTCGGGTACATGTCAGCCACGGGCAGACCGGCCTCGGATCGGGAAGTGATCACGACCACTTCTGCCTGCGGATGCTGCGCCAACAGACGCAGCAGTTCGACACCGGTGTAACCCGTGCCGCCGACGATACCGACCTTGACCATAAACCTGCCCTCAACGAACCCACTGGAAAGCCGTCGATAATAGGGGCCACGCGCGCCTGCGACAACCATCAAGGTGACGTGCGGACGCTCAAGCCTCTACTATCCGGCTTACCGTGAATGAGGGAAAAACCAAAATGCTCTATCTGTGGATCAAGGCTTTTCACATCGTCAGCGTCGTTTGCTGGTTTGCCGGGCTGTTTTACCTGCCGCGACTGTTCGTGTATCACGCGCAAAGTGAAGACACCGTCAGCAAGGAACGCTTCAGCGTCATGGAGCGCAAGCTGTATCGCGGCATCATGGGCCCGGCAATGATCGCTACGCTGATTTTTGGCGGCTGGCTGATCTACCTCAACCCGAGCATCTTCAGCCAGGGGGGCTGGATCCACGCGAAACTGACCCTGGTCGTCTTGCTGATCGGTTACCACCACATGTGCGGCGCGCAGGTAAAACGTTTCGCTCGTGGCGAGAACACCCGCAGCCATGTCTTTTATCGCTGGTTCAATGAAGTGCCGGTTCTGATATTGCTGGCTATCGTAATTCTGGTCGTGGTCAAGCCGTTCTAACTTCAACGAACACAACACTTTGGGGTACTTCCAATGTCGCTGCCCGCTCTGCTCGAACAACGTCTGCGCCTGCCAGTGGTAGCGGCGCCGATGTTTCTGATCTCCAACCCTGAACTGGTGATCGCCTGCTGCCGTAATGGCGTGGTCGGTAGCTTCCCGGCGCTGAACCAACGCGAAAGCAGCGGTTTCAAAGCCTGGCTGGAACAGATCGAAGCGGGGTTGGCGACACTGAGCAACCCGGCACCGTACGCAGTGAACCTTATTGTTCACAACAGCAACCCGCGTTTGCAGGCGGATCTGAATATCTGCATCGAGCACAAGGTGCCCATCGTCATCACCAGTCTCGGCGCGGTCAAGGAGCTGGTCGACGCCGTGCACAGCTATGGCGGTCTGGTCTTCCACGACGTCACCACCCGCCGTCATGCCGAGAAGGCTGCCCAGGCGGGTGTCGACGGTTTGATTGCGGTCGCGGCTGGCGCCGGTGGTCATGCTGGCACCTGGAGCCCGTTTGCACTGATTGCCGAGATCCGTGAGTTCTTCGACAAAACGTTGTTGCTTGCAGGATGCCTGAACCATGGGCATGAGATTCTTGCTGCACAGATGCTCGGCGCGGATTTGGCCTACTTCGGTACGCGATTTATCGGCACCACTGAAAGTCATGCACCTGACGCCTACAAGCAGATGCTGCTGACAGCCAAAGCGGCAGACATCATTCATACTCCCGCGGTCTCGGGGGTGCCGGCCAGTTTCATGCGTCAAAGCCTGGAGGCGGCCGGTTTCGACATGACCGCGCTACAAGGCAAGGGTGAAGTGAATTTCGGCGACAAGCTCAAACCGATAAGCGACGAAGCCAAAGCCTGGAAAACCGTGTGGTCTGCCGGTCAAGGTGTCGGACAGATCGATGATCTGCCAAGCGTGGATCAGTTGATCGCGCGCCTCGATGCCGAGTACCGCCAGGCCCAGGAGCGCGCAGCGCAGTTGCCCAAACGCTGGCCTCGCTGAGAAAATTGCGCCCGTCCCTGGTGGACAGGCCTTACACTAACGACCTTTCAATCTACTCGCGACAAGGATGCCTCGCTCATGAGCGACACCCGTTACAAGATCGTTTTCGACGGCGCTCTACAGCCCGGTGTCGATATCACCACTGCCAAACTCAATCTGGCGGATCTGTTCAAAACCGAAGTGACCGCCATCGAGCGTCTGTTCAATGGCAGTACAGTGGCACTCAAACGCGACCTGTCCCATGGCGATGCCCAAGCTTATTTGCAAGCGCTGAGCAAAACCGGGATCGATGCGCGCATCGAAACAGAAACAGCCATTGAGCTGAAGCTATCGGACGTCCACGAACAATCCGCTGGCGTGGCAGAACCGGACTCACCCTATGCACCACCTCGCGCCAGCGTAGGCGAGAGCCTGCCGCCATTCGCCACGCTCAAACCATTCAGCGTCGAAGGCAGGATTGGACGTTTACGCTTTCTGGCCTGGACGATGGTACTCAGCCTGGTGACGATGCCCATCGTCGGCGTGTTCGCCTTGATTGCGCTGGGACTGGTCAGCAGTGACTCCACCACCGGACTGATCATCGGCGGCATCTTTGCCTTTTTCCTGTTTCTGGGATTCATGATTGTCAGCATCCTGTTCACCGTTCAACGTTTGCACGACATCGGCTGGTCAGGCTGGCTGTGGTTACTGAACCTTGTACCGTTCGTGGGCAGTTTCTTCCCGCTGGTGATTATGGCCGTCCCCGGCAATACCGTCGCCAATCGCTATGGCCCTCCACCGCCCCCCAACAGCACCGCAGTGAAAGTGCTGTGCTCCCTGTGGATCGTGTTTGTCGCGCTGATATTCGCGGGCGCAATACTCGGTGGAATCTCGGCGGTTCAGCAGGAATACGAAAGCACCCTGGAAAGCAGTTACGAAAGCGGCTCTGTGACCACCGACGAAATCGATGTCGAAGTCGAGCCGGCAGCAAATTCCGCTGACGAGGCAGCCGAAGCCGCGCAGGCCCCTGTAGACTCTGCGAACGAATGAACAGCGCTCACCGCCGTGACACCCGCGTCGCTGGCGCGCAGTTGTTGCGATGGAGAATGGCATGACCCGTTACGCTCTGATCACTGGCGCCTCCAGCGGAATCGGCCTGGCCATGGCCGAAGCGCTGGCCCGGCGCGGCCGCAACCTGATTCTGGTGGCACGACAGCGTGATCAGCTAGAAAGCATTGCGATCGAACTGACCCAGCGCTTCGGCGTCGAGGTGCTGTTCCGCGCCTGCGATCTGGGCGAGCCGTTGCGCCTGTCCGGTTTTTTGCTGGAGCTGGAAGAAGGTGACCGACAGATCGATCTGTTGGTGAACTGCGCCGGCATCGGTACCTGTGGCCCCTTTTTGGCTCAGGACTGGATGACCGAACAGGATCTGATCGAGGTCAACATCCTCGCCCTCACCCGCTTGTGCCATGCGATCGGCAACAGCATGGCGCTGCAGGGTGGCGGGCAGATTCTCAACGTTGCCTCGATTGCCGCGTTCAATCCCGGCCCGTGGATGAGCACGTACTACGCCAGCAAGGCCTATGTCCTGCATTTTTCCGAAGCGCTGCGCGTGGAACTCAAGCAGAGCGCAGTAAAAGTTTCGGTTCTGTGCCCTGGCCCTACCCGCACAGCCTTTTTCCGCACCGCGCAGCTCAACAACGACAAACTCAACGACAGCAAAATGCTGATGAGTCCCGAAGACGTCGCGCTATACACCGTGCGCGCACTGGAAAAAAACCGCGCGATCATCATTCCAGGACGGCGCAATCGCTGGCTCGCGTTTCTGCCGCGACTCGGTTCGCGCTGGCTCAATCGCACCCTCGTCGGCATGGTCAACAAGGCTTACTGCCCGCGCTGAACTGTCCTACGGCAAAACACTGGGCGGGCCCATTCCCCATGAGTACACTCAGGCCAGCCCACACAACGGAGAAAACAGCAGTGGATACTCTGTTCACCAAGATCATCAACCGGGAAATCCCGGCGAACATCATTTACGAGGACGACCAGGTTCTGGCGTTCCACGACATCGCCCCTCAGGCACCGGTACATTTTCTGGTGATCCCGAAGAAACCGGTGCGTACCCTCAATGATCTGACTGAAGACGACAAGGCACTGGCTGGGCATATCCTGTTCACTGCACAGCGTCTGGCGCTGGAGTTGGGTTGTGAAGAAGGCTTTCGCGTGGTGATGAACTGCAATGAAAAAGGTGGGCAGACCGTCTATCACATTCATATGCACGTACTGGGTCAGCGCCAGATGAACTGGCCACCGGGCTAAGGCACAATCCCCTCCACTGCGGGGGTGGGGCTTGCTCGTGAAGATGTGAGTACTTTCGGAGCATCTTCGGCTGACACACCGTTTTCGCGAGCACACCCCGCGCCCACAAAGCGGCATGCCCCTGCGGCATATGACCCAGCGCAAACCTTCCCTGGCCGATTCGGTTAAACTGGCCATCGAGATTCTTCCCGGAGGTCAGCATGACTACCCAACGTCACTACTCGCCGATTGACCGTCTTCTGCTGCAAGCCGATGCCGCGATGCGTACATTACTGCCATTCAGTGGCCAGCCGTACCGCCCGTCGCCGGCCATCCTGCAGCCGGAAACACAAATGAGCGACGAAGACACCCGCCATGTCGCCGGCCTGATGCGTATCAACCATACCGGTGAAGTCTGTGCCCAAGCGCTGTATCAGGGCCAGGCGCTGACCGCCAAGTTGCCGCAGGTGCGCGAAGCCATGGAGCACGCCGCCGAAGAGGAAATTGATCACCTGGTCTGGTGCGAACAACGCATCCAGCAACTAGGGAGCCATACCAGCGTTCTCAATCCGCTGTTTTATGGCATGTCGTTCGGCATCGGTGCTGTCGCTGGCTTGATCAGCGACAAGGTCAGCCTGGGGTTTGTCGCGGCCACCGAGCATCAGGTGTGCAAACACTTGAATGAGCATCTGGAGCAACTGCCGACTGAGGATGAAAAATCTCGGGCAATTCTGCAGCAGATGCGTATCGATGAAGAGCATCATGCCGAAAGTGCGCTGGAGGCTGGCGGTTTCCGCTTTCCGGCACCGGTCAAGTTCGGGATGAGTCTTTTGGCGAAGGTGATGACCAAGAGCACCTACCGGATCTGAAGATTGCATCCCTGCGAAAGAGCCTCATCGCTGGTCAGTCAACGCCCACCGCTTCTTTATCCCAGCCATAAAAAAGGCGACTACCGCTAAGTAGTCGCCTTTTTTGTGCCTCGGCCCCGCCGGCTGGCCGATCACCGCCCTTAAAAAAGTGGCGCATCATGCAGACGTCAACCGGGGGTCGCCAGATCCTGCACTGCCTTTATGACGGTTGAATGTCGATTCAACCGAGTTCGACGATTTCGTAATCGTGGGTGATAGCAACGCCAGCGGCGCCGAGCATGATCGAAGCCGAGCAATATTTTTCGGCAGACAGTTCGATAGCTCGTTTGACCTGAGCTTCTTTCAGGCCACGGCCCTTGACCACGAAGTGCATGTGGATCTTGGTGAACACCTTCGGATCTTCAGTCGCGCGCTCGGCTTCAAGGAAGGCTTCGCAGCTTTCAACGTTCTGGCGGGACTTTTTCAGAATGCTGACCACGTCGAAGTTGCTGCAACCGCCGACGCCCAGCAGGAGCATTTCCATCGGGCGAACACCCAGATTACGACCACCGGCGTCCGGCGGACCGTCCATGACCACAACATGCCCACTACCGGATTCGCCGAGAAACATGGCCTCACCAGCCCATTGGATGCGTGCCTTCATCGCCCAGACTCCACTGTAAAAAAAGGGTCGCCAGCTTATCACAGGGCTTTGCTCTGGCAGCGAGCAGCGTTCATAGGACGAATGCTCCACCAGCGTAGGTAATTTCTCGAATTTGCGCGGAAGTGTCTGGTAAGCTGGCGCCAATTCGCTGGCGCTCAGCCAGTTGTGTAGCGACCGCCTTCAGCGCCTCATAAAAAATCAAACATAACCGTGCAGTTTTTTCGGGATACAACCATGGTTGCTATTACCCCCACACCCAAAATCAAGAACCTCGACAAGCTGTTGACGCATTGTCAACGCCGCCGGCATGCGGCCAAGAGCAACATCATTTGTGCTGGAGATCGTTCGGACACGTTGTACTTCATCATCAAGGGGTCGGTGACGATCCTGATCGAGGATGACGACGGCCGCGAGATGATCATTGCGTACCTGAATGCGGGGGACTTCTTCGGCGAACTGGGACTGTTTGAACAGGCCGGCCAGGAACAGCAGCGCAGTGCCTGGGTGCGGGCCAAGGTCGAGTGCGAAACGGCGGAAATCAGCTACGCGAAGTTCCGCGAATTGTCACAGCAGGATCCGGACATTCTTTACGTCCTCAGCGGACAAATCGCACAACGCCTGCGCAACACCACGCGCAAGGTCGGCGATCTGGCGTTCTTCGACGTCACGGGACGAGTGGCACGCTGCCTGTTGGAGTTGTGCAAGCAACCCGACGCGATGACCCACCCGGACGGCATGCAGATCAAGGTGACCCGTCAGGAAATCGGCCGGATCGTCGGTTGTTCGCGGGAGATGGTCGGTCGTGTGCTCAAGGATCTGGAGGAGCGCAACCTGGTCGACGTGAAAGGCAAGACGATGGTGGTCTTCGGTACGCGTTAGATACCGACGCTGTACATCTGCGCCAGCATTAAACGAAAGAGCTCATCGAGTCGCGCCAACGCCTGTGGCGCGCTGAATTTCTCGTGCAAAGCAATATGGCTTTCGGCACGCACTCGCGATTCCAGGCCACAAGCTTGGTTGAAACGATTGACCGCCGCGACCATCGATTCGCGTTCGTTCTCCATCAGCATTGCACCGTGTACCAGGCCTACCGGACGCTGTCCGCCCTGACTCTGGCGCCAGCGCTGGGCGGTGCCAACCATTTTGCGGCCGTCGAGATTAACGTTGAAACGCCCGTCGCAGAACGCTCCGTCGATCTCACCCAAGGACGATGTGCCGCCCAACTCATCAAGCAACTGACAGATCGGATCGCACAAGCGGCGGTAGCCGGTTTCGATGCGGTTCAGATCGCCTTCGTTGCGGGGTGGCGCGTAGACCAGTGCAATGTTGATCGTCGCCGCAGATTGCGGGACGGGTTCGCCGCCAGTTTCGCGCAGAAGCACCGGCCAGCCGGCAGCGGCAGAGACTTCGCAGGCATGTTCGAAACCGGGGAGGCGATTGAGGCGGCGCGGCATGACCAGCGCGCGGTCGCTGGGTCGCCAGAACAGAAGACCGAACTCCGCATCACCGGCGCAGACGGAGGCGAGCAAGTCCTGCTCGGCTTGCAGTCCGGCTTCGATGGTCAGGGCGGTTGGCTGCGACATGCATGGCTCCGACAGACTTGAAGTCTTTAGAGAATTTGAGGGCCTCTTCGCGAGCAAGCCCGGCCCCAAAGGGGACGCGGGCGCCTGCAAAAAAGATCAGTCGAGGGTCGAGCCGCTGACCGCAGCCCCACGTTCCGGGAAGAACAGACGCTGCAATTCGACCCCCGGGCTTTCGGCGCGCATGAACGCTTCGCCGACCAGGAACGCGTAAACGTCGCTGATTTCCATCAGTTCGACATCTGCACGGTTGAGGATGCCGCTCTCGGTGATCACCAGACGATCGCGCGGAATACGCGGGAGCAGGTCGAGGGTGGTTTCCAGACTGACGTCGAAAGTGTGCAGATTACGGTTGTTGACCCCGACCAGTGGCGTATCGAGAGTTTTCAACGCACGTTCCAGCTCATCACCGTCGTGCACTTCTACCAAGACATCAAGACCAACGCCTTTGGCCACCGACGCCAACTCGGCCATTTTCACGTCATCCAGTGCAGAAACGATCAACAGCACGCAGTCGGCGCCCAGCGCACGGGCTTCGACGATCTGGTACGGATCGATCATGAAGTCCTTGCGGATCACCGGCAGTTTGCACGCGGCGCGAGCCTGTTGCAGGTACGCATCGGCGCCTTGGAAGTAATCGATATCGGTCAGTACGGAAAGACAGGTCGCCCCACCCTTCTCGTAACTTTTGGCAATGTCGGCCGGAACGAAGTTTTCGCGGATCACGCCTTTGCTTGGCGACGCCTTTTTGATCTCGGCAATGACCGCCGGCTGCTTGGTCTTGGCCTGCGCCAACAACGCCTGGGCGAAACCACGGGGCGCATCGGCCGCTTTGGCCAGATTTTCCAGCTCGCTCAGGCTCACACGAGCGCTACGCTCGGCGATTTCCTGAACTTTGCGCGCCAGAATGTTTTCCAGAACCGTCGGTACACTCATCCTTCATTCTCCACTTTGAATACCGCGGTAAAGGCGCCCAGCTCCTCGAGTTTTTCCCGAGCGAGGCCGGTGTGCAGAGCGTCGTGCGCCAGCTCCACGCCTTGTTTCAAACTGCTGGCCACGTCGGCGGCGTAGAGTGCCGCGCCGGCGTTGAGCACAATCATTTCGGCGGCTTTCTGGCCGTTCTCGGTTTTGCGCTTGCCCAGTGCGTCGCGGATCAACGCCAGCGAAGCTTCCGGGCCGTCGACCGACAGGCCGTGCAGGCTCTGGCTCTTCATGCCCAAGTCCTCGGGTTCGACCCAATACTCGGTGATCTCGTTGTTTTTCAGCTCGGCAACAAAAGTCGGCGCAGCAAGGCTGAATTCGTCCAGACCATCCTTGGAATGCACCACCAGCACATGCTTGCTGCCCAAGCGTTGCAAGACTTCCGCCAACGGGCGGCACAACGCCGGGTTGAACACACCCACCACCTGATGTTTAACACCGGCCGGATTCGTAAGCGGGCCGAGCATGTTGAACAGCGTACGCAGCCCCAGATCGCGGCGCGGGCCGGCGGCATACTTCATGGCTTTGTGATGGGTCTGGGCAAACATGAAACCGATGCCGACGTTGTCGATGCAACGGGCGACCTGAACCGGCGTCAGGTTGAGGTAGATACCGGCGGCTTCCAGCAAGTCGGCGCTGCCGCTCTTGCCCGACACCGCGCGATTGCCGTGTTTGGCCACGGTGCAACCCGCTGCCGCAACAACAAAAGAAGAAGCGGTCGATACGTTGAAAATGTTGGCACCGTCACCGCCGGTGCCGACCACATCGACCACACCGTCGAGGGTCTTGAGTTCGACCTGATCGGCCAGTTCACGCATCACCGATACGGCGCCGACGATTTCATCGATGCTTTCGCTCTTCATGCGCATGGCCATCATGAACGCGCCGATCTGCGCGTCAGTGCATTGGCCGGTCATGATTTCGCGCATCACGTCGCGCATTTCATCGGTGCTGAGGTCGAGGTGATCGACGATACGGCTCAGGGCTGTCTTGATATTCACGGGAAGTCCTTAGCGCGTGCCGCCGGTTTGTTTGAGGAAGTTGGCAAACAGTTCATGGCCCTGCTCAGTCAGGATCGACTCGGGGTGGAACTGTACACCTTCTATGTTCAGGGTCTTGTGACGCAGGCCCATGATTTCGTCGACAGAGCCGTCTTCGTGTTGCGTCCAGGCCGTCAGCTCCAGGCAATCGGGCAAGGTCGCGTGCTTGACGATCAGCGAGTGGTAGCGGGTGACAGTCAGCGGATGGTTGAGACCTTCGAAAACGCCCTTGTCCTCATGGAATACCGGACTAGTCTTACCGTGCATCACTTGGCGGGCACGCACCACATTCCCGCCAAAGGCCTGACCGATGGACTGGTGGCCGAGGCAGACGCCGAGAATGGGCAGCTTGCCGGCAAAGTGCTTGATGGCCTCGATGGAGATGCCGGCTTCGGTCGGCGTGCAAGGCCCCGGAGAAACCACGATGCGCTCTGGCTTGAGCGCTTCGATTTCGGCAATGGTCAATTCGTCGTTGCGCACGACTTTGACTTCGGCACCCAGCTCGCCGAGGTACTGCACAACGTTGTAAGTAAAGGAGTCGTAGTTGTCGATCATCAGCAACATGGCGTTTCGAACCTCTTGAATTCTGACTTGAAGACAGCCTTCAGATGACTTGCCCGCAGGGCGCTGCACGATGTCGGGCGCACAGGTGGCGTCGGCAAAGCGGCATTTCAAACGGGCAAGGAAGGCAAAGCGATACAAATCCGGCCAGGCCGGCAGAAAAGATTCAGGCGCGCCAACGCCAACGGGCGTGTGCCTTGATGACTTGATCCAGAAGTTTGCTGGTGATCAACACGGGGAAGGTCTCGTTCATACGTTCCGGCACAGTAACTTAGCTGGGCAGAGCGTGCAATATGGCGGGGCTGACTGGGGACAAAACTACGCAAGGGTTCGTGACCGATGGCTAAAGGTCGAAAGTTTTTGGTACTGTCGTTTCGTTCACCTACAACAATAAATAAATGGACTTGCTCATGATCAAACAGACGTTGTTTGCACCGCTGGCCGGTTGCTTGCTCGCCCTGGCCTGCGCCCAGGCGAATGCTGCACCCAATCCATACTCAAGCTTCATTGTCTTTGGCGACAGCCTCAACGATGCCGGGACATTCACCGACACCGGCGGCCCGGCGGGCGCCACCCAGCGCTACACCAACCGTACCGGCCCGGTTTATCTGGATGGCAGCGGTGAACTGCGCTCGCTGAACTCCACGCAACTGCTGGGCGGACGCCTCGGGTTTACGGCGGATCAAACGGCCTCCTCCAGCTCCGCTGTACGCGCCAACGCAGGCCTGCCGGACGGCAACAACTGGGCGGTGGGGGGGTATCGAACTGACCAGATCCTTGACTCGATCACTACGCAATCTGCCACAGGGGAACGCACCCGCGCCGGCTACCTGCCGTCGAACGGCTTGCGCGCCGACCCGAATGCGCTGTACTACATTTCCGGCGGTGGCAATGACTTCCTGCAGGGTCGAATTCTCAGCCTGCCTCAGGCTAACGCGGGTGCCGACCGATTGGCTGACAGCGTACAAGCCCTGCAAACGGCCGGCGCCAAATACGTGATGGTCTGGCTGTTGCCTGATGTCGGTTTGACCCCGGCCATCAACGGTACGCCTTTTCAGGCGCTCAGCAGTCAACTCGCCAGCCAGTTCAACAGCCAATTGGTGACACGTTTACAGGGCATCAACGCTGAAATCATTCCGTTGAATATTCCAGTGCTCCTGTCGGAGGCTTTCGCAGATCCCGGACGTTTTGGCCTGGCCACCGACCAGAACCTGACCGCAACCTGCTTCAGCGGCAGCAGTTGCACGGAGAATGCCCGCTACGGCATCAACAGTGCGACGCCGGATCCGAGCAAGCTGATCTACAACGACGGCGTACACCCGACCGAAACCGGGCAGAAACTGATCTCCGACTACGCCTATTCGCTGTTGGCCGCACCGTGGGAGCTGACACTGCTGCCGGAAATGGCCCACGCCACGCTGCGTGCGCACCAGGATGAACTGCGTACCCAATGGAAAGCGGATTGGGAGAACTGGCAACCCGTCGGTCAGTGGCGGGCGATTGTCTCCGCCGGTGGCCAGCACCTGGATGTCGACAGCCAAAGCAGCGGCGCCAGCGCCGACGGCAGTGGTTACAACCTCAACGTGGGTGGCAGCTATCGCCTCAATGACGCTTGGCGGTTAGGCGTAGCGGCAGGTTTCTACCGGCAGAATCTGGAGGCAGGCCACAACGATTCGGACTACAAACTCAACAGCTATCTGGCGACAGCCTTCGCCCAGTTCCAGCAAAACCGCTGGTGGGCTGACGCTGCGCTGACCGGTGGCAAACTCGACTACGACAACCTCAAGCGTAAGTTCGATCTGGGCGTCAGTGAAGGTGCGGAGAAAGGTGATACCGACGGCCACCTGTGGGCGTTCAGTACCCGCATCGGATACGACATTGCCCAACCGGGCAGTGAATGGCATTTGTCGCCGTTCGTCAGCGCCGACTACGCCAGCGTGGATGTCGACGGTTACTCGGAAAAGAGCAACCGGGCCACAGCGCTGACCTTCGATGACCAGGCGCGCGATTCGAAACGTCTGGGCCTCGGTATTCAGGGCAAGTACAACATCACCCCACAAACCCAGGTGTTTGGTGAGTACGCCCACGAACGTGAGTACGAGGATGACGTGCAGAAGGTCAACATCGCGCTCAATACCCTGCCGGCCAACGACTTCAAACTCGAGGGCTACACACCGCAGAGTCATTTGAACCGTTTGAGCCTGGGCGTCAGCCATAAACTGACGGCCGATCTGGCGCTGCGTGGCGGTTATACGTTGCGCAAGGACGATGACTTTACCCAGCAGGGGGTTAACGTCGGCGTCGTGCTGGACTTCTAGGATCAATAAAAAACGCGGCGTCCTTTCGGGCGCCGCGTTTTTTTATGCTGAACACCAATCGAACGGTGGGAGCGGGCTTGCTCGCGAAAGCGCAGTGCCCGTCGACATGAATATTCGCAGATCCGCCGCTTTCGCGAGCAAGCCTGCTCCCACAGGTATTGACGTGAACTCAGCTATCCGGGGTTTGCTCGGCCAGTGCCACGGCACGGAACATCGCACGGCGCTTGTTCAGGGTTTCTTCCCATTCCAGCGCTGGCACCGAGTCGGCGACGATGCCGCCACCGGCCTGTACGTGCAGTTCGCCGTTCTTGATCACCGCGGTACGGATCGCAATCGCGGTGTCCATGTTGCCGTTCCAGGCGAAGTAACCCACCGCGCCGCCATACACACCACGCTTGACCGGTTCGAGTTCGTCGATGATTTCCATCGCACGAATCTTCGGTGCCCCGGACAAGGTGCCCGCCGGCAGAATCGCCCGCAGCGCGTCCATCGCCGTCAGCCCGGTTTTCAACTGGCCGGTGACGTTGGAAACAATGTGCATCACGTTGGAATAACGCTCGATGACCATCTTCTCGGTGAGTTTCACCGAACCGATTTCCGAGACACGTCCGGTGTCGTTACGCCCCAGATCGATCAGCATCAAGTGCTCGGCGATCTCTTTATCGTCGGACAGCAGGTCTTCTTCCAGCGCCAGATCGGCTTCTTCTGTCGCGCCACGCGGGCGAGTACCGGCAATCGGACGCACCGTGATCAGGTTATCCTCGACCCGCACCAGCACTTCCGGCGAACTGCCGACGACGTGGAAGTCGCCGAAGTTGAAGAAGTACATGTACGGCGTCGGGTTGAAACAGCGCAAGGCGCGATACAGATCGATCGGTGCGGCCTTGAAGTCGATCGACATGCGCTGCGACGGCACGACCTGCATGCAGTCACCGGCGAGGATGTATTGCTTGATGGTGTCGACGGCTTTTTCGTAATCGTCTTGAGTAAAACTGGAGCGGAACACCGGGTCAGCGGACTGCTGCTTGCTGAAGTCCAGACCACGACGCGGGGTGATCGGCTGGCGCAGCTTCTCCAGCAGTCCCTGCAATTGCGCCTGACCTTGCTCGTAGGCATCCGCCTGCGCAGGGTCGGCCAATACGATGGCGTGCATCTTGCCGGCGAGGTTGTCGAACACCACGACCGCATCGGACACCATCAACAGAATGTCCGGTACGCCCAGCGGATCAGGGTTCGGGCACTTGCCCAGGCGTTTCTCGACATAACGCACGCAGTCGTAACCGAAATAACCGACCAGGCCGCCGTTGAATCGCGGCAGGCCAGCAATGGTCGGCACGTTGTAGCGGGCCTTGAAGGTTTCGACGAAGGCCAGCGGATCTTCAACGTCATGGCTTTCAGTCTCGACGCCATCAACGGTGATGCTGACGTGATGATCGTAAACCCGCAGCACGGTGCGGCACGGCAGACCGATGATCGAGTAACGGCCCCATTTCTCGCCGCCCTGCACGGACTCGAGCAGGTAGGAGTTGGGTTGGTCAGCCAGTTTCAGGTAGATCGACAGCGGCGTGTCGAAGTCGGCCAGGGTTTCGCAGGCCAACGGAATGCGGTTGTAGCCATCAGCGGCCAAGCGCAGGAATTCTTCGCGAATCATAAGATGCCTCGTGGTGTGAGGTGCTGTCAGTCAGGTGTGCAAACGCGCCGGCAGGCCGGCCAGAAACAAGTCAGGCGCGCCAACGCCAGCGGGCCAGGGCCTTGATGACTTTCATCCAGAGTTTGCGGGTGACCACCACGATGGCGTTTCCAGAAGGGGATTGAGAAGCGTCGGGCAACGTTATCTCAGCGGCCGGATCCAGGCAACCGGGAATTAGCTTGCGCAGGTCGTCGATCACCAGTGCCGGGTATTCCTCAGCAATCGGTCGGCCATGGTTGTAGCCGTAACTCAGTGCCACACATTTGACCCCCGCCGCTTTCGCGGCCAGCACGTCACTGCGCGAGTCGCCGACAAACAGCGATTGCGAGGCCGGGATGTTGGCCATTTTCATCACGAAGAACAGCGCGGCCGGGTCGGGTTTCTTCTGCGGCAAGGTATCGCCGCCGATGATCCATTTGAAATAGCGGCCGATTTTCATCTGGTCCAACAGCGGCGCGACGAAACGCTCCGGCTTGTTGGTGATCAGCGCCATGGCCACGCCTTGCTTTTGCAGCCATTTGAGCGTGTCGCGCACGCCGGGATAGACCACGGTCAGCTCGTGGCTGGCGCCGTAGGCCTGCATGAAAATTTCCAGCGCTTGCTCGGCTTCGACGTCATCCACAGAGGCATGATCGATACCGCCGGCCAGCGCACGACGCACCAATACCGGCGCGCCATTGCCAACCCACTCGCGCACCGACTCGATGCCCGCTGGCTGGCGGCCGAGGGTGAGCAGCATGTTGTCCACCGCCGCTGCCAGGTCGGGAACCGAGTCGATCAGCGTGCCATCCAGATCGAACATCACCAACCGTGGCAGTTTGCCCGGGAACAGCTGCTCAAAACCGCTCATGGGCGCGCCAGCGCCAGTTCGGAACGCATCTTGTCGATGACTTCCTGATAGTTCGGTGCATTGAAGATCGCCGAGCCGGCCACAAAGGTGTCGGCGCCAGCGGCAGCGATTTCACGGATGTTGTTGACGTTGACGCCGCCGTCGATTTCCAGACGGATGTCACGCCCCGACGCATCGATGATCGCCCGTGCTTCGCGCAGTTTGTCGAGGGTGCCGGGAATGAACTTCTGCCCGCCAAAGCCTGGGTTGACGCTCATCAGCAGAACCATGTCGACCTTGTCGATCACGTACTTGAGCACGTCCAGCGGAGTCGCCGGGTTGAACACCAGACCGGACTTGCAGCCCCCCTCGCGGATCAGTTGCAGCGAGCGATCGACGTGCAACGTGGCTTCCGGGTGAAAGGTGATGTAGGTGGCGCCGGCTTCGATGAAGTCGCCAACGATGCGATCCACCGGGCTGACCATCAGGTGCGCGTCAATCGGCGCAGTGACGCCGTACTTGCGCAATGCCGCGCAAACCATCGGGCCGATGGTCAGGTTGGGCACGTAGTGGTTGTCCATGACATCGAAGTGAACGAAGTCGGCACCCGCGGCGAGGACGTTGTCCACTTCTTCGCCGAGGCGGGCGAAGTCGGCGGAAAGAATCGACGGAGCAATTACGAAGGGCTGCATGACGCACCTTTACTGAGCTAAATCACGATGGCGCGCATTGTATACCTCAAGTTTGCGCGCGCGCACCGTGACGGCGATGATCAGTAGGCGGCGCGGTAGATCTTCTCGATATCAATAGCGCTGAGTTTACGGGGGTTGTTGCGCATCAGCCGTTCAATGCCTGCGGCCTCCAAGGCCATGGCCGGGATCGCGTCTTGCGGCACACCGAAACTGCGCAACCCGGCGGGAATCTCCACCGCTGCACACAAGTCGGTCATGGCCTGCACGGCTTTATCCGCTGCCTCAATGGCACTCAGATGAGCGGTCTTCACCCCCATGGCTTCGGCAATATCCTGCATCCGCTCGACGCAGGCCATCTTGTTCCAGGTCATGACATAGGGCAGCAGTAGCGCATTGCTGACACCATGGGCAATGTTGAAACGCCCGCCCAGCGGATAGGCCAGCGCATGCACCGCACCGACCCCGGCGTTACCGAAGGCCATCCCGGCCATCAGGCTGGCGGTGGCCATGTCTTCCCGCGCTTGCAGGTTGGCGCCGTTGGCGTAGGCCTTGGGCAGGGCCTTGGCGATCAGTTTGATCGCGCCGATGGCCAGGGAATCGGTGATCGGCGAGGCGTTGACCGACAGATAGGATTCGATGGCATGCACCAACGCATCGACGCCACTGGCGGCGGTGACACTGCGTGGGCACGTCAGGGTCATCTGCGGACTGACCAGCGCGACGTCCGGTAATAGATAGTCGCTGACGATGCCTTTCTTCAGTTGCGCAACCTTGTCCGAAAGAATGGCGACGTTGGTCACTTCCGAGCCGGTGCCGGCGGTGGTCGGGATGGCGATCAGTGGCGGGCCTTTGCGTGGCACCTGTTCGACGCCGAACAGATCCTCCAGCGCGCCGTGATAACCGGCATAGGCGGCGACACTTTTGGCGATGTCGATGGCACTGCCGCCGCCCAGACCAATCAAGCCGTCATGCCCGCCCTCGCGGTACGCACGCATGCAGTCTTCGACAATGGCGATTTCCGGGTCCGGCAGCACGCGGTCGAAAATCTCGTACTCGCGCCCGCCCAGTTGCACCAGCGCCAGCTCAACGGTGCCGGATTTGACCAGAGCGGCGTCGGTGACGATCAGCGGGTTGTCGATGTCGAGGCGGGTGAGTTCCGCCGCCAGTTGCTCGATGGCGCCGGCGCCGGTGATCAGTTTGTGAGCGATTTTGAACTGGGAAAGACTCATGGTGCGCAGCCTCTTATAGATAGGGGAGCTGGGCACAAGATTAGCTGGGGATTCGGGGTTGTCTGCTATTCAGGTCGTGAATAACCCAAGACTTCGCACACAACACAAATCCCTTGTGGGAGGGGGCTTGCTCCCTCCCACCGTTTTCACCGAGTACGGCTTTAGACCTGGGCGGTGCGCAGTTTTTCACTACGGCCACGCAACCATTCCAGGGTCAGCAGCAGGATCACCGAGAAGGCGATCAGCAAGGTCGCGGCAGCCGCAATCGTCGGACTGAGGTTTTCGCGAATCCCGCTGAACATCTGCCGAGGCAACGTAACCTGCTCAGGCCCGGCCAGAAACAACGTCACCACCACTTCATCAAACGACGTCGCAAAGGCAAACAACGCCCCGGAAATGACCCCTGGCGCAATCAGCGGCAAAGTCACGCGACGGAACGCGGTCAGCGGCGAAGCACCAAGACTGGCCGCAGCCCGCACCAGATTATGGTTAAACCCCTGCAACGTCGCCGACACCGTAATGATCACAAACGGCACACCGAGTACCGCATGCACGACGATCAGCGAGAAGAAGCTGTTGCCCAGGCCCAGTGGCGCAAAGAACAGATAACTGGCCACACCAATGATCACCACCGGCACGACCATCGGCGAAATCACCAGCGCCATCACCAGCGGTTTGCCGGGAAAGTCGCCACGGGTCAGGCCGATCGCTGCCAGCGTACCGAAGACCATGGCCAGCGCGGTTGCGGCCGGGGCCACGATGATGCTGTTGCGAAGCGCCCGCATCCACTCCGCCGAGGCGAAGAAGTCCTGATACCAGTGCAGCGAAAAGCCTTGTAGCGGGTACACCAGGAAACTGCCCGAGTTGAACGACAGCGGCACGATCACCAGCACCGGCAGGATCAGGAACAGCAGAATCAAGCCGCACAGGATCCGCAAACTGTAGAACCACACCCGTTCGATGGGCGACATGTAAGGACTCAGCATCTCAAATTCCCCTTAGCTCAGGCGCAGGCGACTGGCGCCCACCAGCCAGCTGTAAATCAGATAAAGCACCACGGTTGCCAGCAGCAGCAAGCCGCCCAACGCGGTGGCCATGCCCCAGTTGATACTGGTGTTGGTGTAGAACGCGACGAAGTAGCTGACCATCTGATCGTTCGGGCTGCCGAGCAGCGCCGGGGTGATGTAGTAGCCGATGGCGAGGATGAACACCAACAGGCAACCGGCGCCGACACCCGCGTAGGTCTGCGGGAAGTACACCCGCCAGAAACTGGCGAACGGATGGCAGCCCAGCGAGATCGCGGCACGCATGTAGGTTGGCGAGATGCCTTTCATCACGCTGTAGATCGGCAGAATCATGAACGGCAGCAGGATGTGTACCATCGAGATGTAAACGCCGGTGCGGTTGAACACCAACTCCAGCGGTTTATCGATGATGCCCATCGCCATCAGGGCGCCGTTGATCAGACCGCCCGATTGCAGCAACACGATCCAGGCGGCCACGCGCACCAGAATCGAGGTCCAGAACGGCAACAGCACCAGAATCATCAGCAGGTTGCTCTGGCGTGATGGCAAGTTCGCCAGCAGATAAGCCAGTGGATAAGCGAGCAGCAGGCAGATTACGGTGATGACCAGGCCCATCCAGAACGTACGGGCGAAGATATCGAGGTAGATCGCCTGATCGGGGGTGGCCGGGGCGATCTCGCCGAGGTCGTCGATGCGATGGTCGACTGCCGCCAGCAGGTAATACGGGGTGATGCTGCTGGTGTTGCGCTTGACCGCTTGCCAGTAGGCCGGATCGCCCCAGCGCTCATCGAGTGCTTCCAGGGCGGCTTTATAAGAGGCCGGCTCGCTGGCAAATGGCAGCGCCCGGGCCGTTTTGGTCAGCAGGCTGCGATAGCCGGCCAACTCCATGTTCAAGCGCTTGGACAAATCGCCCAGCGTCGAGTTTTTCCGGGCTTCGGCGAGGTCATCGCTGGCAGCCTTGTAGACCGGTTCGGCGGGTAGACCGCGACCGTCCCAACTGACGATGGCCGCCACGGTGCGCGGCATGCCGCCGACCACTTCCGGGTTGCCGACGCTTTTGTAGAGCAGCGCCACGATCGGCACGAGAAACACCAGCAACAGAAAAAGCACCAGCGGCGCAATCAACGCCTGGGCCTTCCAGCGGTTGACCCGCTCGGCGTGCTTGAGCTTCTGCTTCAAGGTGGGGCTGGCGCCCTCGTTCAGGGGAACGGCGATGGCCATGACGTACTCCGCAAATCTTTGATCGTTACAGAGGTGGCGGACCACCTCGATCGATTGATGCACACAGATCCAAATGTGGGGGCGACGGTGCGACGATTCGACTTGCTCGCGAAGGCGGCGTGTCAGTCGACATCAATGTTGAATGTACTGGCGCTTTCGCGAGCAAGCCCGCTCCCACAGGAGGGCGAGCCCTCGGGTTACTTCGCCGCCCAGGCGTTGAAACGCTGTTCCAGTTGCTCGCCGTTGTCAGCCCAGAAACTGACGTCGATCTGCACCTGGTTGGCGATGTTTTCCGGGGTGGTCGGCATGTCTTTCAGAACATCCTTGGACAGCAGCGGTACGGCTTGGGTGTTGGCCGGGCCGTAGGCGATGTTTTCCGAGTACGTCTTCTGCTGCTGCGGCTGCACCGAGTAGGCGATGAACTTCTTCGCCGCTTCGGCACGCTTGGCGTCCAGACCTTTCGGGATGGCCCAGGCGTCGAAGTCGTAGATGCCGCCGTTCCAGACCACTTGGAGGTTGGACTCTTTCTGCACGGCAGCGATGCGACCGTTGTAGGCCGAGCTCATGACCACGTCGCCGGAAGCAAGGTATTGCGGCGGTTGAGCGCCGGCTTCCCACCACTGAATGCTGGGTTTGAGCTCATCGAGTTTCTTGAACGCGCGGTCCTGACCGTCCTTGCCAGCCAGTACTTTGTAGACGTCCTTCGGCGCAACGCCATCGGCCATCAAGGCGAATTCGAGGGTGTACTTGGCGCCTTTACGCAGGCCACGCTTGCCCGGGAATTTCTTGGTGTCCCAGAAATCAGCCCAACTGGTTGGCGCGGTTTTCAGCTTGTCGGCGTTGTACGCCAGTACGGTCGACCAAACGAAGAAGCCAACGCCGCAGGGCTGGATCGCGCCTTTGACGTAGTCTTCGCTCTTGCCGAACAACGCTGGGTCCAGTGGCTCGAACATGTCTTCGTCGCAACCACGGGACAGTTCTGGCGATTCAACCTCGACCAGGTCCCACGACACGCTCTTGGTGTCGACCATGGCTTTGACCTTGGCCATTTCGCCGTTGTACTCGCCGGCAATGATCTTGCCGTTGCCCGCCGCTTCCCACGGTGCATAGAAGGCTTTGACTTGCGCCGCCTTGTTCGCCCCGCCAAACGACACCACGGTCAAATCCGGGCCAGCGGCCATTGCGCTTGCCGCACCCATCAGGCCCAGGGTCAGGGCGGTGAACTTCAGGGATCTCAACATTTATTGTTCTCTCCACGTGCAGGGTTGGTGTTGGTCGTGCCGGGGCGATCAGTTCGCCTCTAAAAGAGGATCAAGCGCGCGTACGTGCTCGACCTGCCAGCCAAGCGGAACCACGTCACCGACAGTGAGCCCGGGATCGAGCTCGGCAATCGGTTGTTTCACGAAGAAGTCGGTCTTGCCGCAGACTTCCAGGCGCACCCGGACGTGGTCGCCCAGATAGATGAATTCCGCCACCCTCCCTGAGAAGCGGTTGACGCATTGGTCGCTCGAACCGTTGAGGCTGACGCGCTCGGGGCGGATCGACAAAGTCACCGGTTCGCCGGTCTGGCCGACGTTGACCGCCAGCGCCTCGACCTTCTCGCCACGACCGAGTTCGACCACGCAGCGCTCGCCGTTCTGGCTGAGCAAGCGGCCGTTGAGGCGGTTGTTCTCGCCAATGAAGTTGGCGACAAAGGTGTTCTTCGGCTCTTCGTAGAGGGCGCGTGGCGGCGCGATCTGCTGAATTTCGCCCTGATGGAATACCGCAACGCGGTCGGACATGGTCAGGGCTTCGCCCTGGTCGTGGGTCACGTAGACCACGGTCACGCCGAGCCGCTGGTGCAGGTGCTTGATTTCCATCTGCATGTGTTCACGCAGTTGTTTGTCGAGGGCGCCGAGCGGTTCGTCCATCAGTACCAGTTGCGGTTCGAACACCAACGCACGAGCCAGTGCCACACGCTGTTGCTGGCCACCGGACAACTGTGCCGGATAGCGTGAGGCGAACGCGTCGAGCTGAACCATGCTCAAGACTTTCTTGACCTTGTCGCCGACGTCGCTCTTGTTCAGGCCGCGCACGGTCAGCGGGAACGCAAGGTTCTCGGCCACGGTCATGTGCGGGAACAGTGCGTAGTTCTGGAACACCATGCCGATGTCGCGCTTGTGCGGCGGTACGTTGTTGATCGCACGCCCGTCCAGAAGGATTTCCCCGGCCGTCGGTGTTTCGAAACCGGCGAGCATCATCAGGCTGGTGGTCTTGCCGGAGCCGGACGGCCCGAGCAGGGTCAGGAACTCGCCTTTGCGAATGTCCACGTTGAGGTCTTTGACGATCAGGTTCTCGCCGTCGTAGCTCTTCTGCACTCCACGAAAGCTGACCAACACATCACTGGCCCCTGCGTTTGAATCGACCTGGCTCATACCCGCACCTTTGTTGTTGATGACTGCTTGTGGGTTAAGCCTAGTGGCTGCTGACAGGCACGCAAATCGGGGCGCAGGAGAGAATCGCCTCAGCCGGATGGAAGGTTGGGGGTAGGGATTGCCCTACAAGGATGGCGCTAACGGATAAGGCCGCCGCGAGCGACAAGCTGCGAGCCAACAGAGCAGGCACTAGCCGCTGTCGCTAACGGATATGCCCACAATCCGGAACACGGTAGAGATTCCATGTGGGAGGGGGCTTGCTCCCGAATGCAGTGGGTCATCCAACTTAGTTGGCGACTGATACACCGCATTCGGGAGCAAGCCCCCTCCCACCGTTTTTGATTGCGGTGATCTTCAGAGGAGTTTGTGTTCCATCGCGTATTTGACCAGTTCGGCCAGCGAAGTAATGTTGAGTTTCTGCATCAACCGCGCCTTGTGCGTGCTGATGGTCTTGCTGCTCAGGGCCAGTTGCTGGGCGATGTCGTTGACGTTGGCGCCTTGCGCCAAGCGCTCGAACACCGAGAATTCGCGCTCCGACAACAAAGAGTGCAACGGTCGCGCATCAGTCAGGCCAACCTCGAAGACCATCCGATCAGCCAGATCCGGATCGATGTAGCGCCCGCCCGCCGCGACTTTGCGAATGGCGGTCAGCAACAGCGCCGGATCGCTGTCCTTGGTCGCGTAGCCGGCCGCTCCGACCTTCAATGCCCGTGCCGCCATTTGTGCTTCGTCGTGCATCGACAACACCAGAATGGCCGGCGGATTGTTCAGCGCACGGATTCGCGGGATCGCCTCAAGGCCGTTGACCCCAGGCATGGAGATGTCCAGCAACACCACTTCGCACGGCACATGACGCAGGGTTTCAAGCAGTTGCTCACCATTGCTCGCCTCCCCCACCACTTGCAGGTCCTTGGCCAGGCCAATCAATTGCTTGATGCCTTCTCGGACAATGGTGTGGTCTTCGGCTACCAGTACTCGGATCACGTTCTTCTCCAGATTCAGTCAAACCTCATCCACCGGCACCCAAACATTCAGACTGGTGCCCTCCCCCGGCTCACTCTCAAGCGCCAAGCGCCCGCCCATGATCAGCACCCGCTCACGCATGCCGACCAGACCAAACGACGTCGCCCTGCCCGTAGGGGCGACAAAGCCTACGCCATCATCGCTGACCGTCAGACACAATTCGTCGCCTTCCAGCGCCAGCGTCAGCTCCACAGTATGCGCCTGAGCATGGCGCATCACGTTGGTCAACGCTTCCTGCAGGATACGGAACAAGCCAATCGCCTTGGCATCGCTCAGCGCCGGCAGATTATCCGGCACCTGCACCAGACACGGAATTTGCGTGCGCGCTTCGAATCGACGGGCCTGCCATTCAATCGCCGAAGCGATCCCGGCATCCAGAATCGGCGGCCGTAGCGCTGTCGCCACGTCGCGCACCAACTGGAACAACTGGGCGATCAGGCGTTTCATGCTGTTCAACCGCTCATTCAGCCCCGGGTCCAGTTGCGCGTAAGCCAGTTCGCACATCGATGTTTCGAGTTTGAGCACCGTCAGCATCTGCCCCAATTCATCGTGAACCTCACGAGCAATGCGCGCCTTCTCTTCTTCGCGGACACTTTCAAGGTGCGCCGACAGTTCACGCAGTTGCTCACGCGATGCCGCCAGTTCCAGTTCGATGCGCTTGCTCTCGGTGATGTCCCAGACGATGCCGTCCCAGACATAGGCGCCATCCTCCAACTGACGGGTGATCGCCTTGATCTCGGCCCAACGCTGCTCACCCTGGCGCGTGAGGATTCGCCCCTGCCACGACCAATCGCTGTCGGTATCCAGCGCGTGATCCTGCGTGCGGTGATAACCGGCCTTGTCGTCCGGGTGCACCAGACTGCGCAGGCCCATGTCGCGGTGGGCAATCGCCGCCGGCGCGTAACCGACCAGACTTTCGCTGCCCTCGCTGATATAGGCAAAGTCGATCTGCCCGGTCACTGGCGCCCGCTCCAGACGGAACACCAGCCCCGGTACATTGGCGGCGATCCCCTGCAGCCTTGCCTCACTTTCCTGCAACGCCGCCAACGCGCGACGGCGTTCCGTGACATCGGTGAGGTAAACCACCAGATATTCACTCTCGCGAAAACGCAGAAAGCTCAGCGATACGTCAGCCGGCAGGATGCTGCCATCGGCGCGCACGCAACTGGTTTCGAAGCTCAGCGGGCCTTCTTCACTGGTCCGCGCGCGCTTCCACAGGCTGAGCCAGCGGTCCATGTGCAGACCCGGTTCGAAGTCGATCAGCGGTCGTTCGATGAGTGCGCCAGAGGGGTAGCCGAGCATGTTTTCCGCCGCGCGGTTGGCATAGCGAACATGACTGTCCCAGTTGACCCAAAGAATGCCGACGGTACTTTGATCGATGGAGAACTGCGTCAGGCGCAACGCCTCTTCGCTGGCTGCGCGCAGGGCGATGTCTTCCCGTGCGGCGAGCAGACGTTGCTCAAGGCTCTGTTGCTGGCGCCGCTGCCAGAACACAATCGCCGCGCAACTGAGCAGCATCACCGCGAACAACAGACTGAGGTTCTGCCAGAACCCCGGCGACTCCGTCAGTCGCGGGTATTTGGGTTGCAGCCATTGATTGTGCAGGCGCTCCAGATCCCTGGCCGGGATTGCGTTCAAGGCACTCTGGACAATGCCCGCCAGTTCCGGCCAATCGCGACGTGAGGCGACTCGCAGCAATTGCGGCAGGCCCACATCACCGACCACCACCAGTTCGGCAAACTCGGGCTCGGCCGACAACCGACCGAGTTGTGCCTCATCAATCACCGCGTAAGAGGCCTGCTGACTCAGCAGCAACTGCAACGCCTGACGCTCCAGCGGCACGCCTTGCAGATTCAGATGGGGATAGTTGCTGCGCAGATAGTCGGCGGTGGCACTCGGCATGCGGATGGCGACGCGAGTCTGGCTGTCGATTTTTTCCAGATCCACTGCTCCGCTGGACTTTTGATCGCTGACCACCAGTTGCGGGACACGCATGTATGGATCGGAAAACTTCCACAGACGCAGGGCACTCGGCGTCTGGGTCAGGCCCGGGGCGATGTCGATCTCGCCGTCGCGCAAAGCGGTTTCCAATTGCGCCAGATTCTGAAAATTACGCCAGCTCAACTCGATATTAAGAGCCCGGGCCAGCCATTTCATCAACTCGACGTTGGCCCCGGACAGGCGCTGCAAGCGTCGGTCGTACTGCGCAAAGGGCGCCTGCAACACCAGACCGACACGCAGTTCATGGTGTTGCGCCAACCATTGCTGCTGGCCCTCTGACAATTGTGCAACGTGTGCCGGTGGCGCAGGCGCGGCCCAGCCCATCAAGGGAAACCACAAACAGCCGATAACCCACAGGCAGCAAAATCGCTTCATTGAAGCCCCATACACTGACAAATTCTGACCAACCCATTAGGCTGCCGGGATACTTTCTGGCCTGGAATAACCGATGCCCTCTGTCTACCGCCTGGCAATGCCAGCATTGTGCCTGTCGCTGATCCTGCCTTGTGCGTTTTCCGTCGAAGCGGCCGATCCGGCGCCTGCCACCACGTCGGCCCAACCCGCTGAAGAAAAACCCGTCGAACGTCAGCCACTGCTTGAGCGTAGTCAGGAAGAGGCGGCGGCACTGGAACGTATCGTCCCGACGCAAGAACAGCAACAATTGCAGGCTGGCAGCGAGACCTTCCTTGCCCTGTGGAAACCGGCCAATACCGCCGAACCCAAAGGCGCGGTGATTATCATCCCCGGCGCGGGCGAAACAGCTGACTGGCCTCAGGCAATCGGCCCGTTACGGCAAAAATTGCCGGACGTCGAATGGAGCAGCCTGAGCATCACCCTGCCCGACCTGCAAAGCGATGTCATCGCACCGCGCGTGATCGAAGCGGCGGCACCAGCGAAAGCCCCCGAAAGTGGCAGCAAGGATGCCACCACTGCGCAACCGATCGAACAAGCGGCTGGCGGTGAAGCGGAGGTGGCCGATCAGGTGGTGGCCGAAACGACGGAAGAACAAGCCAAAGCGGATGCCGAACGCATCTTCGCGCGCATCGACGCAGCCATTGCCTACGCCGAACAGCAGAGCGCACGCCGTATCGTGGTGCTCGGTCACGGCACGGGGGCCTACTGGGCAGCGCGTTATTTGAGCGAGAAGCAAACGGCGCAGGTCGAGAAGTTTGTCATGGTCGATGCGCAGGTCCCGACCAAGGCCAAACCACCACTGGCCGAACTCACGCCCATGCTGAAGTTGCCGACCGCTGATATTTTCTACATGGACAAACCGCTGGATCGCCATGCGGCGCTGGAACGGATGCAGGCGAGCAAGCGTTTGAAGACTTCGGCGTTCAGCCAAGTCGCACTCAAGGCACTGCCGGACAACAAGGCAGAGCAGGAACAATTGTTCCGCCGGGTGCGTGGTTGGTTGAATCCGCAGAACCCGGACTGATCCAGCGCCGAGTTGCCCCATTCGCGAGCAAGCCCGCTCCCACACTTGATTGCATTTCAACTGAACAAACGCGATCGAATGTGGGAGCGGGCTTGCTCGCGAAGAGGCAAGTGCTAACAACACCCATCTAGTGCCTAACGAAAATCCCGCCGTTCCCGAATCAACGTGTAGGCGTTGTGCAAATCGCGGGTTTTCTCGGTCGCTTCACGCACCTGTGCCGGTGTCGCACCGCTGCCGGCAATCTTGTCCGGATGATGCCGACTGAGCAAACGTCGATAAGCCCGTTTGATCTGCGCCGGCTCGCTGGACACCGAAACACCCAGCAGACGCATCGCTTCCTGATAGCTCACCGCCGCACTGACGATTGGCCGCTTGCCGGGCTCGTAATCACTGGCCAGTGCCTGCACCTGATGCGTCGTCCAGCCCAGCCATTTACCCCACTGCGCCAGCAACTCCCGCTCACTGACGCCAGCTCGACCGTCGGCCCAGACCATCCGCCAACACGCACGCAATACGCCTTCGGCCGCGTGCGGCTGCGCACTCAAACGCCGAAGATAGCCGCGCAGACGATCACTGCCGGACTTGCCGCGATTGAACGCCGCAATCGCCCGACGCATCGCCGGGTCGCTCATTTCCAGCGCTCGCATCTCGTTGCGCGCCTGCTGAATATGCCCGTCCGTGACCCGGCCATCACTCTTGGCCAGACGCCCGAGCAACACAAACAACAATTCGTCGTTGCGCAACACCGACCGACCACCGAGTTTTTCCCGCAGATGCCCCCAGCTCTGCAAGTGCAGGCGCCGATCCAGCGCCTGCCCCAACAACGCCCCAAGCATGGCCCCCGGAATGCTGGCGATAGCAAAACCCGCTCCGGCTCCAATCAGAGTCCCTGGCCACAACATATCAGCGACTCGCTTCTATCAAGGTTTGAGCTTCGGCCAGACGCTCGTGCGTGCCGACATCAACCCAATGGCCCTTGAGTCGCTCGCCAGTAACCTCGCCTTCAGACATGGCCTTGCGCAGCAACGGCGCCAGTTTGAAGGCGCCGTGTGCACAACCCTCGAACAGTTGCGGATGGAGCACGGCGATGCCGCTGTAAGTCAGCGTCGCGGCATCCGCCTGGCCATCAATCACTTGCCCGTCAACCAGTGAGAAATCACCGGCAGGGTGATGCGCCGGATTGTCCGCCAGCACCAGATGCGCCAGACCGGGGATCGGTTGGTGCAGCACGCTGAAGTCGTAATCGGTCCAGATGTCACCGTTGACCACCAGAAACGCGTCGTCACCGAGCAACGGCAGCGCCCGGAAAATACCGCCGCCGGTTTCCAGCGGCTCGCCTTCCGGCGAGTACTGAATGCTCACCCCAAACTGCGAGCCATCACCCAGGTAATCCTCGATCTGCTGACCCAGCCAGGCGTGATTGATCACGATCTCGTTGAATCCGGCTGCCGCGAGGGCGCGCAGGTGATATTCGATCAACGGGACGCCGCCGGCACGCACCAGCGGTTTGGGCGTGGTCAGGGTCAGCGGGCGCATGCGCTCACCTTTGCCTGCCGCCAGAATCATTGCCTTCATGCCGTCGCTCCACCACGCAGGCTGGTGAACAGCGCTTGCAGTTCCGCCAGCTCAGGACGACGAGCGATCACCGCCTCTATATAAGAGAAGAAGCGCGGCACATCGGCCAGATAACGCGGCTTGCCGTCGCGATGGCAGATGCGCGCGAAGATGCCGATGACTTTCAGGTGACGCTGCACACCCATCAGGTCGCTGGCGCGCAGGAAGTCTTGAAAATCTGGCTGCACCGGGATGTTCAGCACCGAGGCTTGCTGCCAGTAACGCTCCAGCCATCCGTGTACGCGCTCCTCAGGCCAACTGAGGAAGGCGTCCTTGAACAGACAGGTCACGTCGTAGGTCACGGGGCCATACACCGCATCCTGGAAATCCAGCACACCGGGATTTGGCTCGCTGAGCATCAGATTGCGCGGCATGTAGTCGCGGTGCACCAGCACTTTTGGCTGGGCCAGGGCGCTATTGATCAACAGATCGCTGACCTGCTGCCACTGTTGTTGCTGAGTCGCATCGAACTCGACACCGAGTTCACGCTTCACGTACCACTCAGGGAACAGTTCCAGCTCGCGGCGCAGTAAAGCAACGTCATAACTGGGCAACGGCGCAACCATCGGCAACTGCTGAAAAGCCAGTAATGCTTGCAGGGCATCGTTGAACAATGCGTCGGCATTTTCAGTGTCGATCACGTCCAGATAGGTCTTGTTGCCCAGGTCATTGAGCAAAAGAAATCCGCGTTCGAGGTCTTCTGCATAAATTTTCGGCACATTTATTCCGGATTTCGCCAGCAAAAAGGCGATATCCACGAACGGTTTGCAGTTTTCCTGGGGGGGCGGCGCGTCCATGACGACGAAGCTGCGACCCGCGCCCTCCCAACGGAAGTAACGGCGAAAACTCGCGTCGCTACTGGCCGCGGTCAACGTGGCCGGGGGCACGGCGCCCCAACCCTGATCTGCAAAAAGGTTTGCCAACTGCTCATCGAGCCAAAGTTTCAGGTGTTGCAAGCGTACATCTTGGTCAGGCATTGCAAGGGTCTCCGACGGCGCTAGCCGTCAAGCGGGTCATGCTTTATTATCCAGCATCTTTTTCAGACCATCGAGAGGCGTGCGGCCCACACCGCGGGCAGATGGCACGCAGGAAGCCCGGACTAATAAGATGGCATTGAAATCCCCCGCGTTTCGTAAAAAATTTCCGTTGTTGGTAACCGGCAGTCTGCTGGCTATGCAACCTCTGGCCAGTCAATTCGTTGTCGCCGCCGAGCAGTATGACTGCTCTGTATCGGCTACGGGTGCCTGGGACTGTTCGCCCAAGACGCCGGCCGCTGCATTGCCGCCGCGTCCGGTGCATGACGGCAGTGCCGTCAGCGCCACCGGCGAAGCCCCGGCACAGAACGGTTCGACCACCGACACTGGCGCCAAGCCCGTGCTGGTCACCGAAGCCAAGGGCCGCGGTTTGAAATCCCGTAGCGAAGACTTCAGTCACCTCGACTGGGTTGCGCGCGAGAAGCTCACCGCCGCCCAATTGGCCGAGACCGGTCCATATTGCTCAGGTGCTTATATCGAGCCGATTCGTCCTGGCATGAATGACAAGACGAATAAAAGCGATGCTCCGACCTTTATCGGCGCAAAAGCCTCTCGCTATAACACCGATGATCAAGTCGGTACGCTGGCCGGTGATGTCGTCCTGCGTCAGGGCAGCATGCAGGTCGAGTCCGACGAGGCCAGCCTGTATCAGGCCGAGAGCCGCGCCGAGCTCAGTGGCGACGTGCGTATCCGTGACAACGGCGCGCTGATCGTTGGCGACCACGCCGATGTGCAGCTCGACACTGGCGAAGCCAAGGTCGACAACGCCGAATACGTGATGCACAAATCGCGCATTCGCGGTAACGCGCTGTACGCCAAGCGTGCCGAAAACGCGATCATCCGCTTGAAGGACGGCACGTACACCACGTGCGAACCGAACAGCAACGCCTGGCAGCTCAAGGGCAACAACATCACCCTGAACCCGGCCACCGGCTTCGGTACCGCGACCAACGTGACGTTGCGCGTCAAAGACATTCCGATCCTGTACACGCCGTACATCTACTTCCCGATCGATGACCGTCGCCAGTCGGGCTTCCTGCCGCCGACCATCGGCACCGGCAGCGACACTGGCTTCATGCTGGTAACGCCGTACTACTTCAACCTGGCGCCTAACTACGACGCCACGCTGTATCCGCGCTACATGAGCAAGCGTGGCATGTTGGTGGAAGGTGAGTTCCGTTATCTGACCAAGTCCAGCGAAGGCCAGTTCGGCGCTGCGTACCTGAACGATGACGACACCGAACGCAGCAAGCAGACCGATTACGAAAAAACCCGATACATGTACAACTGGCAGCACAAGGGCGGTCTCGACTCCCGCGTGCTCACTGAAGTTGACTACACCAAGATCAGCGATCCGTATTACTTCCAGGATCTGCAAACCGATCAGATTGGTGTGAAATCCGGCGACTACGTGAATCAGCAGGGCGCGGTTACCTATCGTGGTGACAGCTATACCGCGCGGTTGAACGCTCAGGCGTATCAGTTGGCAACCGTTTCGAACATCACGCCGTATGATCGTTTGCCGCAGATCACCTTCAATGGTCAGCTGCCGTATCACCCGCAAGGTTTGAATTTCGATTACGAGACCGAGCTTGTTCGGTTTGATCGTGATCTGAAAAGCGGGACGTTCACTCAGGAAGACGGCGTTACGACAGAACCTCGACTGGACAACAACATTCAAGGTCTGGCCCGTGCAAACGGCGACCGTCTGAATCTGAAGCCCGGTGTAAGTCTGCCAATGAACTGGACCTATGGCTTCTTAAAGCCATCGCTCAAGTATCAGTACACCCAGTATCAATTGGATCTGGACGGTACTGGTAAATCCCAGATTGCTGCAATGTCGCCGGAAAATCAGAACCTCTACGGAAAATTCGGTAGCAACCAGAACCGCGGCGTGCCAATCGCCAGCATCGACAGCGGCCTGTACTTCGACCGTAACACGTCGTTCTTTGGCAAGAACTACCGCCAGACCCTGGAACCGCGCCTGTTCTACCTCTACGTTCCTGAGGAAGATCAGAAGGACATTCCGGTGTTCGACACCAGCGAATACACCTTCAACTACGCGTCGCTGTTCCGTGACAACCGTTTCTCCGGCTCCGACCGTGTCGGCGACGAGAACAAACTGTCGCTGGGCGTAACCAGCCGCTGGATCGAAGACAATGGCTTCGAGCGTCAACGCATCAGCGTCGGCCAGGCCCTGTACTTCAAGGATCGCGAAGTCCAATTGCCAGGCATCGATGCAAAAACCCGTGATGACGCGAAATCCAACGTTTCGCCATATGCACTGGAATACGAATACCGCTGGAACCGTGATTGGCGCACCACGGCCGATTACAACTGGGATCCGGACAGCCGCAGCCCACGTTCCGGCAGTGCAATGTTCCACTACCAGCCTGAAGACAACCCGAACAAGGTCATCAACGCCGGCTATCGCTATCGCAATGACCAGGTTCGCTACGACCAAAACACCGGTAAATGGTCGGTGGGTGGTGGTGACTACGGCACTCCAGGCCAGCCTGGCTACGTGAAGGACTACTACAAAATCAAACAGCACGACTTCTCGGTGATCTGGCCGATCGTGCCGCAGTGGAACGCCATCAGCCGCTGGCAGTATGACTACAACCGTAACCGTACCCTGGAAGCCTTCGGTGGTTTCGAGTACGACAACTGCTGCTGGAAACTGCGCCTGATCAACCGTTACTGGGTTTCCTATGACGAGTTCAGTCAGAACGCACCGGAAAACGAAAAAGGCGACCATGGCGTCTTCCTCCAAATTGTTCTGAAGGGACTCGGTGGCCTCACTGGCGCCAAGGTAGAGAGCTTCCTCGACAAAGGCATTCAAGGTTATCGTGAACGTGAAGACCAAGCTTTCTGATTGTCTGCGCCCGCTTGTGCTGGGCGCGCTGTTCCTGGGTACTGCGGTGAATGCTGCAGTACAGCCCATCGATAAAGTGGTAGCGATCGTCGACAGCGACGTGGTCATGCAGAGCCAACTGGATCAGCGTGTCCACGAAGTTCAGCAGACCATCGCCAAGCGTGGTGGCGGTTTGCCGCCCCCAGGCGTACTGGATCAGCAGGTGCTCGAACGCCTGATCGTCGAGAACCTGCAATTGCAGATCGGCGAACGTTCCGGTATCCGCATTACCGATGAAGAACTGAACCAGGCTGTTGGCACCATTGCCCAGCGCAACAACATGACGGTGGATCAATTCCGTGCTGCTCTGGCTCACGACGGCCTGTCTTACGACGACGCCCGTGACCAGATCCGTCGCGAAATGATCATCAGCCGTGTACGTCAGCGCCGTGTAGCAGAACGCATTCAGGTGTCGGAACAGGAAGTGAAGAACTTCCTCGCCTCCGACCTGGGCAAGATGCAATTGTCCGAAGAACTGCACCTGGCCAACATCCTGATTCCGACCCCGGAAAGCGCCAACTCTGAAGCGATTCAGAATGCCGCGCGTCAGGCCATGGAGATTTACCAGCAGCTCAAGCAAGGCGCCGACTTCGGTCAATTGGCCGTCGCCAAATCCGCCAGCGACAACGCCCTGGAAGGCGGCGACATGGGCTGGCGTAAAGCCGCGCAGTTGCCACCTCCGTTTGATCGCGAGTTGAGCAGCATGGCCGTCGGCGACGTGACTCAGCCTGCACGCACGCCAGGTGGCTTCATCATCCTGAAGTTGCTGGCCAAGCGTGGTGGCGAAACTCAAACCCGCGATGAAGTGCATGTGCGCCACATCCTGGTCAAGCCAAGCCCGATCCGCGACGAAGCCAAGACCAAGGCCTTGGTTCAATCGCTGTACGAGCGGATTCTGGCCGGTGAAGATTTCGCCACCCTGGCGAAAAGCTACTCCGAAGACCCGGGTTCGGCCCTCAACGGCGGCGACCTGAACTGGATCGACCCGAACGTACTGGTTCCGGAATTCCGCGAAGTAATGGCCAAGACCCCTCAAGGTCAGCTGTCCAAGCCATTCAAGACCCAATACGGCTGGCACGTTCTGGAAGTCCTTGGCCGTCGCGCCACTGACAGCACTGAACAAGCCCGCGAGCAGCAAGCCATGACGGTATTGCGTAATCGCAAATACGACGAAGAGCTGCAAACCTGGCTGCGTCAGATCCGTGACGAAGCGTACGTAGAGATCAAACTTCCTGGTGCAGACCAGGCAGCGCAGTGAAACCCAAGCGTTTCGCGCTGACACCCGGCGAACCAGCCGGCATCGGTCCCGACCTGTGCCTGCTGCTCGCCTCGCAAGCCCAGCCACACCCCCTGATTGCCATCACCAGCCGCGACCTGCTCCTTGAGCGGGCCGCGCAGCTGGGGCTGGCCGTCAATCTGCTGGATGTTGCGCCCGGTCAATGGCCGGATGCGCCCGCACCTGAACATAGCCTTTACGTCTGGGATACGCCGCTCAGCGCCCCCGTGGTGACCGGGCAACTGGACAAGGCCAACGCGGCCTTCGTCCTCGAAACCCTGACCCGCGCTGGCAATGGCTGCCTGAACGGCGAATTCGCCGGGATGATCACCGCGCCAGTACACAAAGGCGTGATCAATGAGTCAGGCATCGCGTTCTCCGGACACACGGAATTTCTCGCCGATCTGACCCACACCGCGCAAGTGGTGATGATGCTTGCCACACGCGGTTTGCGCGTGGCACTGGTCACCACTCACCTGCCCCTGCGCGAGGTTGCCGATGCGATCACGCCGCAACGGCTGGAGCGGGTCACGCGGATTCTGCACGCCGACCTGCAAGACAAATTCGGCATCGCCCGGCCACGCATTCTGGTGTGCGGGCTCAACCCGCACGCCGGTGAAGGCGGACACCTGGGCCATGAAGAAATCGACATCATCGAACCCACATTAGAGCGCCTGCGCGGCGAGGGCATGGACCTTCGTGGCCCGCTGCCTGCCGACACTCTGTTTACCCCCAAATATCTGGAGCACTGCGACGCAGTGCTGGCGATGTACCACGACCAGGGCTTGCCCGTGCTGAAGTACAAAGGCTTCGGCGCCGCCGTCAACGTGACCCTCGGCCTGCCGATCATCCGCACTTCGGTCGACCACGGCACCGCCCTGGATCTGGCCGGCAGCGGCAAGATCGATACCGGCAGCCTGCAAGTCGCCCTGGAAACCGCCTACCAGATGGCCGAGACCCGTTTATGACCGAGCAATACCAACACAAGGCGCGCAAACGCTTTGGCCAGAACTTCCTGCACGATGCCGGCGTTATCGACCGCATCCTGCGCTCCATCAGCGCCAAGTCCGAAGACCGCCTGCTGGAAATCGGCCCGGGCCAGGGCGCGCTGACCGCCGGCCTGCTCAACTCCGGCGCACAACTTGACGTCGTGGAGCTGGACAAGGACCTGATCCCGATCCTCAACCAGCAGTTCGCCGGCAAGAGCAACTTCAACCTGCATCAAGGCGATGCGCTGAAGTTCGACTTCAATACGCTCAACGCCGCGCCGAACAGCCTGCGCGTAGTCGGCAACCTGCCTTACAACATCTCTACGCCACTGATTTTCCACCTGCTGAGCAACGCCGGCATCATTCGCGACATGCACTTCATGCTGCAAAAGGAAGTTGTCGAGCGCCTGGCAGCGGGTCCTGGTGGCGGTGATTGGGGTCGCCTGTCGATCATGGTTCAGTACCACTGCCGCGTGGAACACCTGTTCAACGTCGGCCCGGGAGCGTTCAACCCACCGCCGAAAGTCGACTCGGCTATCGTCCGTCTGGTCCCGCACGCGGTACTGCCGCACCCGGCCAAGGATCATCGCCTGCTGGAGCGCGTTGTTCGCGAAGCCTTCAACCAGCGCCGCAAGACCCTGCGCAACACGCTCAAGCAATTGATGACGTCTGCCGAGATCGAAGCCGCCGGTGTCGATGGCAGCCTGCGCCCCGAGCAACTGGATCTGGCCGCCTTCGTGCGCCTGGCCGACAAGCTCAGCGAGCAAGCCCCAGAGACGCCCGCCGCCGACTGACAAGTGATGAACGCTATCGGGCAGGACGCCACTCTGGTTTACTGCCCGATACTTGCCTAGACTGATTCCCCATCAGCTACGCCCCGCGTTCCGCTTCGTTTAAGGCCTTTTGCATGTCCGATTCCCGTTACCAGGTCGATGTCAGCGTGGTTACCCACTATCTGGCAGACCAATCGCAACCCGAGCACGACCGCTTTGCCTTCGCCTACACCATCACCGTACAGAACAACGGCGACAAGCCGGCGCGACTGATGTCGCGACACTGGGTCATCACCGACGGAGACGGGCACGTCGAAGAAGTGCGCGGTGCAGGTGTCGTGGGTCAGCAACCGTTGATCGATGCAGGCGAAAGCCACACCTACAGCAGCGGCACGGTAATGACCACCAAGGTTGGCACCATGCAAGGCACCTACGAAATGGTCGCCGACGACGGCAAGCATTTCGACGCGATCATCAAACCCTTTCTTCTCGCCGCTCCCGGAGCGCTGCACTGATGGCCACGTATGCCGTCGGCGACCTGCAGGGCTGCCTCGAACCGCTCAAGTGCCTGCTCAAGCAGGTCGCGTTCGATCCGGCGATCGATCGGCTGTGGCTGGCAGGTGACCTGGTCAACCGCGGCCCGCAGTCGCTGCAAACCCTGCGATTTCTATATGGCATGCGCGAGTCACTGGTCTGTGTGCTCGGCAATCATGACCTGCACCTGCTGGCCGCCGCAAAAAACATCGAACGCCTGAAGAAATCCGACACCCTGCGCGAGATTCTCGACGCACCCGACGCCGCCGACTTGCTTGAGTGGCTGCGCCAGCAAAAGCTCATGCACTACGACGAACAACGTGACGTCGCCATGGTGCATGCCGGCATACCGCCGCAATGGTCGCTGCGCAAAGCCTTGAAGCTGGCCGCCGAAGCCGAAGCGGCGCTGCGTGACGATAATCTGCTGCCGCTTTATCTCGACGGCATGTACGGCAACGAGCCGGCAAAATGGGACAGCGACCTGCAAGGTGTGCCTCGCCTGCGCGTGATCACCAACTATTTCACCCGCATGCGTTTCTGCACCGCCGAAGGCAAACTTGACCTCAAGAGCAAGGAAGGCCTCGATACCGCACCGCCGGGCTATAAACCGTGGTTCCTGCACAAGGAGCGCAAGACCCTCGGCTTGCGGATCATCTTCGGTCACTGGGCCGCCCTCGAAGGCCAGGTCAGCGAACCGGGCATCGCAGCGCTCGACACCGGTTGCGTGTGGGGTGGCAGCCTGACCCTGATGAACGTCGACAGCGGTGAACGCCTGTCATGCAAATGCGACGAACACGGTGGCGTCCTGCCGTCAGTCGCACCACTTACCCCCAACACCTCGCCAGTCAGCACACCACGCTAGACTGCGTATTCAGCCGAGCTACAGGAACCCGCCATGAGCGAAGTCAAACGAATCCCCCCGGAACAGGCCCAGGCCCTGCGCGAGAAAGGCGCCGTCGTGATCGACGTCCGCGACCCGCAAACCTACGCCGCGCTGCACATTGCCGGCTCCCAACATATGGACAACCATTCCATCGCCGATTTCATCCGTAACGCCGACCTCGACGCACCGCTGGTAGTGGTCTGCTATCACGGTAATTCCAGCCAGAGCGCAGCAGCGTACCTGATCAGCCAGGGCTTCTCCGACGTCTACAGCATGGACGGCGGCTTCGAGCTATGGCGTACGACTTATCCTGCAGAAACCGCTCAAGGCTGCGCGCAATAATTTTTTTGTCAGGCGCGAGCCCCGGCTGCCGTGGGCCCGCGCTGGGCAGACAAACGGTCTGCCACACATAATTACGTATCTCGCCTTTACCTCCCGAATTCCCAACTATCCTTAAGCCCAGGCCATCCAAAACAGGGGAGAGCCGGTACACCGGCGCACGGGTCATCGGGAGTGACTTTCAAGGTTGTCGACCGCGAAAGTGTTCTGGGGGGTAAACAAGCAGCCACGACGGCCGCTTGCCAGCATCGACTGACTGATCCGGCGTCGGCTCCACGTATCGAGCGAGGTGACGTCATGAGTATCTTTAGCCACTTCCAACAACGCTTCGAGTCCACACGCCAGGAAGAACTCTCACTGCAGGAGTACCTGGAGCTGTGCAAAACGGATCGCAGCGCCTATGTTTCCGCCGCCGAGCGTCTGTTAATGGCTATTGGCGAACCGGAACTGCTCGACACCTCGACCAATTCGAGGCTGTCACGCATCTTCTCCAACAAGGTGATCCGTCGCTATCCGGCCTTTGAAGACTTCCACGGGATGGAAGAATGCATCGACCAGATCGTCTCGTATTTCCGCCATGCCGCCCAAGGCCTGGAAGAGAAGAAACAGATCCTCTATCTGCTCGGCCCAGTCGGTGGCGGTAAATCGTCCCTGGCCGAGAAGCTGAAACAGCTGATGGAAAAAGTGCCCTTCTATGCAATCAAGGGCTCGCCGGTATTCGAGTCTCCGCTGGGTCTGTTCAACGCCACCGAAGATGGCGCGATCCTCGAAGAAGACTTCGGCATCCCTCGGCGCTACCTGAACACCATCATGTCGCCATGGGCAACCAAACGCCTGGCCGAATTCGGCGGCGACATCAGCCAGTTCCGCGTGGTCAAGCTGTACCCGTCGATCCTCAACCAGATCGCCGTGGCCAAAACCGAACCGGGTGACGAGAACAACCAGGATATTTCCGCGCTGGTCGGCAAGGTCGACATCCGTAAACTCGAGGAATACCCACAGAACGACGCGGACGCCTACAGCTATTCGGGTGCGCTGTGCCGGGCCAACCAGGGCCTGATGGAATTCGTCGAAATGTTCAAGGCACCGATCAAGGTGCTCCACCCGTTGCTGACCGCCACACAGGAAGGCAACTACAACAGTACCGAAGGTCTGGGCGCGATTCCGTTCACCGGGATTCTGCTCGCCCACTCCAACGAGTCGGAATGGCATACCTTCCGTAACAACAAGAACAACGAGGCGTTCATCGACCGGATCTACATCGTCAAGGTGCCGTACTGCCTGCGAGTCAGCGATGAAGTAAAAATCTACGACAAGCTGCTGTTCAACAGCTCCCTGGCCAAGGCCCACTGCGCGCCCGACACCTTGAAGATGCTGGCGCAGTTCACCGTGCTGTCACGCCTCAAGGAGCCGGAAAACTCCAACATCTATTCGAAAATGCGCGTGTACGACGGCGAAAACCTCAAGGACACCGACCCAAAAGCCAAATCGATTCAGGAGTACCGCGACTCGGCCGGCGTCGACGAGGGGATGAACGGCCTGTCGACCCGCTTCGCGTTCAAGATCCTTTCGAAAGTCTTCAACTTCGATCCCCATGAAATCGCCGCCAACCCGGTGCACCTGCTCTATGTCCTGGAACAGCAGATCGAACAGGAGCAGTTTCAGGCCGAGACGCGCGAGCGCTATCTGCGTTATCTGAAGGAATACCTGGCACCGCGCTACATCGAGTTCATCGGCAAGGAGATTCAGACCGCGTACCTGGAATCCTACAGCGAGTACGGCCAGAACATTTTCGACCGCTACGTGCTGTACGCAGACTTCTGGATTCAGGATCAGGAATACCGCGATCCGGAAACCGGCGAGATTCTCAACCGCGTAGCCCTGAACGAAGAACTGGAAAAAATCGAAAAACCGGCCGGCATCAGCAATCCGAAGGATTTTCGCAACGAGATCGTCAACTTCGTACTGCGCGCACGGGCCAACAACAACGGCAAGAACCCGACCTGGCTCAGCTACGAAAAACTGCGGGTGGTCATCGAGAAAAAAATGTTCTCGAACACCGAAGACCTGCTGCCGGTCATCAGCTTCAACGCCAAGGCCAGCAAGGAGGATCAACAAAAGCACAACGACTTCGTTACACGAATGGTCGAACGTGGCTACACCGACAAACAGGTACGGCTACTTTCCGAATGGTACCTACGGGTCCGGAAGTCGCAGTGAAGCAGTTGCAAGCTTCTAGCTACAAGCGGCAAGAGAAAAGCGGGTGAGCCCCGATATCGGGAACTGACGGCGCATCGCTTGCTGCTTGAGGCTTACGACTTCAAGCTCCCCGGAGGGGCCTATGAGCTATGTAATCGACCGACGTCTCAACGGCAAGAACAAGAGCACGGTGAACCGTCAGCGCTTTCTGCGACGTTACCGTGACCACATCAAGAAGGCTGTCGAAGAGGCGGTCAGCCGGCGCTCCATTACCGATATGGAGCACGGCGAGCAGATCAGCATTCCCGGTCGCGACATCGATGAACCGGTACTTCACCATGGTCGCGGCGGCAAGCAGACGGTTGTTCATCCCGGCAACAAGGAATTCACCGCCGGCGAACACATCGCTCGCCCACCGGGCGGCGGCGGCGGACGTGGACCGGGCAAGGCCGGCAACTCTGGCGAGGGCATGGACGAGTTCGTCTTCCAGATCACTCAGGAAGAATTCCTCGAATTCATGTTCGAAGACCTCGAACTGCCCAACCTGGTCAAACGCAATCTGACCGGTACCGACACGTTCAAGACCGTTCGCGCGGGGATCAGTAACGAAGGTAATCCCTCACGCATCAACATCATCCGCACCCTGCGCTCAGCTCATGCGCGGCGCATCGCCCTGTCCGGCAGCAGCCGCGCAAAACTGCGTGAAGCCAAAGAAGAACTGGCGCGCCTCAAGCGCGAGGAGCCAGACAACTTCGGCGACATTCAGGAAATCGAGACGGAGATCGAAAAACTCAGCGCGCGCATCCATCGCGTGCCGTTTCTCGACACCTTTGACCTTAAATACAACTTGCTGGTCAAGCAGCCGAATCCAAGCTCCAAAGCGGTGATGTTCTGCCTGATGGACGTCTCCGGCTCCATGACCCAGGCGACCAAGGACATCGCCAAGCGCTTTTTCATCCTGCTGTACCTGTTTTTGAAGCGAAACTACGACAAGATCGACGTGGTGTTCATCCGTCACCACACCAGTGCCCGTGAAGTCGACGAAGAGGAGTTTTTCTACTCGCGGGAAACCGGGGGCACCATCGTCTCCAGCGCCTTGAAAATGATGCAGGAGATCATGGCCGAGCGCTATCCGAGCAACGAGTGGAACATCTACGCGGCTCAGGCTTCCGACGGCGACAACTGGAACGACGACTCACCGATCTGCCGCGACATCCTGATCAACCAGATCATGCCGTTTGTGCAGTACTACACTTATGTGGAAATCACCCCGCGCGAACATCAGGCCTTGTGGTACGAATACGAACGTATCGCCGAAGCCTTCTCTGACACGTTTGCCCAACAGCAACTGGTCTCGGCCGGGGATATCTATCCGGTCTTCCGTGAACTCTTCCAGCGCAGGTTAGTGACATGACCGCCAAAGAGCAGAAGCGCCAACCCATTTCCACCGGCTCCGAATGGACATTCGAGCTGATCCAGACCTACGACCGCGAGATCGCCCGCATCGCGGCGGGCTATGCGCTGGACACCTACCCCAACCAGATCGAAGTGATCACCGCCGAGCAAATGATGGATGCGTACGCTTCGGTCGGCATGCCGCTGGGTTACCACCACTGGTCCTACGGCAAACACTTCCTCAGCACCGAAAAATCATACAGCCGCGGGCAGATGGGGCTGGCGTACGAGATCGTCATCAACTCCGATCCGTGCATCGCCTATCTGATGGAGGAAAACACCATCTGCATGCAGGCTCTGGTGGTGGCACATGCCTGCTATGGCCACAACAGTTTCTTCAAGGGCAACTACCTGTTCCGCACCTGGACCGACGCCAGTTCGATCATCGATTATCTGGTGTTCGCCAAGCAGTACATCATGCAATGTGAAGAACGCCATGGCATTGATGCGGTAGAAGACCTGCTCGACTCCTGCCACGCACTGATGAACTACGGCGTCGACCGCTACAAACGCCCTTATCCGATTTCCGCCGAAGAAGAACGCCGACGGCAGAAGGATCGCGAAGAACACCTGCAGAAGCAGATCAACGATCTGTGGCGCACCATCCCCAAAGGCGCCGACAAGTACAGCGACAAGGATAACGCCCGCTTCCCGGCCGAGCCGCAGGAAAACATTCTCTACTTCATCGAGAAACACGCGCCGTTGCTGGAGCCGTGGCAGCGCGAAATCGTGCGGATCGTGCGCAAGATCGCCCAGTATTTCTATCCGCAACGCCAGACTCAGGTAATGAACGAGGGCTGGGCGACGTTCTGGCACTACACGTTGATGAACGACCTGTACGACGAGGGTCTGGTCACCGATGGTTTCATGATGGAATTTCTCACATCGCATACCAGCGTGGTGTTCCAGCCAGGCTTCGACAGCCCTTACTACAACGGCATCAACCCCTACGCACTCGGCTTTGCCATGTACCGTGACATTCGCCGCATGTGCGAAGAACCCACAGAAGAAGACCGTCACTGGTTCCCCGAGATCGCCGGGACTGACTGGTTGTCGTCCATCAAGTTCGCCATGAGCAGTTTCAAGGACGAAAGCTTCATCCTTCAGTACCTGTCACCGAAGGTGATCCGCGATCTCAAGCTGTTCAGCATCCTCGATGACGATCAAAAGGACGATCTATTGGTGCCGGCGATTCACGACGAAACCGGTTACCGGATCATTCGCGAAACCCTGGCTGCGCAGTACAACCTCGGCAATCGTGAACCGAACGTGCAGATATACAGCATCGATCGTCGCGGCGACCGCTCGCTGACCCTGCGCCACCAGCAACACGACCGCAAACCGCTGGGTGACTCCACTGACGAGGTGCTCAAGCACTTGCATCGCTTGTGGGGCTTCGACATTCATCTGGAAACCCTGCAAGGCGACCAGATCATGAAAACCCATCACGTACCGCCACGCAGTGAACACAGCGAAGGGGATTACGGTCGACTCGACCTGGCCGTCATTCATCTTTGATCCGCTAGCGGCCTCCGAAAGTCCGACGCAAGGGTTATCCTGTCGGGCTAACGGAGGTTTTTTATGCAGATTTTCAAGGTTGGCGGTGCAGTACGTGATCGCTTGCTGGGCAAACCGGTCACCGATGTCGATTGGGTGGTCGTTGGCGCCACTACGGAAGAAATGCTCGCCAAGGGTTATCGCCCGGTTGGCGCAGACTTCCCGGTGTTTCTTCACCCAAAAAGCGGCGAGGAATACGCCCTCGCCCGCACTGAGCGCAAAAGCGGTCGTGGCTATGGCGGTTTTACTTTCCACGCCAGTCCCGAAGTCACACTTGAAGAAGACCTGATACGCCGTGACCTGACCATCAACGCCATGGCCGAGGACGATCAGCAAAATCTGACCGATCCGTACCATGGCCAGCGCGATCTGGAGGCTCGAGTTCTGCGCCACGTTTCTCCGGCGTTCGCCGAAGATCCACTCCGTGTACTGCGCGTTGCACGCTTCGCGGCCCGATACGCCGAGCTGGGTTTCAGCATTGCACCCGAGACCCTGGCGCTGATGAGTCAGCTCAGCGATTCGGGCGAACTGGAGGCGCTGACGGCTGAACGCAGCTGGAAAGAAATCTCCCGGGCACTGATGGAAAATCAGCCACAGGTGTTCATTGAGGTGCTGCGCGAATGCGGCGCTTTGAAGGTGCTGATGCCGGAAGTCAACGCGCTGTTTGGCGTACCGCAACCGGAAGTTCATCACCCGGAAATCGATAGCGGCATTCACACGTTGAGCGTGCTGGAGCAATCAGCGCTGCACAAGCAACCACTGACCGTGCGCTGGGCCTGCCTGCTGCACGACCTCGGCAAAGGCCTGACCCCTGAAGAAGAATGGCCGCGGCACATTGCCCACGAGCACAAAGGGCTGAAGCTGATCAAAGCCGTCAACGCGCGGTTCAAGGCGCCGAAAGATTGCCAGGAACTGGCCCTGCTGGTTGGCCAGTATCACACCCATGGCCACCGCGCTCTGGAGTTGAAAGCATCGACATTGCTGGAGTTACTGCAGAGTTTTGACGTGTATCGCCGACCGCAGCGTTTTGAGGAGTTCATTGCCGCCTGCGAGATGGATGCGCGAGGCCGTAAAGGGTTGGAGCAGCGCAGTTATCCACAGGCCGATTACTTGCGTGGCGCCGCAACAGTGGCGCGAGGTGTGGCGGTGCAACCGTTGCTGGAGAAGGGTTTCAAGGGCCCGGAACTGGGCGAGGCGCTCAAGCGCGAGCGGCTCAAGGCCTTGAAGACTTACAAGGAAGCTTCGGCCTGCTGAACAGCTTCGCGAGCAAGCCAGCGCTCACAGGTAACATGCGCTCCAATGCGGGCGCTGACTTGCTCGCGAAGGTGTCAGTCAGGTCAACACAGAACTGAAGGGGTCAATTGCTCACCCCGCCACTCAAACCTCACCGGCGCCAAGACCTGATCAATCTGTGCCTCAGCCCACAACGTCGCGAAGCTTTTTCCCACACCCGGATGCACGCGATCCGGGGCAATCAACGACAACGGCCACAACACAAAGGCATTTTTCAAGATTTCGGCTCGGGGCAGCACCAGCCCGTCGAAATTGCCCGCCAGATCGCCGTACAACAGCACGTCGATATCCAGCGGCAACCCCTTGCGATCCGGGGCATAACGGCCGTTATCGGCCTCAATGAATTTCAACCGGCGATCCAGCTCCATCAACGGCAAATCGGTAAACGCCGAGACCACGAAATTGAAGAACGGCCCGCTCTTGACGCCTACCGGCTGGCTCTCGAACACCGCCGAACAGCGGATATCCACCAGAAACGTGGCCAGCGCATCAAGACCGGCACGCAAATGGGTTTCGCGCTCGATGTTACTACCGAGCCCGAGATAGACCTGAGTCAGCGACATCCGCGCTCGATCTCCACACCCACTCCGCCTTTGGCGGCCGGCACGGCGCCAGGCTTGGTCAGCTTCAGACGCACCCAAGTGATCTTGAATTCAGTCATCAGCACCTCGACCAGACGCTCAGCGAAGGTCTCGACCAACTGAAACTGCGCCTGCTCGGCAAAAGCCTGAATACGCGTGGAAACGCTAGCGTAGTCGAGCGCCAGGGTCAGGTCGTCACCGGCGGCGGCCGGGCGATTGTCCCAGGCGAAGCTCAGATCAAGACGCAGGCACTGTCGGATGCCGCGCTCCCAGTCGTAGGCACCGATGACGGTGTCAACTTCCAGGCCCTCGATAAATACTCTGTCCAAGCACTTTTCTCCGCTGCACGACAAGGGCGCAATGCGCCGTTAGAATCAGGGCGTCCTCGCCCGGAATAGTTAGCATGTTTTGGTTACTGGCGACTCTCGCCTACCTGCTCGGCTCGCTGTCCTTCGCCATTTTGCTCAGCCGCCTGACCGGAAACCCGGATCCGCGAATGAGTGGCTCGGGTAATGCTGGCGCCACCAACATGCTGCGCCTGGCCGGTCGCAAACTGGCGATCCTGACCCTGCTGGGTGATCTGTGCAAAGGCCTGCTGCCAGTGCTGATCGCATCCGCAGCAGGCCTGTCGCTGCAAGATCAGGCCTGGATCGGCGTGTGCGCCGTGATCGGTCACCTGTTCCCGCTGTATTTCCGTTTTCGCGGCGGCAAAGGTGTCGCCACTGCTGCCGGCATGCTGCTGGGGCTGTATCCGCCCGCAGCCCTGCTGGCGGTGTGCGCCTGGCTGCTGACGTTCTACCTGACCCGTACCAGCTCGCTGGCGGCCCTGATTGCGACACCGCTGACCCTGCCGTTGCTCGCCTGGCAGGAACCGGAGGCGCTGTTGCCGATGTGCGCATTGACACTGCTCATCGTCTGGCGCCACCGCGGCAATCTACGCGACCTGTTTGCCGGGCGCGAACGGCATTTCTAAATACCGCTCAAGAGCGACGCTCATTACAACGCCGACAACTGCTCCATCGGCCAGCGCGCCTGCACGCTGATCGCCAGGCTTTCCTGCTGACCGGCTTGCAAACGCTGGCAGCCGGCAAACGCAATCATCGCGCCATTGTCGGTACAAAACTCGGGGCGCGCATAAAACACGTCGCCCTTCATGTCGCCGAGCATTTTCTCCAGCGAAACGCGCAATGCCTTGTTGGCGCTGACGCCACCGGCGATCACCAAACGCTTCATGCCGGCCTGTTTCAGGGCACGCTTGCACTTGATGGTCAGAGTCTCCACCACGGCCTGCTGGAACGCCAGCGCGATGTCGCAGCGGGCTTGCTCGCCGTCGTCCCCGGCGCTGACGCACTGCTGCCAAGTGTTGAGTGCGAAGGTTTTCAGACCACTGAAGCTGAAATCAAGCCCCGGGCGATCGCACATCGGACGCGGAAAAGTAAAACGTCCCGCGACACCCTTTTCCGCCAGCTTGGCGATTTCCGGCCCGCCCGGGTAATTGAGGCCCATCATTTTCGCGGTTTTGTCGAAAGCTTCACCGGCGGCGTCATCAAGGGTCTCGCCGAGCAGGCTGTATCGGCCAATGCCATCGACCTGAACCAACTGCGTATGGCCACCGGAGACCAACAAAGCGACGAACGGGAATTGCGGCGGTTTCGGTTCCAGCATCGGCGCCAGCAAATGGCCTTCCATGTGGTGCACACCCAGCGCCGGAATGCCCCAGGCAAAGGCCAGCGCTTGTGCGCAAGAAGCGCCGACCAGTAGCGCACCCACCAGGCCAGGACCTGCGGTATAAGCGATCGCATCGATCTCGGTGGGCACGCAGTCAGCCTCGGCCAACACCTGACGAATCAAGGGCAGCATGCGTTTGACGTGATCACGCGAGGCCAGCTCAGGCACCACACCGCCGTAGGCACGATGCAAGTCGATCTGACTGAACAATGCGTCGGCCAGCAAGCCGCGTTCACTGTCATATAATGCGACACCGGTTTCGTCGCAGGAGGTTTCTAATCCCAGTACTAGCATGGGTTTGCGCCTTGTTTAGGCTGAATTCGAAGGCGCGCATAATAGTCGCCGCGTGATGCCCCGGCCAGCGGTTTTCGATCAGAGGCTTTGCATTCCGAGCGATGAGGGGTTAACATCCGCAACCCTTAAAAACCGACGTCTTCAAGTGCTCTTTTGCCGCGAGGATGTTGACCCCGGTAATGAATGAAGGTAGCTCTGGATGCCAGCCGTCAAAGTTAAAGAGAACGAACCCTTCGACGTAGCTCTGCGTCGTTTCAAGCGCTCCTGCGAAAAAGCCGGTGTACTGGCTGAAGTTCGTAGCCGCGAATTTTACGAGAAGCCAACTTCTGAGCGTAAGCGTAAAGCAGCAGCCGCTGTTAAGCGTCACGCCAAGAAAGTTCAGCGCGAACAGCGCCGCGCCGTTCGTCTGTACTAATACACAGACGTTCGTAGCAAGCTTCTTGCCTAAGCCCGGCCCTCAGCCGGGCTAATGGCATTTGCGTAAAACGCTTGATGCTTCACCGTCGAAGCCGCAGACGCGACTTAGACAAATCTGCTTCACCGCGTCAGGCCTGGCTCTTTTGCCAGCGGTGCACGTCTTTTCTGACGAGCCTTTCAAGGCTACTGACGAGCACACCCACTGATTTCTCTAACGACGATCAGCCCAAGGCACCTGCATGCGTGCCCGTTTTATTGAGCTATCCGAGGCCATTAACCGGCCGTCAGCGGATTCAGCGCAACACTTTCAAATAGTCGAAAACTGATAGGCATTAACGTCAGTGGATTTTCGGCAGATACACTTCCCGACAGCGATCAAGCAGACGACACCGGTCGAGCCGCACATTTTGCGCGCTTCGAGCAACGAACCGTGTTCGGCCGCCCTTCGCATCGGACTTATTACAGCGCAGACGACGAGAACGCCATGGCCGGGCTGATTCCCCAGAGCTTTATTGACGACCTCCTGAACCGCACCGACATCGTCGACGTGGTCAGCTCGCGTGTGCAACTGAAAAAAGCCGGCAAGAACTACACCGCCTGCTGCCCGTTTCACAAAGAGAAAACCCCCTCGTTCAGTGTCAGTCCCGACAAGCAGTTCTATTACTGCTTTGGCTGCGGCGCTGGCGGTAATGCCCTCGGCTTTCTTATGGATCACGACAACCTGGACTTCCCCCAGGCTATCGAAGATCTGGCGAAAGCTGCCGGCATGGAAATCCCCCGCGAAGAAGGTGGCCGTCAGCACAAACCGCGACAGCCGACCGACTCGCCGCTGTATCCGCTGCTTAGCGCCGCCGCCGACTTTTACCGGCAGGCACTGAAGAGCCATCCATCGCGCAAAGCCGCAGTGGATTACCTTAAGGGCCGTGGGCTGACTGGCGAGATCGCTCGGGATTTCGGCCTCGGCTTCGCACCGCCCGGCTGGGACAACCTGCTCAAGCATTTGAGCAGCGACACATTGCAGCAAAAAGCCATGATCGACGCCGGCCTGCTGATCGAGAACGCCGAAACCGGCAAACGCTATGACCGCTTCCGTGATCGCGTGATGTTCCCGATCCGCGACACCCGAGGCCGGATCATCGCTTTCGGTGGGCGCGTGCTCGGCGATGACAAGCCCAAATACTTGAACTCGCCGGAAACCCCGGTATTCCATAAAGGCCAGGAACTCTACGGCCTTTATGAAGCACGCAAGAACAACCGCAACCTCGACGAAATAATCGTCGTCGAGGGCTACATGGACGTCATCGCCCTCGCCCAGCAAGGCTTGCGCAATGCCGTCGCGACGCTGGGCACCGCCACCAGCGAAGAGCACTTGAAGCGCTTGTTCCGCGTCGTGCCGAACGTACTGTTTTGCTTTGACGGCGACCAGGCCGGCCGCAACGCCGCCTGGCGCGCACTCGAAGCAACACTGTCGAGCCTGCAAGACGGTCGCCGCGCGCGATTCCTGTTCCTGCCCGAGGGCGAAGACCCGGACACCCTGGTCCGCGCCGAAGGCACCGATGCTTTCAAAGCCCGAATCAATCAGCACGCCCAACCGCTGGCGGATTATTTCTTCCAGCAACTGACAGAAGAGGCCGATCCACGCTCACTCGAAGGCAAGGCCCACATGGCCACCCTCGCCGCACCGTTGATCGACAAAGTACCGGGCGCCAACCTGCGCATCCTGATGCGTCAGCGCTTGACCGAAATCACCGGCCTGAGCAGCGAAACCGTCAGTCAACTGGCGCAAAGTGCGCCGCAGGAAGCGCCACCCGCCTACGATCCGGGCATCGATTACGACGCAATGCCGGACTACAGCGACTACCATCAGCCGCAGGCACAGGACATGTATGTGCCGCAGCAAGAGTGGACGCCAAAGAAACCCGGCGCCGGCGGCAAGAAGTGGGACAAGAAACCCTGGGACAAGAATGGCAAGCGCGGCGGAGATCGTGATCAACAACGCCCGCGCACGCCCATCGGCGTGGAGTCACCGACCCTGACGGCCCTGCGCACACTGCTCCATCACCCGCAATTGGCCGAGCGCGTCGAAGACGCCGGGCACATCGCGGATGAAAATCAGACCAACGCCCAGTTGCTTGTGGCGCTGCTCGAAGCCGTACAGAAGAATCCCAAGCTAAACTCATTTCAGTTGATCGCACGATGGCACGGCACTGAACAGGGTCGCTTGCTCAAGGCGCTGGCAGAAAAGGAGTGGTTGATTGACGGAGATAACCTTGAACAACAGTTTTTCGACACCATTACTAGCTTGTCAGCCCGCCAACGCGAGCGAAATCTGGAACAGTTGCTCAGCAAAGCGCGTCAAAGCGAACTGAGTATCGAAGAGAAAAATCAACTGCGCGACCTATTGAGTCGCAATGTTTCCGCATCAAACCCGACCTCAACTGGCGCGTGAGGTCATAGCTCAGGTATAATCCTCGGCTTGTTTTTTGCCCGCCAAGACCTTCAGTGGATAGGGTGTTATGTCCGGAAAAGCGCAACAGCAGTCTCGTATTATTGAGTTGATCAAACTGGGTCGTGAGCAGAAGTATCTGACTTACGCCGAGGTCAACGACCACCTGCCCGAGGATATTTCAGATCCGGAGCAGGTGGAAGACATCATCCGCATGATTAACGACATGGGGATCCCCGTACACGAGAGTGCTCCGGATGCGGACGCCCTTATGTTGGCCGACGCCGATACCGACGAGGCCGCTGCGGAAGAAGCAGCCGCTGCGTTGGCAGCGGTGGAGACCGATATCGGTCGCACCACCGACCCGGTGCGCATGTACATGCGCGAAATGGGTACGGTCGAGCTTCTGACTCGTGAAGGCGAAATCGAAATCGCCAAGCGGATCGAAGAGGGCATCCGTGAAGTGATGGGCGCGATCGCGCACTTCCCTGGCACGGTTGACCACATTCTCTCGGAGTACACCCGCGTCACCACCGAAGGTGGTCGCCTGTCCGACGTTCTGAGCGGTTATATCGACCCGGACGACGGCATCGCGCCGCCTGCGGCAGAAGTGCCGCCGCCTGTCGATCCGAAGGCCGTGAAAGCGGACGACGATTCCGACGACGATGAAGCCGATTCTTCCGATGACGAAGAAGAAGCCGAAAGCGGTCCGGATCCGGTTATCGCTGCCCAGCGTTTCGGCGCTGTGTCCGATCAGATGGAAATCACGCGCAAGGCTCTGAAAAAGCACGGTCGCAGCAACAAGGCAGCGATTGCCGAGCTGCTGGCTCTGGCCGAGCTGTTCATGCCGATCAAACTGGTCCCGAAGCAATTCGAAGGCCTGGTCGAGCGTGTTCGCAGTGCCCTGGATCGCCTGCGTCAGCAAGAGCGCGCGATCATGCAGCTATGCGTACGTGATGCACGCATGCCTCGCACCGATTTCCTGCGCCAATTCCCGAGCAACGAAGTTGACGAAAGCTGGTCCGACGCCCTGGCCAAAGGCAAGAGCAAGTACGCCGAAGCCATCGGCCGTGTTCAGCCGGACATCATTCGTTGCCAGCAGAAACTGATCGCGCTGGAAACCGAAACCGGTCTGACCATCGCAGAAATCAAGGACATCAACCGTCGCATGTCGATCGGTGAGGCCAAGGCCCGCCGCGCGAAGAAAGAGATGGTTGAAGCGAACTTGCGTCTGGTGATCTCGATCGCCAAGAAATACACCAACCGCGGCCTGCAATTCCTCGATCTGATCCAGGAAGGCAACATCGGTTTGATGAAAGCGGTGGACAAGTTCGAATACCGCCGCGGTTACAAGTTCTCGACTTATGCCACCTGGTGGATCCGTCAAGCGATCACTCGCTCGATTGCCGACCAGGCCCGCACCATCCGTATTCCGGTGCACATGATCGAGACGATCAACAAGCTCAACCGTATTTCCCGCCAGATGTTGCAGGAAATGGGTCGCGAACCGACCCCGGAAGAGCTGGGCGAGCGCATGGAAATGCCTGAGGACAAGATCCGCAAGGTATTGAAGATCGCTAAAGAGCCGATCTCCATGGAAACCCCGATCGGTGATGACGAAGACTCCCATCTGGGTGACTTCATCGAAGACTCGACCATGCAGTCGCCAATCGATGTCGCCACTGTTGAGAGCCTTAAAGAAGCGACCCGTGACGTACTGTCCGGCCTCACTGCTCGTGAAGCCAAGGTACTGCGCATGCGTTTCGGTATCGACATGAACACCGACCATACGCTTGAAGAAGTCGGCAAACAGTTTGACGTGACCCGTGAGCGGATCCGTCAGATCGAAGCCAAGGCGCTACGCAAGTTGCGCCACCCGACGCGAAGCGAGCATCTGCGCTCCTTCCTCGACGAGTGATACCAGAACCCCCGGCCCAGGCCGGGGGTTTTGTTTATGTAGAAGATTAAAGTCCTCGCTCCCCCCTCCCCCCGCATACCCCGTCTACACTCGAAACAATCACCCTTGAGCCATAACGAGAGCGTTATGCCCAGACTGGCGTCCGTGCTTTTTTTGCTGTCACTGATGATCTGGACCGCAACGGCTGCCGCGCTGACTCTGACCGATGAAGAACGTAGCTGGCTGGCGGCTCACCCCGACTTGCACCTGGGTGTGGATGCATCGTGGCCGCCCTTTGAGTTTCGCGATGACCAGGCACGCTATCAGGGCTTGGCGGCTGACTACATCGACGTCATACGCCAGCGTCTGGCGATCAAGCTCACCCCCATCGAGCCTTCGAGCTGGACGCAAGTCCTGGAACAGGTCAAAAGCGGCAAGATCGACCTGCTGCCGGGGATCATGTCCACCCCGGAGCGCCAGAACTACCTGTCGTTCACCCGCCCTTACCTCGACTTCCCGATTGTCATTCTGTCCCATGTCGGCGGCGCGCAACCGCGCAAGATAGAAGACCTCTACGGCCTGAAAATTGCCGTAGTGAAAAACTATGCGCCCCACGAATTGCTTCGCCTCAACCACCCGGACCTGAATCTTGTCGCCATGCCCAATGTCAGCTCGGCATTGCAGGCACTGGCGACCGATGAGGTGGACGCGGTGGTCGGCGACCTCGCTTCAAGCGTCTGGAGCCTGCGTCAACTCAAGCTCGACGGTTTGTATGTCAGCGGCGAAACCCCGTATCGCTATCAACTGGCGATGGCTGTGCCGCGCGAGAACAAAATGCTGGTGGGCATTCTGGACAAAGTCCTGGCAGACATGACCCCGGCTGAAATCAGCAGCATTCAAGAGCATTGGGTCGGTAACGTCCTCGATCACCGAACGTTCTGGTCTGACTTGCTGGTTTACGGCCTTCCCGGTCTGTTGTTGCTGGTCATCATTCTGGCCGCCGTCATCCGCATCAATCGGCGCCTGAGCTCGGAAATCGCGCGACGTATCGACCTGGAACAGGAACTGCGCAGCAGCGAGTACCACTATCGCGGCCTGGTGGAGAGCCTTTCGGCCATTGCGTGGGAGGCGCGTATAAGCGACTTCACTTACAGCTATGTATCGCCCCACGCTGAAGACCTGCTCGGTTATCCGCTGGCGCATTGGCTGGTCCCCGGCTTCTGGCGCAACATCATCCATCCGGCGGATCTGACTCGCGCCCAGAGCTTCTGCGATCACGAAGTGCTGGCAGGACGCGATCACAGCCTCGATTACCGGGTGATCACCGCCGACGGTCGCTGTCTGTGGGTGCGCGACATCGTCAGCCTGATCGAACACGGCCACGAACCGGTGATGCGTGGACTGATGATCGACATCAGCGAGACCAAGCGCACCGAAGAAGCCTTGCGGCTCTCGGAGCAGAAATTCGCCTCGGTCTTCCAGCAATGTCCGGACATTCTGGTGATTGCGCGGCTATCCGACGGTTGCCTGCTGGAGGTCAACGAAGCCTTCGAGGAGCAGATAGGCCTGAAAGCCGAAGAAGTCATCGGCCAGACGGCCACCGACCTGAATATCTGGGGCATTCCCGGCGTGGGTCCGGGGTTGTTGCAGCGCTTGCAGGCCGGCAGCATCCGCAACCTGGAGATGCCCTTCCGGCGCAACAACGGCCAGGTGTTCACCGGCCTGATCTCCGCCGAGCCGTTCGACCTCGACACGACGCCTGCACTGGTGGTGGTGGTGCGCGACATCACTCAGCTCAAGGAAACCCAACAGCAACTGCAAACCTCGGAGGAGAAATTCGCCAAGGCCTTTCACGCTTCACCGGACGGTTTGCTGCTGTCACGCCAGAGCGACGGTTTGCTGCTGGAAGTCAACGAAGGTTTCAGCCGCATCACCGGCTTCAACAGCGCGATGTCGGTAGACCGCTCGGCGCTGGACCTGGGGATCTGGGTCAACCTCAACGAACGCAAGCAGATGCTCGACCTGCTGCATCGCGACGGCTTCGTCCGCGACTTCACCTGCCATATCCGCCGCAGCGACGGGCAGATCCGTCTGTGCGAAGTGTCCAGCCGTCCGCTGCCGATCGGCGAAGAAGACTGCATGTTGACCATCGCCCGCGACATCACTGAACGCCACCTGATGCAGGAAAAACTGCAACAGGCTGCGACCGTGTTCGAGAGCACTGCCGAAGGCGTATTGATCACCGATACCCAGCAACACATCAGCGCGGTCAACCGAGCCTTCACCGAGATCACCGGCTATAGCGAAAGCGAGGCGCTCGGCCACACCCCTCGCCTGCTCGCCTCGGGCCTGCACGACAGCGCGTTTTATGCCGCCATGTGGCATCAACTGACCCACGAAGGTCACTGGCAGGGCGAGATTTCCAACCGGCGCAAGAACGGCGAACTGTATCCGAGCTGGCTGACCATCAGCGCCGTGCGTAACCGCGACAAATTCATCACTCACTTCGTTGCGGTGTTTGCCGACATCTCCAGCCTCAAGCATGCCCAGGCCAAACTCGACTACCAGGCCCACCATGACCCGCTCACCGGCCTGCCGAACCGTACGCTGTTCGAAAGCCGCTTGCTGATGGCGCTGAACAACCAGCAGGAAAACGGCAGCCAAGGGGCGGTGCTGTTCCTGGACCTCGACCGCTTCAAACACATCAACGACAGCCTCGGCCACCCCGTCGGTGACCTGCTGCTCAGGGGTATCGCGGTTCGGTTGAAAGAACAAGTGCGCGACATCGACACCGTCGCGCGGCTAGGCGGCGACGAATTCATCATCCTGCTCCCGGGCCTGCAACAGGCGAGCGACGCCGACAATATCGCGACCAAACTGCTCAATTGCTTCGGTGCACCGTTCCAGGCCGGCGAACACGAGTTCTTCATCAGCGCCAGCATCGGCACCAGTATGTATCCGCGCGACGGTTGCGACGTGGCCACCCTGGTGAAAAACGCCGACGCCGCGATGTATCGCTCCAAAGCCAAGGGCCGCAACCGCGTCGAAAGCTACACCCGCGACCTCACCGCCCAGGCCAGCGAACGCGTGGCGCTGGAACACGAACTGCGCCGGGCCATCGAACGCGATGAGTTGCATCTGTATTACCAACCGAAAATCAGTCTCGACGACCACAGCCTGGTGGGCGCCGAAGCACTGATTCGCTGGCGTCATCCGACCTTCGGCGACGTGCCGCCCGAGCACTTCATCCCATTGGCCGAAGAGAACGGAATGATTCTGCAGATCGGCGACTGGGTGCTGGAAACCGCCTGCCGGCAAATGTTTGAGTGGAATCAGCTCTACGAAAGCCTCGGCCCGCTGTCGGTCAACCTCGCCGGCGCGCAATTGCGCCAGCCGAACCTGCTCGGACGCATCGAACAACTGCTCAAGGACAACCGCCTGCAGCCAGGCTTACTGCAACTGGAAATTACCGAAAATTTCATCATGAGTCAGGCCGAAGAGGCGCTGGCCGTCTTGCACCAGCTCAAACACCTCGGTGTACAACTGGCGATCGACGACTTCGGCACCGGCTACTCCTCACTCAGTTACCTCAAACGCCTGCCGCTGGACATCCTCAAAATCGACCAGTCTTTCGTTCGCGGACTGCCCGACGACCCCCACGACGCGGCGATTGTGCGCGCCATCATCGCGCTGGGACGGAGCATGCAATTCACCGTAATCGCCGAAGGCGTGGAAACCCAGGCCCAACAGAAATTCCTCGCCGCCGAAGGGTGCGAACAGATCCAGGGCTACATCGTCAGCCTTCCCCTGCCGCCCGAAGAATTCGCCGCAACGTTTCTTCGTATTGCCGTATCGGATTTTTCGGATAGCACAGCCGAGAAACCATCGCTATAATCCGCGGCCTACTGAGGGCCTATAGCTCAGTTGGTTAGAGCAGAGGACTCATAATCCTTTGGTCCACGGTTCAAGTCCGTGTGGGCCCACCACATTTGAAAGCCACGTATTACGTGGCTTTTGTCGTTTCTGGCACCTGAGAAATTCGGTCAGTTGGATTGCGAAAAAACCCGCTCCGTCCAAAATTCGTCCAATTCCAATTTTGGACGGCCGATTACGCTACTTTCTCAACCACCGGTTTCGCCTCCAAAAGACTGGCCAGCGGATTCAACGTAACAACCTCGGCCATGTGACCAGGGCTGAAGTGAGCGTACTTCTGAGTCATGGCCAATGTCGCATGCCCAAGCACCTTTTGAAGCGTCAGTATGTCCCCGCCGTTCATCATGTAATGGGACGCGAAGGTATGCCGTAGAACATGCGTTAGCTGCCCATCGGGCAGTTCTAAGCCGATCGCCTCAACGCTACGCCGGAAGGTGTTGTAGCAAGGCGTGAAAGGCAATGCTGCTTTCAACCGATCCTCAAGCCGTTTCGAGATGGGCACCGACCGGTTCTTACTGGATTTCGTCCGGCTGTAATGCACCATCTGATTACGCACTTGGCGCGGCTGTAACTTCTCCGCTTCGCCCCACCTGGCACCGGTGGCCAGGCACACTTCGGCGATCAAGCCAGCATCCGAATCACGCTTGGCCAGGTCGCAAAGCAGTTCTTGGATATGCTCGGCCAGCAGGTAGGCCATCTCGGTTTCGTCGAACTTGAGTTTGCGAACCTTGCCGAGCGGGTTGTCTGCATCCCACTCGCCCAGTCGGGCCAACTCGTTGAACACGGCACGCAGGTACGACAGTTCATGATTGAGCATGTTTGCGCTGATGGGTTTCGGATCTGCGCCACCCTTGGCGTAACCTGCGCCTGGCGTCGTTCTGGAATGCTTCCCCTCGGCACGCTCGGCACGGTACTGCGCAAAGTGGGCAGACGTGAACTTATGCGCTTTCGGATTCCCCATCCGATTGACCATGCTGATCAGCAACGCCAGGCGCTGTTCGCCCGTCTTCAGATTTTGGCCGTGGACGACGTACCAGCGATTGACCAGGTCGAGCATGGTTCGCGCATCGTGCTTGGCGGGCTTAGCTACCCGGCCCGACGCACCTTCTCCCATGACCTTGCTGTGGTAATGAGTCGCTTCGTTTTTGGTAGGGAAAATCCTGCGGGTTCGATAGCCGTAGCTGCCGTCAGGGCGGCAGTCCACTTCGTAGCGGCCATCCGGTAGTTTTCTTATCGGCACGGACTTACACGGGGCTAATCTGCCCTGCCTCCGGTATGGTTTGGCCAGTCATCAGCCACATCGTGTATTTGGTGAGCAGAGGGTGTTGGGTGACTTTCAACAGTTCTGAAGAGGCAACCGTTTTACTTCGCCCGTACTCGTACGCCTTCCACGTCTCAACCTTGATACCGGTGATATTGCTGATTTCGACCTGGGTAAATCTTTCTCGGGTTCGGATCAGCTTTAGCTTTTCACCGAGACTCATTGACCGATGACCGGGCTTATTTGCCCAATCTCTGGTGCCGTCTCATCGGTCACCAACCACAACGCGTAACGCTTGAAACGCGGGTGCATGGTGATTTTCAACAGCTCTGTAGAGCTTACGGATGCGCGCCGCCCGTACTCGTACCCCTTCCATGTTTCGAGCTTGATGCCCGCGATATCGCAAATTTCTGTCTGAGTCAGACGCTCAGTCAGCCGCACTTCCTTGAGTTTTTGACCTAGTTCCAACGCATGGCTCCTATTGACATGTGCGAATGCACATTCGTAACATGTGCATATGCCACTTTATTCGGCATATATACACATGGAGCTTATCAAATGCAGATCACCATAGACACGCCTTACACGACAGTTCGGGAGCTTGCGCGTCGGTCGGGACAGTCCGAACGTGCGATCCGCAATGACATCGAGCGCGGCCGAATCCTCATTCGCGCCAAGGCCGAGGGATCTAAAGAAGCACTGTTGATCAATATGGTCGCTTTGGCCATGGAAGCAGCAGAACAAGCCGAACGCGTGTCTGCCAAACCGACCTCTTCCAAGCGCTAAGGCACGGTGATGAACGCAAGAACACGCATCACCTCCGACCAATTCGAAGAGATCTATCAGACTGACGTCGTCAAGGCGTTGGAAAACGATAGAGAGCTGGACTTCAAGGACATCAGTGATAAGTACCTACAGAAAGGAACCTGTCCTAACTGCGGCCAGCAGAAGCTGTTCATCAGTCGCGAAAAGCCCTATCGGTTGAAGTGCAACCGCGATAACGAGTGCCAGTTCGAACAGAACACACGGGAGCGTTACAGCTACCTGTTCGAAAACTTGAGCGAGCGTTTCCCGGCTACAGAAGCCAATCCCAACGCCACGGCAGACGCCTATCTAAAGCGCAACCGCGGTTTTGATGTAGCCAAACTCGCCGGCTGGTACGCCCAAGCTAAACGCAAGATGAAGTCAGGCGTCTGGGCCGATACCGTCCGCTTTCCGCTGTGCAACGGTTACTGGGAAAGGATCATCGACGAGAGCATGGTTGCCGCAAACAAAGGCGACAAAGCTGGCATCAAGTTCGAAATGTCTTACCAGAACAGCGGCTGGACGCCACCAGGGCAAACCATTGAAAAGAGCGATCGGGTCTACATAGTGGAAGGGATCTTCCACGCGATCGCTCTACACCTGGCCGGCAAAAAGGCGATCGCATCGATCAGTTGCGTGAACTTCCCTTGGGCGATTGTGGAAGCGAACAAAGGCAAGCTGGTGACATGGGTCATCGGCCTTGATGACGACAAAGCCGGTCACAAATACATTCCCAAGTATCTGAAGATGCTGCGCGGCATGACGGAAATAGCCTGGGTTGCTCTCGCCGGCGAACGCGATTGGGATGATGTGTACCGGGATGGTGAACTGGACGACAAATTTCTGGACGACGCTTGTTATCGCGGCCGGCTGTTCACCGCTGAAAGCACAAACAAACTCGCCTACCTGCTGTACCTGCGCCGGCCAGCCGGCTTCTATCTGCTGGAGTTTCGTAACCAACTGTATTCGGCCCGGGTCAACCAAGCAGACCTGAGCAAGGATCTGGGCGAAGACAAGGTGGACGGCAACCGCGAGATCTTTTCCCGCAATGTGAAGATAGCGCAAATATCCAACTGCATCCCCAGCCTGGATTACCTCGAAAAAGACATCATCACCGGCGAGCAACGCTACTACTTCGACTTCCGTTTTCCCGACCGCAGTCGCAGCGTTCAGGCGCCACTACCATCGAGCGCCATTGCAGAGCCGCGTGGATTCGTCCGGGCAATGCTCGACTTCACGCCAGGCGGAAACTTTGAGGGCGGCGCCCGTGAGCTGGCCATGCTCAAAGCCAAATGGCTGAACGATGAGCGGCGCCCGGTGCGCACTGTTCGCAGCCTCCCGTTCATTGGCTACGACGAAGACTCAGGCACCTACTGCTATCCAAAGTTCGGGTTTCATGGCGGCAGAGAGTTGCAGGTGAATAGCCACGGTTTCATCGAGGTCAAGGGTGCCGGTGTAAAAACCGCTTTGGTGAACACAAAGTTCGAACGCGGTACCGACTTCGATCCGGAATGGTTCCCCGACTTCTTAGCGGTTCATAGCCTGAATGGCCTAGCCGCACTGTCGTGGTGGACAGCGTCACTGTTCGTTCAACAGATTGGCGTTCAGCAGGCGTCGTTCCCTTTCCTCGAGCTGACCGGCGAACCAGGCGCGGGCAAGTCCACCCTACTACGATTCCTGTGGCGCTTGATCGGTCGCGACAACATGGAAGGCATTAAACCCAGTGGCACCGGTGCCAGCGCCGTGGGCCTTTCACGCGCCCTTTCCGAAGTCAGCAACTTACCGGTTGTCCTGATCGAATCCGATCGGACTTACACCGATGCCCAGGGCCGATCAGTGACGGTGCAATTCGCCTGGGATGAAATGAAGACGCTGTATGACTATCACGCCCCTGTACGTGTAACCGGCGCGAAGACCACCGGTAACGAGACGCGCACCAGCATCTGGCGCGGTGCCTTGGCCATCTCACAGAACGAAACAGTGGACGGCTCCGAGGCCATTCTTTCGCGCATCGTGCATATGCACTGCACCAAGGATCACCACTCGCTGGCCCTGAAGCCGATGGCCGATCGGTTGAAGATCATGAAAGCCAAGGAGCTGGGCGGCTTCCTGCGCCGTGTACTGGCTTTCGAAAAACAATGGTTGGAGCGCTACTTCGAGGCATTCCCGCGCTATGAGAAACGTCTTCAGTCCATCAACGCCCTGACGGAAGCGCGGATCGTCCAGAGCTTTGCGCAAGTCCTTGCAGCGGCCTACGCAACCCAGCCGCTGTTTCCCACCTGGACGGACAGAGACACAGAAAGCCTGGCTAAACATCTGGAGGCCCGCGCCATCGATCGCCAACAGCGCTGCCGATCGGAGAACCCGACCGCCGCCAAGTTCTGGCAGATCTATCACTACTTGAATGAAGACGTGGTGACCATCATCGATGCCGAAGGCGAACGCGAAGAGACCCGCGAAACGCTCAACCACAGCATCGACAAAGAACTCATCGGCATCAACATCGAGCATTTCCAGCAGGCCTGTAGAAAGGCTGGCCAAGACGTCATTCCTGACACCCAGTTGCGCCGCGCATTGGCCACCAGCACCACCCACAAATTCATTGAGACGCGTAAAGCACGGTCACGACTGGAGAAACGCTCTCTGTGGCTTTGGTTCTTCAGCAAGCGGGGGGAGGCCTCATGAAACGTATGGGTCAGCAGGTGTATCGGGTGTGCATGGGTAAGAGCTTGGCTTTTGTGCGAAGTCCCCTTGTTTGTCCGGAACATCCGGAACATTTCTATTCAATAGATAAAATTATCAATAAATACAGTCACTTAATTACAAAAAAATGTTCCGGTCGCACTGGAACATTCCGGAACACACCGGAACGGATTGTGTTCCGGCATGTTCCGGCAATGTTCCGGTCAGCGTTTTTACCGGAACATGGCTGTAGCCCTTACAACACAAGGCTTACAGCCGATTCGCAAAAAAACGTGTTCCGGAATGTTCCGGTAGTACCGGAACATTTTCGCTCAGCTACAGGCCCCGTAAATCAAGGGTTACAGCCAATCACTTTTTAAATGTTCCGGATGTTCCGGACTCCGAGCGGTCTTGCGCGCGTTTTTTACTGGCGGACTCGACTCACCCTCCTGGATCAAGAGACCCAGGCTCATAAAAAAGGAGCAACACCATGCAAGTACAAGTCATCACCGGCGGCCAAGCCACAGGCAAAACCACCCGGCTACGCGCCATTCAAGCCGAACTACAAAAGCAGGGGATCGAGGCGCCAATCCTCGTCGGCCAGCAATGGACTACCCCGTACTTCGTGAACCTGATCGCAGAGAAAGCAATGGCCGGTGCCAAGCAATTCCTGGCCGACGACTGCACCCAGTTCCAGATCAAAGCCGCGATGAATCTGCAAGCCCAGGGCATTCACTCCGGAATCCCATCTGACTTTGTGGTTCACCTGGTGCGCCAAGCGTAAGGAGGGGGCAGCAATGATTATTCGCTTCTTAGCCAATACCCTGCCCGGCGAGCTGCCGTTACCTAGCAGCTACGTCGACCAGCGCTCACCGGAAGATCTGGCCGAGCTGGCAGCGGCGGCACATTGGCGGGATCACCCGGAGGACACGCCGACGTTCATCACGGTCGTGCATATGCACGATGTGGATGGGCATGACCTGGGATTGTTTGAAGTGCGCTGTGAACAGCGCCAAGTATTTACGGCAAGCCATTTGCGGCAAGCGTAAGAGAGACGGTGTCGAGGAGTTGCAGCTCCCCGACACCAACCACCACAAGAGGAGCAACACCATGCAAGCACAGCACCCAAGCAGCGGCGGTAGCAAGGCTATCACACCGCCCGGCCCACGCAGCAGCACGTTCATGCCCCCTCGCCCTCTTTTGGCGACGGCGATGATTGGTGCCGCCTTGATTGGCTACCTGGTTCACAAAACCCCGGACGCCCGGCAGCGCCTCGAAAGCCTGGCCGAAATGGCTCAAACCTTGGGCGATCTGTCCGATCGCGATGCTGACGTGGTCGCTCGACTGCTCGCCAAACCAATAGCAGTACAACAGAAAGGAGTTAGCCCATGCTGATCGACGGTCAGTTTGTAGCAGTCAGTGAAGCGCAGTACGACGACGCCCGCAAACAGATGGAGTTGCCCGCCGACTTTCACTTGGTTGAGGCCACCGCCCTACTCCACCACAACACCGGGAATGGTATGGCGCACATTCCGTTGCCGGCGGGCCTGGTGGTCGCCGCGTTTGAAGATCCACACGGACATCGGCGTTATGGCGTAGTCACGCTGACGACGCCCCGCAATAAGCCGTAATAGTTCTAGCGGCTAAAATTTCATTGATACTGTGATTCACCTGGGCGCTTCGGCGCCCTTTTTTGTGCCTGTAATCAAAGAAATTTCTGCGCACCATTATTCCTTGACATACATGAAACCATAGTTTCATGCAGACACACCCAACAAAGATCAACAGCACAAAAACCCAAACATCAAAAGAACTGAGCAATAGTTTAGCCATACAAAACCTTCGCTAGACCTCAACAACTAAAAAGCACCTACAAATGAACAGTGCAATGCGTACGTACGTAGATACTAACGTACGCATGAAAGTATAAATTCATGCAGTCGCTAATGAAATTTCCACAAAGAACAATCTCACCAAAGCACCAGAATACGGGGGCTTCACAGATACAACCTCACGGTGTAGCTTGGGTTTATAGGGAACTAAGGCGACGTCTGACCCGATATAAAATATTATTTGACAATCTAATTTTTAAATACGTAAAGTGCCCGGCATCTGACCCGCCCAGCATGGAGCCATAGAAATGGACGAGCGAACTATTATTCACACTAGAGACATCATCGAAGAGGTCGCAAAAGTATTAATTTCATTGAGCGTATCAGTCGGGGCTAGACCACTGAGCGAAGAGGAAAGCGGCGGTGTGGTAGCGACCATGACTTGGAGTCACGGTCGACTACTGGAATGTTCTAGAGAACTGGGAGAGGTGTTTAATCAGAGAGGTAGCGAACTAAGCTGATCAAATAACTGACGTTGCTGAGCAAGCGGCATTTCACGTAGTCGGTCGAAAATCAACTGGTCGACCGATTGGGCCGAGGGACGCAAGGGGTGTGAATAGGTAAGGTTCATTACGAATGTATGCCCGCAACGTGGGTTGAGGCACTGGCAGTACAGCTTTGCATATTCCACATTCATGTTTTCGCGTGAATCAATCCGAGCCTTACCCGCACAATCCCTACAAATGATCCGCATTGCTCCCCTCCCCGATGGTGTACGTACGTACACTATTCTACGTGAAGCAACTTCAAACCGCTGCGCCTGAGTCAACAGGTTCACGCCATCCGATACGCCGATCAGGCCGCAGTGAATCATTCAACTGGTCGAACAACTGACAGATCGGTCGAATCTCGTTGTTGGTGTAAACCCGATCAATCTTTTCAATGTCGCCGAACCCTCCGCTGTTCTCCGGGATGATCCCGGCCAGCGCGGGGTTCATCCGCCACGCGGCAATCACGTCGTTACGGGTGATGTTCTTCACCTTCTCCAGCTCGTCTTTCGCCTGGAAATCCCCCACGGGAATGATCTGGATCGCCTCCTTATCGCCGCCCGGGATGTTGACGAACATCGAGCGGAAGTTACCCACACCCTTGCTCGCGGTGATCTGCGCCCTCAGCTCGTCCTCGTCGTCTTCGCTCAGGTTCGGGTCGTTGGTGTAGAAGATGTAGCCCGCGTGGGCGCCGTTGCTGTAGTAGCGCCGGCGGAACAGGGTCGCGGCCTCGTTAAGCAGCAGCGCTTGCATGCCGCCCAGGTAATCAGGCACGCCGTAGATGTTCTGTTCCACGTCGTAATTCATGACGTGTTCGATTTCGTCCTGGTCGAACTCCACTTCTTTGCCGTCCGGTAGCAGCATCACAAAACCACCGTCCACCTTGACCCGCATGTTGATCGTCGGCAGGTGCTCCATCTCAAGCACCTGCCCGAAGGCGTTGCGGTTACGCAGGAAATACGCCTCGCCGAACACCATAAAGTCGAGCCCAGCACGGCCCATGGTCGTGATCGAACAGCCCTCCGACGGGATGAACTCACGCAGCAACAGGTTGCGCTTGAACCCGGGAATGGCGCCGTGGTGTGCGTTGGCGCGCAGCAGTTTGGCCAGCCCCTGGCGCGACACCGGCGGCGTGTAGATCCGGCCGTCGTGCGTGGCGAACACGCCCAGGTACTGCCCGATGTTTTCGCTCAGTACCTGTTCGGGTGCGCCGAATGAAAACATCCGTGCTCGCCCGGGGGCTGCGGCTGCCGGTGTTTGCTGTCGTTTTTTTCGCGCCATTGTTTGCTGATCCAGTCATTGAGTAGCGGCTACGCCGCTGCTTGTTGGTATTGAGGGGTTCGTGGGCCAGGGCATGCATGATCGCCCAAGCGATATCGGCGTGACCCGAGGCGTCGGTACGCGATGCGCTGTAGGTGACTTGGCCACCGCCTGTGGTGCCGCGCTTGATCGTCAGGAAGGCCTGAGCGATGTCGTTCCAGCCGGCATCCCATTCGATCCGACTGCCCTGAATAGTGTCTTGGGCTTTGAGTACCAGGGTGTTTTTCGTTTCGAGGCTGTAGTGAATCGAGGTCGCACGCGGGTAGAAATCGCGCACCAGGTCAAACACGCCGTAGCCGATGCCGGTGGTATCGATGCCGATGTGTTGCACGTTGAACCGCTCGGTGAGTTTCTTGACCTGCTCCGCCTGGTACTTGAACGACTGCCCCCGCCAACTGTGCTTTTCCAGAATCCTGAACTTGGCGCCAGGCTCCAGTGGCGGTGCAACGACCACGCAACTGGCATCGTCCCGGGTACGGCTGGGGTCGTAGCCGATCCACACAGGGCTGTTGCCGAAGGGGCGCGGATCGTCGGGGTCGTAGTCGGCCCAAAGCGACAAGTCGGAGTAGCAGCGCTCCAAGTCGGATAGGGAGAACGCGCTCATGGTGCTGTCGATGAATTTGCACATGAACAGTTGCTCAAACTTGTCCTCGTCGTACTCCAGTTGCAACTGCTCAAGGTCGAATAGATCGCAACCGCCAGCAATGGCGTCCAGGATGGTGATGACCTTGCGCCATTGCCCGTCTGGGCACAGCGAGCCCATCGCCGCCTGTGTCTCGCTAGGCCACGGGTTCTTGGCGTTTTTGCGTTTGCTGTTGCGGAATTTCTCACCCGTCCAGAACGGGTAAGCCTGGTGCGATACAGCACTGGGCGTTGAAAAGTAGGTCTTGCGCCACTTCTTGTGGGTGGCCATGGCACTGGCGACGGTATTCAGTTTTTCGAAATCGCGAATCCAGAAATATTCGTCAACGTAGACGTGGCCATGGTGACCCTGGGCGGTGCTGCTGTTGGTGCTGAGAAAACGCAGTTCGGCCCATGGTTTGCCGTCTTTGCTCAGCACAATCGGGTTGCCGGTCAGCTCCAGGCCGAACCACTCTTGTGCGAACGCGATGATGTAACTGCGGAAAATCTCAGACTGGGCACGGCTGGCCGACAGGAAAATCTGGTTGTCGCCTGTTAGCACCGCGTCCATAAACGCTTCGCCGGCGAAGTAGTAGGTCAGGCCCACCTGGCGGCTCTTGAGGATGTTCCGAATTCGGCAAGTCAACGGATTCTGTTTGGCCGCGAACAGCTCCTTTTGGTAGCCGTACATCTTGCTGATGAACTTGTCGAGGAAGTCCACCTCAGTCAGCCCGCTGACGTCGTTTTTTACTTTCTTCTCGCGCTTCTTGCCGCCCTTGTCGCCTCGCTCGCGGCGTTCACCGCGCTGTCCCTGCCGTTCTCCCGGGTTGTCCGATGGCGCATCAGTGATCGTTGCCGGCAACGGTTTGGCGGACTGCTTCAATAGCCGATCGCGAACGGTCGTGAGCCTGTCCAGTTCGTCCAGTTCGCCTTTGGTCAGGGTGGCTGCTTTCTCCAGGATAAGGGTGATTCGCCGACCCACCGCCGTCAGCGGTTCCTCGTCCGACAGCATCTCGTCCCAGCCGCCCTTAGCGATCCAGTAATAAACGATGCGGATGTTCGGCAGCTTGAGTTGTGCCTGAATCTCTCGCGGCTTGCAGCGGCGCAGATAGAGGCGTTTGGCGGCTTCTTTGACTTCGATTGAATAGAGCATGGGCCGCAGTCTATGCGGCGAAAACACGTAAAACGCGGGGTTAAATTCCGCCATCCTCCTAGATCGTGAAAATAGGAGGAACGCAAAAGCAAAGCGTTTGTTTGGGCGCTGCTCGCTCCCTATCGTGGCGGCTCAAACCACCGACTGAGCGCAGTTAACGCCCATGCCCCGTTCCCTTGTTTCGTTATGGAAACGTGTCGCCACCAGCGGCACCACCGCCGATGGTCGCGAGATCCTTCCCCAGGAACTGCGTGACGCCGCCGAGACCTACAAACCGTCGAAGTACACGGCCGTTATCTGGAGCGAACACGAACGCTGGATGGGCTCCCACGGCACCGTTTACGCCGTGCGCCTGGTTGAAGAGGGTGAAGATCTGGAGCCGGGGCAAATCGCCCTGGAGGCGCAACTCAAGCCCAATGACAAGTTGCTGTCGCTGAACGACCAGGGCGAAAAGCTGTTTACCAGCATCGAGATTACCCCGAACTTCGCGAACACCGGCAAAGCCTACCTGACCGGCCTGGCCGTCACTGACTCCCCGGCCAGCCTGGGCACTCAGGAACTCTACTTTTCCCATAAGACCAGTAAGGCCGCGTACTTCGCCGCCCCGGTCGAGCTTGGCCCCCTGATAGAGGCTGAGCCCAAAGGCGAGCTGGGCAAGTTGACTGCACTGTTCACCAGCCTGTTCAAGCGCTTAGGCCTTGAAGAATCCCCCGCAGCACCTTCGCAACCCCAAACAGAGAGCAAACCCCCAATGGATGAAGCTACAGCCAAAGCGCTGGCGGCACTGGTCGAACAGTTGCTGCTCGTCTCTGCCGGCATTCAAACCCTGATCGAGCCTGTGACCGCTGACGTAGTGGTTGAGCAGGAACCGATCGATAGCGTCGAAACCTCCGTTCAGGACATTCTCGACACCGCCGAAGAAGAGCGCGAATTCTCCCGCCGCCGTAAAGGCGCTTCGACCACCACCGCGTTGGCCACTGCGATTGCCAACCTGGACAAAAAATTCAACACGCTGCTCAACACCCCGAAAGGTCGCCAAGTGCCGCGCTCCACCGGCGCGACTCACAGCCAAAAGCGGAGAGTCGTGTAAATGGCCACGCTGAGCAGCAACGCCCAAGAGCAGTTCGCTCTGATGCAGGACGATCTGGCCGAGACCTACAACGTCCAGGACGCGTCTCGCCAGTTCGCCGTTGAACCCGCAATTGCCCAGGAACTGAACGACAAAATCACCGAGAAATCCGACTTTCTGAGTCGCATCAACGTGGTTCCGGTCAGCGAAATCAAGGGTCAAAAGGTGATGATCGGCGTGACTGGGCCAGTGTCCAGCCGCACCAACACCAAAACGACCGACCGTGAAGCCAAGGATTTCAGCGATCTGTCGGGCCTGGACTATGAGCTGTTTCACACCGAGTCCGATGTAGGGCTGTCTTTCGCCAAGATCGACAGTTGGGCCAAGTTCCCCGACTTTGCCGATCGCTACAGCGCGGCCGTGCAACGCCAGATCGCCCTTGATCGAATCATGATTGGCTGGCACGGCACCCACGCGGCTCCGCAGACCGACATCGTCGCGCACCCAATGCTTGAAGATGTGAACAAGGGTTGGCTGCAAATCGCCCGCGAACAGATCCCTGCCCAGGTACTCAAGGAAGGCAAAGCCGCCGGCAAAATCACCCTCGGCGCGGGCGGCGACTACGCCAACCTTGACGCCTTGGTGCATGACGTCAAACAGATGATTGATCCGGTGTTCCGTGATGCCGGCGATCTGATCGCCATCATCGGCAGCGACCTGTTGGCCAACGACAAGGGCAAGCTGTACGCCAAGCAAGGTGACACCCCGACCGAGAAGGAACGGATTGAAGGTGCCCAGGTGATCGCCACCTATGGCGGCTTGCCGTCCTTCCTGATCCCTCACTTTCCAGCCACGGGCCTAGTGGTCACCAGTTGGGACAACCTCTCGCTGTACTTCCAGGACAGCAGTTGGCGCCGTCACCTGATCGAGAACCCGAAACGCTCCCGTGTCGAAGATTACAACGGCCGCAACGAGGGCTACGTGATCGAGCAACTGGAAAAATTCGCGGCCATCGAAGCCGGCAACCTGGAGCTGCTGCCGTGAGCATTGCCCTGGCCCACAAACGGCGTGTTCTCGCGCTAGGCCCGGCGGCAGTGGCAACGGTCGAGCCTTACAGCTCCAGCACTGCCCTGGCCAGTCCAGCCAATGCGCAAAAGCACCTCAAGCTGATGGAAGGCGCGCTGGCGATCGATCTGGAACGTCTCAGCGAGATGAACAACCTCGCCAGCCGCCAGCAGCTCAAACGCGACGAACTGCTACCCAAATACATGGATTACGTCGAGCGCTACCGCGATTCCGGGCTGAACCACCCGAACTCGGTGCTGGTGCAAGTCATGGTCTGGCTGTTCGACACCGAGCAGTTCGAATTGGGCCTTGAAGTAGCAATGTTCGCCATCGGGCAAGGGCAACCCATGCCTGAGCGTTTCAAGCGTGACATCCCAACCTTCGTTGGCGATGCGGTGATTGAGTGGGCCGAAAACGAGCAGAAGTGCGGTCGCAACCCCGAGCCGTACCTGAGCAACATGCTGCCCTTCGTGGATGGTGAATGGGATCTGACCGAACAGATCCCGGCCAAGTACCACAAGTTGATCGGCATCCGTGCGCTCGACGCCAAGGAATGGGCGAAAGCCATCACCCACTTTGAACGTGCCACTGAGTTGCACCCCGCCGCCGGCGTGGGCACACGCCTGGAAGGCGCTCGTAAAGCGCTGGCAAAAGAACTGGCCACCAAAGCCGCCGAATAACCGACTACCCCCCCCCCCGGCGAGAAACTGTGGATGTGAGCCAACCATTTATGGCCCTGACCCACTGAAACAGTTTTCCCGCCCCTATTTGAGTGGCTAGCAATGAGCTTTTCCGGGAACCCCACCACCTTTGTGGAACAGGCGATTGAGAACGACGGCTTCTGGCCGAACCTCTCCGTGTCCGAGTTCCAGAAGGGTTACCGCCTGCCGGCGGAGTACCTGGTCGAGATGCTGGTCACTGATTTGAACACCGCGATGATTGAGGTCAACCGCGACCTGGCCAAGCGTAAAAGCCAATGGCAGAACGTTGGTGTCACCACAGTGGAATCTGCGGACACCACGGTGCTACCTGAGCGCACATTTCACGCAGCGACGTACAAGCGCGCCGTGTATTGCCGCGCCAAGGCCAGCTTGCTCACCCAGTTCGCGACCGTGAACCGTCGCGAAAGCGCTGAAAACATCGGCAAGGAATTGCCCGAGCGCGGCGAAACCTTTTTGGCGTTCAGCCAGCAGGCCGTCCGGGTGCTACAAGGCCGTGGCCGCATCACGGCGGTGTTGCTGTGATCAAGCTGCAAGGTCTAACCGCGTACCTGCGCGAACGTCGCCTAGTCCAGCCTGAACAACTCGATAGTTTCACCGAGCAGGTGAAGCTCTCGCTGATCTGGAAACCCGACGTCGCCGGCATGCACTTTGCCGACATGCACTATCGCGCCGCGATCATCCTGGAGCGATTCGCCGACCATCCTGCGCGGCTGATGGCCCTGGTGGGCAGTTGGCTGGAGAACCACGACACCGATCGCGATCGGTACGAATTACCGGCGCCGGAGTTCGCGGTTGAGCCGTTGGACAACGACCTGTTCGACGTGGAAATCACCCTGGAATTCGTCGAGCCGCAATATCTGGCCGAAGAGCCGGGCGGTGAGGTCGAGGCCTTCGGCAAACGCTGGGCGTTCCTCCCGTTTGACCTCTGGGTTGCCGAGCGTGGCGAGGTGGCCACCGGTGAGCGCTAATCCGTGCGACCTCGATGTCAGGGGCTTACTCAACGTCGACGCTCAACTGGCACTGCTGGAGCTGCCGCCCAAGCTGCGCCGGCGTCTGCTGAACAACGTGACCAAGCGCGTGCGATCGATGAGTCGCAAGCGTCAACGCGCTCAGCAGAACGTCGACGGCTCGCCGTTCGCCGAACGCAAGGGATCGGCCAAGGGCAAGAAAAAGATGGAAGCCGGTCTGGCCAAGCTGCTGCAAGTCACGCGGGTCAGTGCCGACGAGGCCGAACTGGGCTGGAAAAACGCCCTGACTCGCTGGGTCGCCACGCAGCAACACAACGGCGTCACTGAGCGGCGTACCGCTGCCCAAATGAAGCGCTGGAACGCCGTTGCGCCGGGTATCGCCTGCACGGAAAAACAGGCGAAACGCCTGCGCCGTCTGGGATTCAGCGTTCGGCAGAAGGGCAAAAAGAAGCCGGCGCGGCCGTCCGTGGCGTGGATTCAACAGCATGTGAACTACGCCAAGGCCGGTCTGCTGATTCGTATTTTGAATGGCGAGAAAACCGAGACATCCGGCGCGCAAAGCTGGGACATCACCCTGCCAAAACGTCAGTTCCTCGGCGTGGCCACCAGCAACGAAACCCGCGAGCTGGTTAACCAGGTCTTCCAACAAATCCTAACTTCACCCCGCTAACGAGGCACTGCATGGCACTCGGTCAAGTCACCGTCGACAATCTCAATCTAGGCCAGGGTGCCGTGACTGAGGTTGAGCGTTACTTTCTTTTCATCGGCCCCGCCGCCAAGAACGTCGGCCAGTTCATCCCGTTGAACACCGACAGCGACCTGGACGCCGCCCTGGGCATTCCAGCCAGCGACCTGAAAACCCAAATCACGGCCGCACGCCAAAACGGCGGCCAGCGCTGGGCCTGTCTTGCCGCCCCGATCGGTGCCGAAGGCGACTGGGCCACCGCGTTGCAGAAAACCCAGCAACAGGGCGTGTCGGTAGAGGCGGTGATAGTCACCAAGCCTGTCACGAAGGCAGACGAACTGTCGGCCATGCATGACGCCGCTGTTGCCCTGAACAACACCTACGGGCGCCGTGTTTTCTTTCTCGCAAGCACCGCCGGCATCACCGTCGACCAGACCTGGGCGCAATACCTCACCGAGCAAAAGGCTTTGGTGGCGGGACTCACTGCGCCGCGCGTTTCACCGGTACCGCAACTGCACGGTAACGACTTGGGTGTGTTGGCCGGCCGCTTGGCCAATTCGGCGGTGAGCATCGCTGACAGCCCGATGCGGGTCGCCACTGGCCCGGTGCTGGGACTGGGCCAGGTGCCCGTCGATAGCGAGCTGATTCCGCTGCCGTCCGCTGTGCGCAGTGAACTGGATCGAGCGCGGTTTTCCGTGTCGCAGACCTATCCGGACTATCCGGGCGTGTATTGGGGTGACTGCAACATGCTGGACACCCCGGGCAGTGACTTTCAGGTCGTGGAATACCTGCGCATCACCGACAAGGCCGCTCGCCAGATCCGCCCGCTGCTGATCCGCCGCGTTGCCGATCGTCGCTTGAACAACACGCCCAACAGCATGGCGGTGAACACCAACCAACTGATGGCGCCACTGCGTGCCATGGCCAAGTCGATCAAGTTCAACGGCGAGGTGTTCCCCGGCGATATCGAGCCGCCGAAAGACGGCGACCTGGTACTGGAATGGCTGAGCAAAACCAAGGTCGCGGCCTACATCAAGCTCAAACCCCTCAACTGCCCGAAAGACCTCACGGCGAACATTGCCCTGGATCTTTCCACTGACAAAACGGAGTAACGCCCCATGGCAAAAATTGGCGGCAAGAACTTCGACGTGAGCCTGGGCGATCTGTCGCTGCACGTCGAGAGCTGCACCCTGGACATCACCGACAACTCGGCCGTGGCCCAAACCCGGGGCGTGCCTGACGGCTACGTGGAGGGCGACGTGGCCGCTGCCGGCGAACTGGAGCTGGACAGCTCCAACCTTCAGTTACTGATCGATGCGGCGCGATCGGCGGGGAGCTTTCGCAAGCTCAAGCCTTTTGACGCGGTGTTCTTCGCCAAGGCCGGCGAAGACGAGGAACTGCGCGTAGAGGCGTTCGGCTGCAAGGTGAAAATTTCCAGCCTGCTGTCGATCGATCCGAAAGGCGGCGAGAAGACCAAGCACAAGGTGCCGTTCGACGTCACCAGTCCGGACTTTATCCACATCAATGGCGTTCCGTACCTCGACGCTACCGAGATCGAGGGGCTGCGCTGATGGGGGATTGGTTCGAAAAGGCCGCGAAGTTGGAGCTGCTGGAGCGTGAGCAGGCCATAAAGGCGCAACTGGCGCGGCCGCGCCCCTCGGGGCCGAGCCGCATCCACTGCCTGGACTGCGAAAAACCAATCCCCGAACAACGCCGAGCCTTGGGCGGAATACTCCGCTGCACACCTTGCGAATCAGTTTCAGAGCGGAGTAAACGCTGATGACGACTGAAGCCTCACGTCTCGGATCGCTGGAGCAGAAGTTCGCCGTATTCGAACACCGGCTGGGCGAGCTGGAAGACCGCCACGAAACTGTGCCGACCCGCGTGACCAAGTTGGAACAGGGGTTCGAACACATGGCGGGGCAACTGTCAGAACTCAACGCCGGCCAGCAGAATTTGACGGTCGCGGTAAACGACATTGGCGCGAAGGTCGGTCGCTTGCTGACCATCCTCACGCTGGTTGGTGCCGTGCTGCAAATGGCGGTGCCGGCGCTGTTGCGGGTGTGGTTCCCATGAGCCTGCGCGGAAAGATTCAGGCCGGCGCCGTGACCTTGGCCAGCGCCTCTTTGGTGGCGTTCCTGGGCACTTGGGAAGGCAACGGCCAGAACACTGTTTATGCCGACAACTTGGCCCGTGGTCTGCCGACCGTGTGCAAAGGCATCACCCGACACACCAGCCCGTTTCCGGTGGTGGTCGGTGATTACTGGTCGCCCGAGCGGTGTGCCGAGGTGGAGCAGTTGGTAATCAGCAAAGGGCAATTACAGCTCGCCGACTGCATCACCAACCCGGACGTGCGCCAGAACACTTTCGACGCTTTGACCAGCCATGGCCACAACGTTGGCGTGCCCAGCACCTGCGCCAGTCGGGCGGTGGCGTTGATCAACGCCGGACGCATCACTGACGGCTGCAAAGCGTTGGCCTGGGCTCCGGACGGCAAGACACCGGTGTGGGCTTATGTGACTGACGCCCAGGGCCGCAAGCGCTTCGTTCAAGGTTTGCACAACCGCCGGCTGGCTGAAGTGGAGCTGTGCCTGCGATGAGCCTTTCCCCGTTGCGCCTGGCGCCGTTCGTGCTGCTGTTCGCCCTGTTGTTGTGGGTGGCGTTTGATCGGGTGACCGATCAGCGCGACGACGCCAGGCGCGAGCGCGACAGCGCGCAATGGGAAGTGAATGGCCTGCGCGAAGCGGCCCGCATCACCGGCGAGATGCTCGCGGAGCGCGATGCGATCGACCAACGAAACACCAAGGAATTGAACGATGCGCTCACTGAAAACAAGCGCCTGCGCCGCGCTGTTGGCAATGGCACTGGCCGGTTGTACGTCCGGGCCAACTGTCCCGCCGCCGGATCTGTGCCCGCCACCACCGGCACCGCCCGCGTGGCTGATGCAGGACGCGCCGAACTCGCAGCAGACGCTCGACCGGATTATTTCACCCTCCGAGATCAGCTCGCCCTAAGCCGGCAAATGATTCTCGGACTCCAGCAATACGTCCGTGGCGTATGCCGGCGATCCCCGGCACACCAGGACACCACTTTTTCCAACCTCAACAAGAGAACAACCCCATGAGCCAACAGAACACCGAAATCACCCTGGAAGTCGGCGAGCAGGAATTCACCTTCAACCTGACCCCGGCGGACGTCACCAAATACTTCAACGCACTGACCCAAACCAACAAGGTCGCACCGGGCAACAACCTGCTGATGACCACCGTCAAGCAGGACGAAAAAGCCACGCTCAAACCGCTGCTGGCCAACCCGGTGATGGTGATGCAGATCGCCGGCGCGCTGCTGGAGGAATACGCACCCAACGTTGAGGTGATCGTAAAAAAGCGCTCGAGCACGCTGAGCGCCTAAGCGAAAACGGACTGGGCCAGCTCATGGCCCTGACGAACCGCTGGCTACCTGGAGTCGAACCCACGCCCGAGGCGATGGGAACGGCCAGGTGGCTGGAGGACGAACACTGGAGACGCATGGAGTTTGCCGTGGCTAACGGCATCGCCCTTGCGCTGAACGGGTAACGACTTTGGCAGACCGTAGCGCCAGCCTGGCTTTCATTCTCAGCTTGCAGGACAAGGTCACCGGCCCCCTGGGCAAGGTGAAAATGGGTTTTTCCGACCTTGCCGAGCAGAGCGAAAAGCACATCAAAACGATCGGTTTGGGCATGGCCGGCGTGACGGCAGCCGTGGTCGGGATTCGCGCTTCCATGGAACCAGCATTGGAGGTCAATCGCGCCCTGGGCGACGTGCGATCGCTGGGCGTGGCCGAGGATGCGTTGTCTGCGCTCAATGCCAAGTCGTTGCAGTTCGCGGTGAACTACGGCGAGAACGCCAAGGACTTTGTGGCCTCGGCGTACCTGATCGAGGGCGCTATCAAGGGGCTTGCCGGCAACCAGCTCGCCGTCTTTACCAACACCAGCAACCTGCTGGCCAAGGCCACCAAATCCGACGCCGAAACCATGGGCGAATACGTCGGCACGCTCTACAACCTGCAAAAGTCCCAAGCCGATGCGATGGGCAAAGGCGCGTGGGTGGAAAAACTCGGCGGGCAAACCGCGCTGGCGGTGCAGTTGTTCCGCACCAGCGGCGCGGCGATGAAAGACGCCTTCAAGGAGGCCGGCGCGATCGCTACGACCTCCGGCGTGGATCTGGCCGAACAGATGGCGGTGATCGGCACCCTGAGCAGCACCATGGAAGGCGGCGACGCCGGCGGACGCTACAAGGCGTTTTTCGAGAACATCGGCGCCGCCTCGGAAAAGCTGGGCATGCAGTTCACCGACCAGCAGGGCAAGCTCCTGCCGATGATGACCATCCTGGACAAGCTCCAGGGCAAGTTCGGTGATCTAACCACCGCCTCGACCGGAGCCAAGCTGGTGGAGGCGTTTGGTGGTGAAGGTGCGCAGGTGATTGGCGCGCTGGCCAAGGATACGGATCGACTGCGCAACGGCATCGCGCAGTTGGGCAATGTGCGTGGGCTGGAGAACGCCGAGAAGATGGCCCAGCAAATGGTCGACCCATGGCAGCAATGGGCGTCCCTGGTCGAGGTCATGCGTGTGGTGTTTGGCCAGGTGCTGATCCCGGTACTGACCCCGTTTATGAACAAGATGGTGGATATCGGCAAAACCCTGGTGCGCTGGTCGACGCTGTTCCCAAACATTACGCGGGTGATCGGTATCACCACGCTGACCATCATGGTGATTGTCGGCGCTCTGTCGTTGCTGACCGTGGTGGTGGGCGTCTCGAAGATGGCCTGGCTGAGTCTGGTGACAGTCTGGAAAGTTGTCCGGCTGCTTAACCTTCGAATTGCCGCGACCTTCATTTTGCAGAAGCTGGCGATGCTGACTTACGTCGCCGTGATCTACACGCTGAGCGCCGCACTGCGCATTATTCGCGGCGCGATGTTGCTGTGGCAGGGCGCCATCTGGCTGGTCAACTTTGCCCTAACGGCCAACCCGATCGGCGTCATCGTGATGGGGATCGCTGTCCTGGTGGCGATCGTTGCCGTCGCGATTTACTACTGGGACGAATGGACGTCTGCCCTGATGAACACGGCGGCGTTCCAGTTCGTCGCCGCGCAATTCCAGAAGCTGTCCGACTGGTTCAGCTCCGTAGGCGGATGGTCAGGCATGGTCAAGACCGCGTGGGACAGCATCGTCAGTGTTTTTCAGAAGGCCATCAACAGCCTGATCGAGCTGATGAACAACATCCCCGGCGTGAACATCGAGGCGCGTCTTGGCGGCATGCCCGAAGTGCCCGGCGTCGACGCGGCGACCAATGCCGCCGACACCGCCAACGCCGCGCAAAAAGCCCAGCAGACCATCAACGCGGCAATCCCCAGCCTTTCGCCGGCGCGCCCTTCAGCGGTGCCGCCCGGTGGCCTGTTGACGAGCATTCAGAACAACAACAGCAGCCAGAACAAGGGCACGCATGTGGAGAACGTGAATATTCAAACCGCCAAACCGATGAACCCGCTGGAGCTGGAAAACATGCTCGCAATGGGGGTGGGTGGGTGAGCGAGTACATAGACCTGCTGATCATCAACAACGACCTGGCGCTGGATCCGTCGCATCAGCCGCGCCTCATCGATGACCGTGCCTGCATCGCCCAGGACATCGCGCACATGATCCGCGACAGCGGGCTGCTGGTGACGTTGGTGGCTGAGCGCGATCGGCTGCGCCAACGCGACTGCATCCAGCAACTGGAACTGTTGGTGGAGGACGACCAACGCCTGGTGCCCGGTACGGCACGCATCACCCAGCAGGAGCCAGGTGTGTACCTGGTCACTGCAAAAACCCTGAAATTCGGTTCGATTGAGGTAAGTCTGTGAGCCAGGTCGATTTTAAAAAGGTGATTGCCGACGCTGGCATCCCGACCACCGAGGCCGGGTTGAAGGCTGCGTGGGAAAAGGAAGTGGAAGCCCAGGGCGCCAAGGTGGCCAACACCAGCAGTTATTCCCCGTTCTGGCGGGTGATGACCGCACTGGTGACCAAGCCAGTGTTGTGGCTGCTGGATTTTCTGTGTCTGACGGTGCTGCCGAACTTCTTTGTGAAAACGGCGGTGGACGCCTGGCTGGACATGCTCGCATGGGCGGTCAATGTCGAGCGCAAGGGCGCCACCAAAGCCCGTGGCACCTTGCTGTTTACCCGCGCTTTGCCGGACGGCGTTCTGGAGCTGGAAAAAGGCATTGTGGTGCAGTCGGCCGCCATCAACGGCAACGTCTACAAACTGATTACCACGGCGCCGGCGACGTTCGTAGCGGGCCAGTTGCAACTGGACGTGCCGGTGGAGGCGGTCGAGTCCGGCAGTGGCTTCAACCTCGCCCCGGGTTACTACGCCATCCTGCCCGTGCCCATTCCCGGCATTGTCCAGGTGGTGAACAAGGACGGTTGGCTGGAGTCACCAGGCGCAGATCCGGAGCCGAACGACCAACTGCGTTTGCGCGTGCGCAACCAGTTCTCGGCGGTCAACCAGTGGCACACCGACGCGGTGTATCGCGCCATGATTTCAGCCTTCCCGGGCGTGCGTCCGGATGGCGTCTATTTCGAACACGGCGCACCGCGTGGGCCGGGCAGTGCGAACGCCTATGTGCTGTTTGATGCAGGCGTGCCGGCGGACAGCTATCTGGAGCAGATCAACGCGCACATTCGTGACCAGGGCAATCACGGACATGGTGATGATCTGCTGGCGATGGCCATGCCAGAACTTGCGTACAACATCTTCTTGACCATATGGCCCTTTCCCAACCAGACGCCGGAGCAAAACACCGCCCTGAAACAGGACGTGGAATTCTTTGTCCGTGCTGCTTTTCGCGAGAGCACGCCCCGCGACTACCAGCCCACACTGACTTACCCACAATCGCGATTCAGCAAAAGCCGTCTGGTGACAGAACTGCACGAGCAGTTCCCAAGTATTGAGGCGGTGAAGATCACGCCCATCGTGGATTTGGTGAACGGTCTGTCGATCCCTCGCCTACAAACCTTGTCGGTGACCATGCAGTGATCAAGCTCAAATTGCCGTTCTGGCTTGAAGGCTCCGAGCTTTCAAAGCTGGTCAGCGCTGCACAGGCGTGGTGGGAAACCGTCACCGGTTGGCTGCGCTGGCCCTATTCGCAGATCGATCCCGACACCTGCCACATGAGCATCCTTGAACTGTGGGCCTGGCAGCGCGACGTGACGCGCTTTCAAGGTGAACCGGAATCCCTGTTCCGGCTGCGTGTGAAATACGCCTTTATCAACTCCGTCGACGCCGGCAGTACCGCCGGCATGAAACGCATTTTCGAGCGCCTCGGCGTGGGTTACGTCGAGATCGAGGAACGCCAGCCCGATCGGGATTGGGACGTCGTGTTACTCAAATTCAGCAACTCTCAGTTGTCACTGAATCCAGAGCTGTTGCGCGTACTGATCCAGCAATACGGCCGCACCTGCCGGCGCTATGACTTCGTGACCATCACTCCCATGGGGCTGCAAATGGCCCTGATCGACTTTAACGACGACCAGCAAACGCTGGTCGCCAGCCTGTAGGAGCGCACCGTGAGCGCCAGTATTACCTTGGCCGGTGAAGGCCAGATCGCCCTCAAGCACAGCCAGAAAAAGCCGCTGATCATCAGCAAGTTCATCTTTGCCAATGTGCCCTTGTTAGATCCGGACGTACCGGTGGATCGCGCCGCCGGCAAGCCGCCCGCAGGGCAGATTGTTCACGTCTACGACATCCCGAAAGAAAACGCCGGCTTTGTGAACCCCAACCAGATCGTCTACAGCGCCCAGTTGGGGTCGGACATCGGCGATTGGGACTTTAACTGGGTGGGCCTTGAGGACGCGGACGGCCTGCTGTTCGCTGTGTCCTACGTGCCGCTGCAACAAAAGCGCAAGAACATCCCGCCCCAGCAGATCGGCAACAACGTCACGCGAAACTTTCTGGTGGCCTTTGACGGTGCCATGCAACTGACGGGTGTCACGGTCGATGCCAGCACCTGGCAGCATGACTTTACGGTGCGCCTTGCCGGCATCGATGAGCGCGAGCGCCTGAGTAACCGCGACGTGTATGGGCGCGCCTGCTTTTTCGGTGACTCGCTGGCTTTTGCAAAGACCGCTGATGGATTCCAGCTAAACCCGGGTACCGCCTACATCGAAGGCATCCGGGTTTTTCTGGCGAAGCCTCTGCCGATCAACGGTGTGATTCCCGAAGGGAAAATCACTCTCGACGTCTGCCTGGAACGGCAGTCAAACGATCGGGTTGCGACGTGGAAAGTCGTCTATGGCGAACAAGCCGACTACACCGACGCCGCCGGCGTTCGCCATTACTGCGTGCGGATCGCCCACTACACACCGCCAATGGCGTTCTGGGACGAACGCCTGCCCGAGCCAATCGCTGGGCCACTCGTTCAACACTTCGCGGCGCGTGATGGTGATTACGCGACTCTGCGCGCCCGGGGCACGACCAAACAAGACGTCGGGTTGGGCAACCTCCCCAACGCAATCAGCGACGACCCAACGACAAACAGCAGTCAGATCGTGGCGTCGACCGCTGCCCTGAACAAGCTGCAAAAACAGGTCGGCGACTCGCTGACAGGCATGGTTTCAGCGTTCGCGATGAACGCGGCGCCGCCGGGCTGGCTCAAGTGCAACGGCGCCGTGGTGTCGCGCACCGCGTTCGCGGGTCTGTTTGCGCGCATCGGTGTCGTGTTCGGCGAGGGTGATGGCTCCACGACGTTCGGTCTGCCGGATCTGCGAGGCTTGTTTCTTCGGGGGCTGGACGACGGGCGCGGCCTTGATCCTGCGCGGGTGTTCGGCACCTTTCAGGACATGATGATCCACGCTCACGGGCACACGGCCTCGGCCGCAGCGGTCGGTGACCACGGCCACACCGCTTGGACGGATGCGCAAGGCAACCACGCTCACCGCGCATGGACTGATGCCCAAGGCGCGCATAACCACTCTGCTCCAAGCTCGCCAGGTATTGGTCAAGGCGCCGGAGGAATCAATTCCGTTCAACAGGCCGCTGGTGCGCACGAAACCTCTTGGGCCGGACAGCACGCTCACAACATCGGGATGGATGCTGCCGGTAACCACGCGCACAACGTTGGCATTGGTGCCGGCGGCGCCCACACCCACGGCGTCACTGTAGCCGCCGCTGGCGGTACCGAAACCCGGCCGAAAAACATGGCCCTACTTTTCTGCATTAAGTATTGAGATCGAGCATGACTGACAAACTCGTCTATCAGACCGACCGCCTCGGCATTTTCATTGGTGCCGTGAAGGCTGACGAATCGCCGCTGGAACCCGGCGTTTACATGATCCCCGGCGGGTGCATCGAGATCCCGCCGCCGGCGATCCCTGAGCAAAAAGCCGCCTGGTGGAATGGCCAAGACTGGCAACTGGTGGACTACTTCGGCGGCGCGGTGGTGTACAGCATCGCCACCGGTGAGGCGCGCACGCTGGAAGGCTTCGAATCCGTGCCGGCGGGCTACACCATGAAGAAACCCAAGGCGAATCAGATCTGGAAGAACGGTGAATGGATCGATGACATCGATACCGTGTTGGCCGCGCTCCAGGACAAGAAACTGCAAGTGATCGCGACCGACTGCGCGGCCTACATCGCCGGCGGCTTCAATTCCAGCGCCTTGGGCGAGTCTTACCGCTACAGCAGTGCTATCGATGACCTGGTGAACTTGAATGGCCAAGTGTTGCTGGGTATGGACGATGTTTATCCATGTTATGACGCTCATCAGGTAATGACTTTCCTGCCGCACACGATCGCCCAGTTGCAGAAAGTCAGCCACGACCTGGTGCGCTTCCGCCAAGCCGCCCAACAGCACGCGGAGACACTGCGCCAAGCCGTCGCAAAAGCGCTGAAAGACAAAGACCTCAAGGCAATGAAAGCCATCACCTGGACGCCGCCGGCATGACCTGGGCACCGGTGACCATGCGCTGGCCAGAGCAGTCCACGCAATGGATGGGCGGGCTGTCAGCGGCCAAGGATCTGGCCGGCGGCGAGCTGGTCAGCACCGCCCAGCGCCTGGCAGGACTGAGCGGGTTGGCCAACACCAGCCCAGGGCCGGTCGGTGACGCGGCCAAAGGCGCGATCGCGGCCGGACGCGCAGCGCTGGCCGACCAGTTGGGTCAGGTGCCGGCCTGTCTGGTGGTGACGCCGTTCCAAAGTGGGGTCGGCCAGGGCACCGGCTACCAGCGCTTTCTGTCCGCGCCGAACGTGCTGGAACATCTCGCCAACAAGCTGGAGGACGCCAGCGACAGCGGGCGCCCGACCGGGCCGCAATACGCGCTGTCGATCTTGTTCCTGGGCACACGGCTGGAGCAGCTCGCCAGCAGCTTGGCGCGGTTCAATGCGTTGCTGCCGATTCCTGACCTGGTACGCACCGAACGCCGGGCGCAACACCTGATGAAACTGGAAAGTGAAAAGTGGGAGATCCCCGGCGCCGGCCCTTTGCCGCGCTGGCAGGGTTTGCCGCTGGAGCGCTGCACCGTGGTCAAAGCCGCCAAGCAATCCATGGCGGGCCAATTGGCAGTGCTGGAGGGCTACGCCGCCGACAGTTCGCCGTTGGCCGATCTGGCTGCGCTGGCAGCGCGCAAGAGCGCCCAGCAACAAGGGCGGGATCAGCAATTGGCTGACCTGAAAGCACTGCTGGCTGGGGGAAATCCTGACGTCAGCATGCGCGCACGGCTGATCGGCCCGGGCAACGCCGGCGAACTGCGCCACGAGCTGCTGGCCGGCGATGCCCCGGGCCACGAATGGATTCAGTGCGCCGGGCTGCTCCTGGTGGGCAGCAAGCAGGGGTTGAGCTTCGTACAGGAGCTGGTGGGCCTATGACGCTGCTACTCGACGGGCAAAAAGTCCAAGGGAAGAACCTCAAGGTCACCGCCAACCTGCGTATCGAAAGCGGCGACATGTCCGGCCAGACCAGCAACACCGACAAGGCCCACAAGGGCTTCAAGCCCAAGACGCTGACCGTTTCGCTGATGATTGCGTTTGTGGATAAAACCCAACTGACGGATCTGCTGCGCCTGGCGGAAACCACGGCCAGCGGTGGTCAGCTTCACCTTTATCGGATCGTCAACGACACGGCCGAGGCCTTCGGCGTGCGCCAGGTGGAGTTTTCGGACGGTATCAGCGCCCGGGAAGCGGACAACCTGAAAGCCTGGCTGGTGCAGTTCACGCTGAGCGAGCGTGAATCGAATCCGGAAAAAGTCGAAGGCCGGCGCGCCAGCAACAAGGTCAACGCCCAAGGCGCCCCGGGCAGACCTGTCGGGGAGGGCGGTGGTACTGCCGGCAATGGCGAGGCTACCGATGAAAACCCCGCGCTGAGCGGCTTCGAAAAGGTGCTGGGCCGCGTGGACAAGTGGCTGGGCGGGAGTGAGCCGACGTGAAACTGCACAAGGTGTTGGCCATTAATGGCGCGCCGATCGCGCTGATCAAGGAAGACGTTCGGCTGGACGCCACCAGTCCCGGCCGGGCGAACTTCACGGTTCAATCTTCGGTACCGCTGAAAGGTTTGGTGACGCTGGATATCGGCTACAACGAAGGCACGCTGCAACGTCACTTTATCGGTTACGTCGAGCGCTGCACCGCCGCGAACGCGGTCGAGCAGGTTCTGTTTTGCCGCGAGCTGGCTGCCGTGCTGGCCAACCCGCTGCCGCTTAACCTGCGTCATGTGGATCTGCGTGCGGTGCTGGCCGAGGTCAGCGAGCAAACCGGTCTGCGCTTTCGCGTTCCCGATCGGCCTTATGCGAGCGTGAAGTCGCCGTATTTCTACAGCCTCGCCGCCGGTTACCAGGCGATGGACAGTCTGGCCCGGGTATTCAGCATTCCCGACTTCACCTGGCACCAGTTGGGCAATGGTGAAGTCTTCGCCGGCGGTTGGGCCGACAGCTTTTTTGGCGCCCGGGCGCCGCTGCAAATCCCCACGGAGCTGTTCGACGGCTACCAGGGCAACCAAAGCGCGATGGTCGCGGCCCTTCCCGGGTTGCGACCAGGTGCAACGATCAACAACGGCGAGCGCGTCACCACGGTGTCGCTTGCCAATGACCAGATGGCCATCCGATGGAAGACGCAATCCGCCGCGCTGTAGAGCGCCAATTCCCCGAACTCACCGGTGGTTATCACCTACCGCGCTTCGCCCGGGTTACCGCCGTGGCCGACGCGCCGGCGGACGCTGGACTCTGTGACGACTTCCGCCCGCGCTACGCCGTGGACATTGTCGTACTCGGCCCGGACGATGAGCCGGATCCGGCCATGCTGCCGCTCACCGGTGTTCCGTTGCCGTTGCCCACCGGTGGCGAGGAAATGGGCATTTACGCCTTTCCGGAGGAAGGCACGCGGGTGGTGGTGTGCTTCGCCTACGGATTACCGAACAAGCCCTACATTCAATCGATCTTGCCGCATGGGCTGAGCATGCCGAAGGTGCCGAAAGGTGATCAGGTGTGGCAGCACAGCGAAGCCGCCCAGCAGCGCGTCGACGCTGACGGCAACTGGCTGCGCCAGACCGATGGCAAGATCAGGGATCAGGCGATCGAGCGTGAAGTTGAAGCCCTGGAGAACCGCGAGCAGTTCCAGAGCCACACGCAGACGATCGATGACCACTCGACCGAGTCCGTGGGTGGGGTGAAAAAGATCGAGGCGTTGGGCGCGTTGAAGCTGCTGTCGGGCGGATCCGCGAGCCTGGCGGCGGTGGACGATCTGCACCAGGCTACGGGCCGGGATCTGAATCTGGTTGTGGGGCAGAAGCACAACGCCACAGTAGGCGGGGACATGCAGGAGCGGATTGAAGGCTTGCGCAAGAGCGTGGCCGGTGTCAGCCAGCGGATGCAGGCGCCAAAAAACTGGATCGGTTCCGAAAGAGTGAATCTTTTCCAAGTGGTGTGCGACACACTCGACCTGCTGCAAGAGATGAACGTACAACTAGCGGCGCATACTCATTTACCAGGCCCAACACCCAGTCCAAGCGATGCCACTGGCTTCACAACAAGAGCAACCAAAGTGGCGGCACTAGCGGCGAAGTTATCTCCAGTTACTCTTTGACAAGCGAGTTCTGCGTGATTTAGCAATAGCAATTCGAACGTGATGTGCTGGGACAAATGTGGATAACTTTCCCCGCCGGCCAACAACTTCCGCCCGGGCCGGGAAATATACTTCCGCCGGCGGCGACCGTTCGTCGGATCGCTGTACGTCTCTAGCGTAATACAACTCACATATTCGCTTAGTAGGCGGTGGCCACCGCCGCATTTATGCCGGCGGGGGAAAACCCGCTAACTGTCGAGGTTTGCGGTTATTGCCATGTCACCGCCGGCGGGATTTCTATGTCGGCCGGCCGTAGAATGCAGAAAGGCCCGGGCGGGGCCGGGCCTTTCCACAATCGCGACGGGTGGTTTCCAAGGCTCAATCCTGTGATAGATTGATCCCAGCACTCGACGCCTTACAACTTTTGACTCTAGACAATTCAAAAGGTTATGGCGTACCGGTGGAGCAGTCAACCCTGCGGATTTTACAAAACCGCAAAAACTTTCGTAAGAAGGATAATTAGTTACGGTTAAACACGAACTAATAAACCAACAACGTCTGCTGACTGCTTTGCCTGAGTGCTGCTTGAAGCATCGTTAACACTAACGATGCGGAAATTAACCTGGGAGTTATGAATCATGTTCCGATCGCTTAAGCGTTTCATTCCAGAAGAACTAATTCGTTTGTTACAAACGGCGTATTGGTCAATTCGGCTGTATAGAATCATTCTTCAAATAGAGTAATTGAAACATCGGCAGGGGCTTCGGCCCCCGCCTTTTGTATCAGCAACGTGCAACGACTAAGGCTTACACCTTCGTTTTGTTAACCAGCTTCGTTCCCCGCCCTACTCGCAGCACCTTCGAAACCACGTTGCGCAGATTGTTATCGACGATGCCCATCAGACGACGCCCGGTTTCCTCCGGACGGCCGCTGAATGACGTCACATGAAAGTAATCGTGATCGTCAAACGGGCAGATCTCCCAGGGTAATTCGCGCGACCTTCCTGCTTATGTCTGTCGGATCTACGTCACAGCGCTCCGTGCAAGTATTGGGCTTTGGCAATTTTGGCTACCTTACCCCGCTGCACCGCCTCATCCGCTTCCTGTTCGTCAGGCCAGCATTTTGCCTCGGGCCTCCTTCAGATTCGCAGTCACCCGCGACCCCCTTGCCTCTGGCTAACACCACCCCTTGCCGGGTGTGTAGAGGACTTTCACCTCCAAGTCACCAGCGTGGCCACCACAGCCAAGCTGGTTGCGCCTGCGCGCAACGCGCCATGCCTGGCGCACCAACAAGAAAGGCGCCAACATGGCGCCTTTGAGGTGTTCAGCTTGGTCTGTTCAGACAGCAAGCTCACGGAGCGCTGCTGTTGCCAGAAATCCAGACCGTGAGGCGTAGCGGTGATCCTTGTTCACCTTCTCGTCAATACGGAGCAAAAGATTCTCTGGTAGAGACGCGTTGAATCTGACTGACTTGCCCAGATACGGGGTCAGATCGAAGTCAACCACCGCCCAGACACCACCGTCATAATCCGGATTGGCTAAGTGTGCATCTACCTCTTTCCCTTGAGGTAGATCGTCTCCATCAGCAACCATCCCTTCCAAGTGCAGCGCCAGTGCTTCGTTTACATTTTCAAGCGCTTCCGAAAAGGTGCTACCGGCTGAGAAGCAACCAGGCACGTCGGGCACAGTCACCCCATAGTCAGATTCAGCGTCTTTATGTATTACGACTGGAAATTTCATTTTCTGTTTCTCCCTTGCGAGCGCTCGGCGCGCCCGTCATTTGCATCTGCATAGCCCCAGCAAAAAGTCCCGTGAGACCATTACTACTTTTATAGTTTTTATCCTTCCCACCTAAGCCCCGCAGTAGAGCTTTCGGTGGGAGGGCCGGCTCATTTGAGACCGGCGGTTTTCAGAATGCTGTGTAGCGTTCCTTTTGCAATTTCCGACTTGGGGTGTGGAACCGTCACCCGACCCGCTTTTGTTGGATGCTTGAACTGATGATGGCTCCCTCTGACTGCCACCTCTTCCCATCCATCCGCCACCAACAGCTCGATAACTTCTCTACTTCGCATCCTGTCCCTCCCTCTGCTCCAATGGTGTGTATAGTACACACACATAATAACTATGTCAAAGGCGAATACACACAATACACACAGGCTTTTGCTATTTGCCGAAAATTTTCGTCGCAAGAAAAAAACGATCAAAAAAGCACTTATCCCCCTCCCGCCGACGGGCTTCACATCATTTTTTTTTGCAAAGGAACTGGGAGTGCAAACGCCTCCAAACAGCCCGCCTACATTGGGGCGCGTGAGGGCATCGCCCATTTCACTGAGTGCAACATTTTGCAGAGGATTGAAAAAATCTTACGGGGCGGCAGCTGGATTCCACCTAAGCGATGAACTTCCTTCCCCCCGTAACGACTAGGCATGCGCCTTGAAAAAAGGGATTTGCATGGTTTTTCCACGCTCAGCATGTCAACGCTAGGGGCAATTTCGAAGCTGGCCAGATTGTCACTAAAGCGGCTGTAACCCAACGTGAACGGGCATCTTCGCGACAATGGACATTTTCAAATTCTGACTCGACATGGAGCACTGCTTTGACATCGGCTTACGCCAAAGCAGGCAAGAAACGAAGCGGGGGAGGAAGGAGATAACTGGCCGCAGGACGCACGGCCAGTTTCTGTGTGCCATCAATCAGGTGAAGGGAAGCATCATCGTGATTGAGGACAGCTGTGGACAGCGAAGAAATCCAGCTTTCTCATAAAGCCCCACCAAGCTTTCATTCAGCGGGTGCACTACGAGTGCAGTGGAAGCGACTTCTTCAGAGGCAGTAAGCGCGCGAAGAACGGCATCCTGAATCAGATCGAGCGACAGTCCAGTACCTTGGAGCGTCTTACATACCCCCATGCGCCCCAAAATCGTTATCGGGTGCTGGTCGGGAGAGTTGCGCTGCGCCTTTTTGGGTACGACGTCTGCCCGCATGATCGTACCGTTCGACAATGTGTAGTAACCGACGACGGTATTCGAATTCTTGATGCAAACGACAAGCACGGTGGCAGTCTTTGCGATCTGGGCCTTGATCGCTTTTTTCTTCAGGTACTCGTTTATAGAGTCCTCACCACAATCGAACGTTTCCAGATCGTGGTTTTCAGTCAGTTTTACTGGAGCGCTCAACTCCAGCGAGATGGCCTTTGCAGCAGTTTCTCTAAGCATTTGTTACTCCTTACGGGATTGTTCTGTAAGGCTTGTTCAAAAGCGTCGAAGTCATCGTCGGCAAGGACGAACAGGCGCTGATCAAGGATGACTTCCTCTGCCTTTTTACAAGCAGCATCCAGGATGAAGCTGGTTCGGTCACTTCCCGACATGGCAGCGGCCACATCGATCAAGTCTCGTTTCCTAAAATCGACCCGCATGTTGATCGGGACGGGTTTTGTTTTTTCTGCTGCAGCGGACTCCGCACGCAATAGAGATCTGGTCATGGTCTTTCCTTTGTTTTCACGGTTTTTTAGGTCTGGTTTACCTCATCGATTTCATATTTTCGTTACTCGGCTGGTTAGACGATTCATGGCTTAGCCTCTGTTGTTAACGCTTCTAGTTAGGGGACATTCCCTAAGATCCATACTGCCATCCCGTGTATGAGATGTCTACACGTAACGCACATAGATACACAAAACACGACGGGCGGTGAGGGAGAAGGGGGTTACTGCATCGGATGTGGACGACTTTTCTTCCGTCCAACAGCCGTCCAATTTAGGCAGATTTTATTACTGCACATATACACAGCATCACTCTGAAACTACTGGTTTTTCTGGGTTTGGCCAATGACTACGGCACTCCAACTCGGGCTCATAATCCTTTGGTCCACGGTTCAAGTCCGTGTGGGCCCACCACATTTGAAAGCCGCGCTAAATGCGCGGCTTTTTATTGGGCGATGGTTTGGTCTATACGAGTGCAATGCTCGGAAGACTTCCCCGAGGGCTGTAGGCAAGTTCCGAAGCGGTGGTTTGAGGCGGTTTGGCGCCTGTTGGGCTTTTCTTTGACGGGTGTCTCGTCCTGAATAAGGTTTACACCTTCTGGCTTCTTATCAGGAGGGTGCAATGGATACGGGCGCAAAACGTAGTCAGCGCGATTACACGCTGACTTTTAAATTGTCAGTTGTCGACCAAGTA